>CAZBIF010000018.1:17464-26101 GCA_964492055.1 uncultured Flavobacteriales bacterium
CTCGTGGGCAATTTAATGTAGCTGGTCCGCCAAACAATACTTATGACTCTTCAATAGGTTATGTATCTTATCCTGGGAATTCAGTCAATGAAAATGTAGTAACTGTTGGCGCTTCAACTATGAATGACAGAATTGCAAAGTATAGTCCTATCTCAGAATTAATTGATATTACAGCTCCATCATCTTCCACTCAGAAAGGCCCTTACGGACACACAAATATTGGAGAAAATATTTGGACGATGGATTCAGATACTTTAGGATTAAATCCATATCCTTTTAGTAATAATTCTGTAGTACCTCAGGGAGAAGAGCTCCCTGACTCAAGCAGTCAATTTCACTTATCTTTTACCGGTCGATTCAGTGGTACATCAGCTGCAACACCTATGGTAGCCGGAGTAGCGGCATTAGTTTTATCAGTCAATCCGTGTTTAAGTAATCTAATGGTAAAAGATATTCTATTGAGTACCGCTGATAAAGTAGGAGGGTATAACTATAATTGGAACAGTGCCAAACCAGGGCATTCTAAGGAACTGGGCTATGGTAGGGTTAATGCCTATAATGCGGTAAAAGCCGCCCAGGTTTTGCAGGCAGATTCTTTCGATCTGTATATCAAAGACGTGGTGAAAGATTTCGGGGAAGAGCCGGATACGGTTGCGGATTACCTTTATATCAGTCCAGACATCTGGGTACGGGACTCGGCCGATGGATTTACCTATCAATACCATGAAAACCCCACCTATGATTCCCTCAATCCCGTGTATGTATATGTAAGGGTACGCAACAAAAGCTGTGAAGATGCCTTAAGCGGGGATTCGGTGGCCCTCTACTGGAGCAAGGCCGCCACCGCCCTTAACTGGCCGGATTACTGGGACGGCAGTATCAACAGCCCGGTACTGATGGGCGGAGGCATAGACACCCTGACCGTGGATACACTATTGGCGGGCAAGGATAAGATCCTGCAATTTACCTGGTACCCCCCTAACCCGAATAATTATGTTGGCATTAATCCTGAGCACTGGCATTTTTGCCTGCTGGCCAGGGTTTTATCTGATAAAGATACCATGACCTATCCGGAAGACAGCATTTTATGGAGCAATGTAAAGAACAACAACAATATCGCCTGGAAGAACATCTCGATTATTGATCCCCATCCGTTTGGAGGAGCCCCGGATGAAGGTGTGGGAGCGGAAATAGCCATGGGCAGTGATGATCCGAATGAGACTAAAACCATTGAGCTGAAGTTTTTTGAAAATGAAAATACCCTGGTTTTCGGCGATCCCCTGATCGAGGATGCAGAGCTGACCGTCACCCTGGATTCACTGGCCTATGCCCTTTGGGAAGATGGGGCAACCAATCATCCGGCATGACCCAGATCGGCGGCAGGCAGTTCCATATAGATTCAGAAGAGGCCTCTCTTTCCGGTTTCACCTTCGAAGAGGGCCTACGGGCCAATGCCTACCTGGGGGCTAACTTCCTTATGGAAGAAGTAGGTGACAAAGTATCCTATCTGTACCATATAGAACAATTCGATGAAGCGGAAAATTTTATCGGAGGAGAGCAGTTTGTCTACCACCGGGACGAAAGGGAGCTTTTTTATGCGCAGGCCGGTTCGGGGCAGCAAGTAAACCAGGGGCAGGCATTCCGGCTTACCACCCCTTCCATCGGTGAAGCTGCTACCTATAAATGGTATGATCAAAGCGGCAAGCTCATCTACAGCGGAAGGGATACCACTTTTGTTCCTTCTAGCACCAGCCGGTATACCCTGGAGGTCACTGCAGCCAGCGATGGTTACAAGGATTATGATACCACTACCGTAACAGTGAAGGAATATTACCTTAAAGCAATTCATCCCAATCCGCTTGGCAGCCAAACTCAATTAAGCGTGCAGTATGAGGCTTCCAAAGCGACATCGGCCTATCTGCGACTAAGCAATAATACGCAGAACCTGCAATGGCATTACCTGATCAACCCCTCCGTAAACAGCATTACCATCAATACCGGAAACCTGAAAGCAGGTACCTATGAATTATCCTTGATCTGTGATGGAATTATAAGGGATAGTAAAACACTTATTAAAAATTAGACGGCTATGAAAACATTATTAGTTGTAATTATATTATTTTTCAGTTCATTATTATTATTTAGTCAAAGGTTTATTTATCCAATAGGATCCACCTCTATTAAGGCAGGTGATTCATTATTTATTTATTATAGTAGGGGGATTCCGTATAATCATTTAAATGGCAATAATACATGTGGAACTCTATTGAGAATTATGGATACATTAAGGAGTACCACCTATTTAAGTGAGTTATATATAGATGTATCACCAATTAGTTTTTCAGCTCATTGTGCAAGATATGATACCCATTATATTAAGACTATTACCCCAGGTAATTTCGACCATGTTGCGCATATTACGCTGATCGATACTTTATCAAGTAGAGGCGGCACATTTAAAAGAATATACAGTGATACCCTTAAGTTTACAGTAACTTCCGCCACTTCTTTAGCCGAGCATCAAACAAAGCAGTTAAGTATTTATCCCAATCCGGTGGCTGATCACTTACAGATCGGTTTAGCTGATAAACGGATGGAAAGATTGTTGATACGGGATGTGAGAGGCAAGCTGGTTCTGCAAGCAATCCAACCCGGCACTTCTGTAGATGTTTCACCCTTAAAAGGTGGAGTGTATTTTTTGCAATTGTTTTATGATGACCGGCAGGAGGTGGTGAAAGTGATCAAACAGTAATCAATAGATCAAATTAGTAAGCTTCACAAATTCCTCCACGTTCAATTGTTCCGGGCGTTTACTGAATATGGAACTCACCTTCAGTTCATCACTCAATAAAGGCTTCAGGGAATTGCGCAGGGTTTTTCTCCTCTGATTGAAAGCCATTTTCACCACTTGCTTGAATTTTACCTCATCACAAGACAAGGTGTGGGTGGCATTGCGCTTCAGCCGGATCACCGCTGATTTTACCTTCGGGGGGGGATCAAAAACCTGCTCGTCTACCGTAAACAGGTAATCGATATCATAATAGGCCTGCAGCAATACGGAGGTAATGCCGTACACTTTGGATCCGGGAGGGCTGCAAATCCGGTCAGCCACTTCCTTCTGAAACATGCCTACCACCTCTTTAACCTGGTAGCGGTATTCGTACACCTTAAAGAGGATCTGGGTGGAAATATTATAAGGGAAATTTCCGACGATGCCCAGCGGCTCCCGCTTAAAAGCCGTAGCCAGGTCCATGTTCAGAAAATCCTGATGAATGATTTGCCCTTCGGGCAGATCTAGGGTATTCTTTAGATATTCTATCGATTCCCCATCTATTTCGATCAGGTAGGGGGTTAGGTCACCTCGCCGAAGTAGGTACTTACTTAATACTCCCATACCAGGGCCGATCTCCAGAGCTATATTAAAATTTTTCCTTTCCCCGAAAGCGGCCACGGTTTTTTCAGCAATAGTTTCATCCTTCAAAAAATGCTGTCCCAGTTGCTTTTTTGGCCGTACCCTTTTCACCCGGATACCTTTTCCAGTAAAGTTCTGAAGGCCACAAAATCGTCTTTGAACTTTTCGGTATGTTCGGCTTGCAGAGCAGGTGCATGGTCTATTTGATATTTGTGCAGGTCCTTCATGCTTGGGCAATCGTACTGAATATTGTAGGAATGTCCTTCTTCACCCTCTTGCCGACTGATCACCCGGCTCATGCGGTAGGCAGTAAAAATGCCGCAATCCATCACATCGGGAATGTGTTTTTCCAGCATCCATTCTTTCCACTCCTCGTGCTTTTTGTCAGATATGTTGACAGTTACGCTGTAAATGATCATCTTCAGGGGTGTTGTTCTTCTTCCGGCCCGCCTAGCTCATCTCCCCGCAGGGAGCGGAAGCGCTTGCGGCTTTCCACTACAAACAGGCTGGCCGGATAATTCGTCAGCAACTGCTTGTAAAGCTCCATCGCCCTTGCTTCATTATCCAGTTTTTCTTCATTGAGCTGCGCCAGGTAAAAAAGGGCGTCATCTGCCAGAATATCATAGGAGTAATCTGCGATCAATGCCCGCAGGTGCCCGGCCGCCTTTTCAAACTGGTAATTGGCCATGGCTATCTCGTATTTTTTGAAAAGGATATCGTCTTTCAGACTGGTAGAAGGATAAAATTTGGGGATGGTATCCATCACCTTTAAAGCCATTTCATAATCTTTCTTAAAGATCAGCAGATCGGCCCTGGCAAATAACTGCAAGGGTTCTTGAATGCTGTCCCTTCCAACATTGTCGGTGATAAGCAGGGAAAGGTCCATGGCGTCATTGGCGATCAGTTTGGAGGTGGAACCTTTCAGCACATCCAGTTGCGCCTGCGCCCAGCCAAAATCGCCGGTATAGAAAAAAACCTTGGCATTTTTGAATTTGGCGGTTTCCCCCAGTTGATCATACTTAAATTCTTTCTCTACCTGGGAATACAACAAAGAGGCTTCCCACACTTCACCCTGCAATAGCATTACGTCGGCCAGTTCAATTTTAAGCCGGGCTTTGTCTTGTGGACTGATGCCGTTCATTTCTATCGCTTGCAGTAACATATTTACGGATTCATCTATCTTGCCCAGATGATACGCTTTCAAATTAGCCAGTCCCTTGATCATATCGAGCGTATACGCACTCCTTCCTAATTCCTGAATGGTTTTCTGATAGAGGTTTTCCAGTTCGGTAAGTTCTGCTTCAGTGGGTTTATGCGCATCAAATACCTGCTCCTTTTTTACCTCCACCAGCTGCATGCGGGATTTTAAGTAATAAGGACTTTGATCGCCTAGGGAAATAACGTAATTGAAAGCTTCTGCGGCTACTACATATTGCTTGTTGGCCGTGGCCAGGTTGCCCAGGTTAAACAGGCGCTTGCCATTCTCATTGCTTCGGCGGTCCAGGGCTTTGGCCTGCAACAGGGCACCCCTGAAATTTTCTTCCTGAATATACAACCAGATCAGCAATTCGGCCAATATGTCCGAATCGGGATGAGCCTGCACTGCCCGCAGCACATTTTCCCGCAGCATTTCCATCTGACTGCCTTCAGGATCAGGGTGAAGTACCCGCTGGAAGATATTTTGCACCGTTTGAATATAGGAAGGGTTGTGATGCAATACCTCCAGGTATTTGACCACCATTTCCTCTGTTTTTCCCTGCAAGGCATACACATTGGCCAGCTCCATGCGGAAAAGCTGATCGTTCTTATTTTTCTTCTGTGATTTCAGGTAAACCTGCTCTGCGTAATTATAGAGCTTAAACTGCATGAACTGATTGGCAAGAATGCGGGCCTGATTGATCTCTCCTTCAAAATCCTTGATTACTTCATCAAAATATTCTTCTGCCTTATCAGCTTCCTGCTGGTATTCATAAATATAACCCAGATAAATATCATATCTGGGATCATCGTTTCGCCGGCTGTGCTTTTTAGTGAGTTTTTCCGCCTCCTTGTATTCCTCCAGTTTCAGGTAAATATCGTAGAGGTTGATAAAGGCATCTTCCCGCGCTCGCTGATCATAAAGTTGCTCATAATATTCCCGGGCCTTATCCCATTCTTCATTGGCCTTGGCCTGACTGGCCAGGCGGTTAACCGTATTGTAGTCGTTCTGGGCGAAAGCACTGAGGCAAACTACCCAAAAGAAAAGACCGGCTACAATTCGTTTAATCATTTTCTTAAGCTATCGGGCAAGGTTTTACGCGATTCCAGTATAATGGAATCAATAATTTTATTCAGAGAGTCAAAATCAGTTTGGTAATAGTTATGAGCCCTGGAGATGCGGCTTTCAGCCTCTTTTACCAGACGGTAATTGTTGCGCTCCAGTTGCAGGTATTGCTCGAATTGCTGAGGTTCCACCAGATCTGCTTCCAGATCGTGTTGCAGGTCATGAAGCTGCTTCTGCATTACCTCCAGGTCCTTTCTTGCTTGTGGTAAAACGCCCGTGAGCGCATCAAAGGATTTGCGATGAGTCCAGTAGCGGTCGAGCGTTCTGGCAATCACTGGCTTGATGGTATCGTTCATGGTATCCCGCACGAAGGCCATATTCTGGTAAAAGTGAAAACGATCCTGCTGGATACGGGCAGTATCCATAGCCATAAGATGTGCATGCATGCTGTCCACTTGCTGCTGCAGGCTATCTACTGCCCTGGCTTTTTCTTCAGAAATTTTTGGCTGGCAGGCAGTAAGCGCCATTACGATCAAAGAAAATGCGAGAATGATGTTATTCATGAGATCCGGTCGAATTTACAATAAGGTTTTAAAACTTCAGGTACCTCAATACCATTTTGAGTTTGGTAATTTTCTAAAATAGCAGCCAGAATGCGTGGCAATGCCAGGGCGCTACCGTTCAAAGTATGTGCCAGTTCTGTTTTGCCTTCGCGGTTTTTGAACCGCAGTTTCAGCCGATTGGATTGAAAAGTCTCAAAATTGGAAACAGAACTTACCTCCAGCCAGCGCTCCTGGGCAGCAGAGTACACCTCGAAATCATAAGTAATGGCAGAGGCGAAGCCAAGATCACCGCCGCAAAGGAGCAATATCCGGCTTTGCAGACCTAGCTTTTCCAGCAGCTGCTTTACGTGGGCCTTCATTTCTTCCAGGGCCTTTTCTGAATCTTCCGGTTTTTCAATCCTCACGATCTCCACCTTGTCAAACTGATGCAGGCGATTAAGCCCGCGAACCTCTTTTCCGTAGGAACCGGCTTCCCTTCTGAAGCAAGGGGTGTAGCCGCAATTTTTTATCGGAAAATCAGACTCCTTAAGGATCACATCCCGGTAAATATTGGTGATGGGTACTTCCGCCGTGGGAATCAGGTACAACTCATCTTCCCCCACATAATACATTTGCCCGTCCTTATCGGGTAACTGTCCGGTACCCATGCCGGAAGCCGCGTTCACCAGATGGGGAGGGATCACCTCTTCGTAGCCGGCTTTTTCCGCTTCGTCAAGAAAGAAATTGATCAGCGCCCGCTGCAGTTTGGCACCTTTCCCTTTGTAAATAGGAAAACCGGCACCGCTCACTTTTACACCCGTTTCGAAGTCTATCAGCTCATATTTTTCAGCCAGTTCCCAGTGGGGCAAAGGGGTGAAATCAAATGCATGGGCTTTACCAAAGGTATCTACTTCCTTATTATCCTTCTCGGAATTGCCGGCAGGTACTTTTTCCTGAGGGGCATTGGGCAATTGAAATAACAGCGCTTGCAGTGCCTCTTCCACCTGCTGATGGGCGTCTTTTAACTTTCCTGAATTTTCTTTGATTTGCGCGGCGCGTTCCTTGAGTTTACCGGCTTCTTCAGCTCTGCCGCTCTTATAACATTCCCCGATTTCTTTTGCCAGGCGATTGGCTTCAGCCAGCTCCTGATCCAATTGTTGCTGATGCGTTTTGCGCTTCCTATCCAGTTCCAGGATCTCATCCAAAGTAGCTTCCACCTCCAGCCCCCGCTTTTGGTAGGCGCTGATCAGGCGATCCCGGTTATCACTAATGTCCTGGGTTCTTAGCATGGTCTAAGGGAATGAGTATAATTAATTAGGAAGTGGTTGGTAGATACATAAAAAAACCACGCCGCCCTTCGATATGCTCAGGGACCGGGCGTGGTCAATTTCATGCGGTCTAGCTGATTAAGCTTCTGCTTCCGGCCTTACGTGAACGTAGGATTTTTTATTGCTTCGGGTCTGGAAGCTAACCACTCCATCTGTCAGGGCAAATAAGGTATGGTCTTTACCCATGCCTACATTATCACCTGGAAAATGCTTGGTACCCCGCTGGCGGATGATAATATTCCCGGCAACAGCTTGCTGCCCGCCGAAGATCTTCACCCCCAGGCGTTTACTTTCTGAATCCCTGCCGTTCTTGGAACTACCGGCTCCTTTTTTATGTGCCATGGTTTCTCTGTTTTTTTATTTATTGTCTTTATTATCTTTTTTTTCAGACTTCGTAGCCTCGCGCTTTCCGGCTGCACCCTTGGTGCCTTTGGCCGGTTCTTTATCTACCGCTTTGGTAGTCTTCTTGGCTTTAGGGGCATCTTTGGTATCAGCCTTTGCAGATGAGGTCTTGGCCTCAGCCTTCTTCGGTTCAGATTTCGCTGTAGCAGCTTTTGGCTTCGCCTCAGCTTTAGGTGCCTCTTTCTTTTCCTCAGTTTTAACAGAAGTAGTGGACTTAGTTGCCTTTTCAGATTTCGAGGTTGCTGAGCCAGTCGAAGCACCAATGCTTTCAATCTCAATCTTGCTCAGGTACTGGCGGTGGCCATTTTTTACCTTGTAGCCTTTTCTTCTTTTCTTTTTGAAGACGATCACTTTGTCGCCTTTCAGGTGCTCCAGGATCTTTGCAGAAACGGAGATACCTTTTACAGCCGGGGCGCCAACTTCAATCTTGTCACCATCTGCGGTCAGCAAAACATTGTCGAAAGAAACTTTCGAACCTTCCTTGCCTTCCAGACGATGTACATAGATCTGCTGGTCTTTCTGTACTTTGTACTGTTGCCCTGCTATCTCTACTATTGCGTACATTTTCTTAGGATTAAATTATTTTCCGAAAAACGGGTGGCAAATTTAGGAAAGTTCCTTTAGTTTGGCAAGGGTTTTTTAAGCCCTATTGCTATTTCCCTCCGTTCAGCCCTATTGTCTTGATTTACA
>CAZBIF010000019.1:0-305 GCA_964492055.1 uncultured Flavobacteriales bacterium
TTTCCAAATTCAGTATAAATATGGGGCTCGATCACCTTTTCCTCATCGCAGCTTTGTTTGATGTTTTTCACGATCTCGTTGATCATATAATCGTAATCATATTCAAAACCCAGGTTATTGCGGATAGGTAAGCCACCTCCCAGATTAAAGCTGTTAAGGGATTTGCACTCCTTTTTCAGGCTGATGTACAATTTCAGCGCACGTTGGAACTCCCCCCAGTAATAGAGGTTATCGCGTATGCCTGAATCAACAAAAAAGTGCAGCATTTTCAATTTGGCGTGCTTGCTGTCGGCTATTTTTTCTTT
>CAZBIF010000019.1:315-3306 GCA_964492055.1 uncultured Flavobacteriales bacterium
AAAATGGAACATGACCAGTTCAACCTTGTCGTTAGGTTTAACATGATTGCGGTAGAAGTCAAGCATTTCGTTGTGACGGATCCCAAGACGGGAAGTGTAGTAAGAGGACTGTGGCTCTTCGTTGATGGCCATGCGCAAACCGATCTTGATCTTTTTCTTGGAGTTCAGTTTGCTGATGCGATGCAGTTCAGTGGTACTGTCCAGTACCAATATCACGTTCTCAAACCCCATTTCTATCAGGTCGATGATCTTTTGCAGGTACTCATCGGTCTTGTAACCGTTGTTCACAATGATCCTCTTCTTGTCAATTTTTCCCTCCTTATAGAGGTTTAAAATGAGGTCGATATCAAAGGCAGAGGAAGTTTCCAGGTTTACATTATGGCGCAGGGCTGCGGATATCACATGGGAAAAATGGTTGCACTTCGTACAATAGCAATAGTGGTATTTTCCGCGGTAGCCGTGTTTTTTAATGGCCCGGTTAAACAGGTTGCGGGCTTTTTTGATCTGATCCCCAATCTTGGGCAGGTAGATGAAACGGAAGGGGGTGCCGTATTTCTCAATCAGGTGTTTGAGGGAGATCCCGTGAAAGGTCAGGTTATGGTTATTGAGGTCGAAGCCTTCCTGGGGGAAATAATAGGTTTGATCGATAAGATCAAAATAGGTGTTTTTCATTGATCTGTATGCTGCTTTATTAGGATGTCAAAATAACTAATGAAATTTTTACCAAATTGTTTTCCGGGCAATAAAGCAATTTAAAAATTCAAGTATTGAAAACGATAGGGAAGGAGGGCATCTTCTTCGGCATAATCCACGCCTACCCTGGGACTGCTGATGATCTTTTCCGATTCCACTATAATTCCCCGCTCTTCAATCCATATCTCATCCCCGCAAAGGTCGGATTGATCCATGGCGGTAGTTAATCCCAGGGCCTGGGAAACTTTGCCCGGCCCAATGCCAATATTTTTATGGTTCGGGCTGGCATTTCTTCTTTGTAAAATGAGCTCTTTTCCTTCGAGGGGAATTATGCCCCGGATCAGTACCGCATGGGGGATGCCTTCCTGATTGGTGACCACATTGAACAAGTGATGTATGCCATAGCAGAGATAGATGTAAGCTACCCCTCCGGCCATATACATGGTCTCTGTGCGACGGGTACGGCGGTTGCCATAAGCATGGGAGGCTTTGTCCTCCACCCCGGCATAGGCTTCGGTTTCACAGATGATGCCCGCAGTTAATTGATCGTTTACCCGGCTGCACAGTACTTTTCCAAGCAGCTGCCGGCTCAGTTCAACCACATCGGATTGTAAGTAAAAATCGGATTTCAGTTTCATGCTAAAACAAAAATAGCCCCTGTGGGGGGCTATTCCAGGAATTCCTTTTCTGTTAAATGGTTTCCAGGCCAGAAAAGAAGAAATTGCCTTCAATGGTGGCATTTTCATCGCTGTCTGAACCGTGAATAGCATTGGCAGAAATAGACTCTGCGTATTTTTTACGGATAGTACCTTCTTCGGCTTCTGCCGGATTAGTGGCCCCGATCAGCTTGCGGAAATCCGCTACCGCATTGTCTTTTTCCAAAATGGCAGCAACGATAGGCCCTGATGACATGTAATCTACCAGTTCACCGTAAAACGGGCGTTCTTTGTGTACTTCGTAAAATTTAGCGGCACTTTCCTTCGCCAGTTTGGTATAACGCATGGCTTTGATCTCAAAACCGGCTTCTATGATCTGGTCAAGGATTTTTCCTGTATATTTTTTTTCTACCGCATCGGGTTTGATCATGGTAAAAGTTCTGTTTCCTGACATGTTTTTTATCTGCTTTTTATTAGGGTTTGCAAAGTTACAATTTGAATTATGAATGGTTCAATTAGGAATTATGAATAGTTCAATTATGAATTTACTGTTGTCAGTATAGTTAGGATCGTTTCATTTAAAGATGGAGTATTTAATTCTTTTAACTTTTTCTTCTATATCTTTGAGTATGAATTGGCGTGCTCATATTACATCAGATCATTCAATACTTTTAGGTAAACCAAGTATTAAGGGAACCAGAATATCTATAGAACACATTGTAGGTTTATTGGCCAAAGGGTGGACGGAACAACAAATTCTTGATAATTATCCCAGGTTGACCTATGATTCGCTAAAGGCAATTTTTGCCTATATTCAAGATTGTATGAAAGATGGTTTACTTCACATGAATTCGTAGTATGAAGGAATGAAATTTCTAGCTAATGAAAATGTTCCTATTTCCAGTATTACTCGTTTAAGATCCTTAGGATTTGATATTAAGGCCATTGGTATTGAAAACAAGTGTTACTGATGAGCAGGTAATATCGATTGCACATAAGGAAAAACGTACAATAATCACCTAATGATAGCGATTATGGAGAACTTATTTTTAAATATGGTATGAAGCCGGCTGGAGGAATTATATTTATTCGTTTTCAACCTGCTGAACCCTTTGAAACTGCACGAATAATTGAAGGTCTATTATCTCAGTCATTAACTTTTCAACGAGCCATAACAGTTATTGATTATCATTCCATACGGCAAAGACGATATTAAGTGTATACTTCATATAAAATAAATTTAACTATTCACCTTTATACAATCAGCGGCTTTTTTGGCGCTGCGGCGTAGTTCATCGAGGGAAGTACCCAACACGCCGGAAGCAAGGGCGATACCCATGCGGCGATAG
The DNA here is from genome assembly GCA_964492055.1 of uncultured Flavobacteriales bacterium. Classification (GTDB taxonomy): domain Bacteria; phylum Bacteroidota; class Bacteroidia; order Flavobacteriales_E; family Vicingaceae; genus CAZBIF01. The sequence continues at coordinate 3,014 of CAZBIF010000019.1, forward strand.
GGGCGGGAGGTAGGTTTGCCAAAGATGCGAAAATCCGTACCTGGAATGGCGGCTGCCTCTTGCAATCCAGAGTAAACCGGGGGCAGAGTGGATTGGCTATCCGCAAGGATCACCGCATTCGCACCATGCCTGATCAATTCGATAGATGGAATGGGCAAACCCAAGATAGCGCGCAGATGGAGTTCAAATTCATTGAAATTTTGAGTTCCTGCTAACGTCACCATTCCGGTATCATGAGGGCGGGGGGAGAGTTCAGAAAAGTAGACTTTTTCTTTGCTCAGGAAAAACTCCAC
>CAZBIF010000019.1:3316-5144 GCA_964492055.1 uncultured Flavobacteriales bacterium
CATACCCTGAGCTTCTTTAAGCATGGCATGATCTACATCTGCAGGCTGCCAGCTTTCCATGTAGTCGCCCCTTTCCTGCCGGTGGCCGATAGGGGGGCAGAAGAGGGTCTTCCCATTTCGTTGACTTACGGTCAAAAGGGTGATCTCCGATTGAAAATCAATGAATTCTTCTAAAATCACCTCTGTACTGTCGCCTCTGGCGCCCTCCACCGCTGCCTTCCATGCCTTACTAATGTCTTTTTCGCTTTTCACCACCGATTGCCCCTTACCGGAAGAAGACATCAATGGCTTTACCACAGCGGGAAATCCTATTTCTTTAGCAGCAGCCTGCAGTTCCTCTTCAGATTTGGCATACCGATAGGCCGCAGTAGTCAGCTTTAGTTCGCTGGCAGCAAGATCGCGGATGGCTTTGCGGTCCATGGTGTAATGAACTGCTTTAGCGGAAGGTACTACTGTAATCCCTGCCTTTTCAAAATCGGCCAGCTTCTGGGTACGGATGGCCTCTATCTCGGGAACAATAAAGTCCGGCTGGTGCTTATCCACGATTTGTTGCAGTTGTTCGCCGTTCAGCATATCTATTACTTCAAACAGATCGGCTACCTGCATGGCCGGGGCATGGGCGTATTTATCTACCGCCACTACTTTACAATCATAGCGCTTGGCACTGATGGTAAATTCTTTGCCTAATTCACCTGAACCCAACAGTAAGAACGTCTTCATATTGAACTTTATCTTTAAAAAAAGGTTAAAATTACATTAGTATCAAGCAGATGAGCAAAAAAACATTGGTATTAGGAGCTTCCAATAATCCGGGACGGTATTCATTCATGGCTATCCATCGGTTGTTGGAGAATGGGTATGAGGTTGTCCCAATAGGAATAAAGAAAGGGGAAGTGGCCGGATTACCGATCATCAATGAAAAAAAACCTCTGGAAAATGTTGATACCGTTACCCTTTACCTCGGACCGGGCAGACAGGATGAGTACTATGATTACATCCTGCAATTAAAACCCCGCCGCGTGATCTTTAATCCGGGTACTTACAATCAGGAATTAATTGACAAGCTAACCGCAGCCAATATTGAAGTGGAAGTAGCCTGCACCCTGGTAATGCTGGCTTCAGGAGCCTATTAATTCAAGTGGAATTTCTTATTTAACTGTTCTTCCTGACGGTGGATGCTTTCAAGAAAGCGGATCTGGTTGATCAGAAAGGCATTCATGGATTGATTGCTTTGCAGACTGAGGAATTTGTTCTTCGCGGTGTGGGAAAGTTCGATGCGGTTGGCCATGTAAAACAGGGAATCGCTGTATTCCCGCTTGTTCACCTTTCCAAGATGTTTGAGGTACTCTTCAAAGTGCTGCCTCAGGTTATTGGAAGCGTTTACATTCACCTCTTTAATATTGGCTATTACTTCCTGATATAAATGCTTATCGGCTTTGAGAAACTGCTCAATCTTTACAATGGAAGAGCCGGTCACGATCACGTCCACGGTCTCGTCCGGGAATTCATTTATTATTTTATCTATGAAAACCAGCGTACCCCAGGCAGATGTACCTTTGCGGTCGCGGTACACGATCACAAATTCTTCGCCGTTCCGGTGGTTTTTGAAAAGTTCACGGTAGCGGGGCTCAAAAAGGTGCAGGGCTACACTTTCTTCAGGAAGGACCACAATATTTAAAGGGAAAACTGCAAATTGATGATCATCTGCCATACAAGATAAACCTCTGCAAAGTGCATTTGTTTGGGAATTGAGCGCGGAAGAAACGCAAAGATTAAACGAAGGAAGTAGCACTGGAAATTGTTTTTATACAGGAGCATGGGAATAGAA
>CAZBIF010000019.1:5154-8406 GCA_964492055.1 uncultured Flavobacteriales bacterium
TACGGATACGAACGATACCACCGGCTGCACCGCCGCAAGGGTACCTATCATTTTCTATTCGGAAACCTGCTGAAACTCATCCTTTCTCTTGTTGTCTTTATTGGGATACTGTTGTTAATTAAGTTTTTACTTCCCGACGTAGAAAAGATTTTCCATAACTACCTTCAGAAATTCCCTCCCTTTTATATATTCCTCATCTTCTTTGTGTCGGAAACTTTGCTGGGATTGTTGCCTCCAGACCTGTTTATTCTTTGGACCTCACAATTTGCCAAGAGCTACCTTATGGTGGGATTACTGGCAGTGCTTTCCTATGCCGGGGGCCTCATGGCTTATTTTATTGGTCTAAAGATCAGCCATATCAGGCGAATAGAGGATCAGATACAGAAGCGGTTTTTCAATCACATCGGCCAAATTAGGAAATGGGGTACTTTGATCATCATCATTGCCGCCCTGTTTCCTTTGCCATTTTCCCCTATATGCCTTGCTGCGGGCCTCATCCGGTATAACTTTTCCATCTTCGCCAAAGTAACTTTGTTTCGAATTGTCCGGTTTTTCGCCTATGCACTTATTTTATTTCAAATTGTTTAAGCAGTAATAAATACTTAATTTTAGAGGGAATTGAATGTGATGGAGAAAGAAAAAACCACATTTCAGGAAGAAATTCAGCTAGGGCGTCAAAATCTGGAAGAGCTGGACAAGCGGTATCGGAAAACCATTGACCTCATGGCTGATTTGAAGAATAAGTCCAGGCAATACATGGATCAGCTGAGTCAGGTAGAAGGTGGATTAACCGAAATACAGCAGGATGAAGGCAATCAGATCAATAGACAGGCGAACCATATTTTTGAGCTGATCGACCAGTTCAATGAACAGGTACGTAACGGGCAGGTAGATTTCAGTGATAAGCTTGCCGCTTCCCTAGATCATTTTGCCAGGGCCGTAAATAAATATTCTGCTGCAAAAGGGGAATTCAGCGACTTGCTGAAAGTAAGGAGATCAGTAATGTATGTGGATGTTTTACTGAGAAAGATGAAGAACAATATCATTGGCCTGCAACTGATGAACAATATACTTTTTACCTTTTCCTCCAAGCTAAAAGAAATCCAGGAGGAATACCGGCAAAACCTGATCGCCGTAAATGCCGAACTAAACCACTCTACCCGCAAATGCGATAAGCTGATCAAGAAGATTGAGTTTGTGAATTAGTGGAAATTAAAATGGATTCCTTCATCGTAATAGCTAGTTGAAGTCCCTGAATGGTATATAATCTGTAATTATTAATTTCGTATAAACAGAATCAGTTTTATCTATGTCGTCTAAATTAAATTTTCACGGAAAATTAAAAAATACCTTGGGGGGTACAGCAGATGTTGAAGTTAATCTTGTACAGTTTAAAGATAATGACTGTTATGTCCTTTATGCACCTGCATTGGAAGTATATGGATATGGAAAAACTGTAGAAGAATCGAAAAACTCTTTTATAACTTGCTTAGAAGAATTTATCAATTATACACTTTCTAAAGGCACTTTAACAGCTGAGTTAAAACGTTTAGGCTGGAAGATTAAAGGAACAAAAAGCAAAAGGCAATATAAAACTCCGGTTTTCTCCGACCTCTTATCAAATAATGATCGATTGATCGATATTATTAACGAAAGGAACGTCAGAACATACAAAGCTGATATACCCATGGCTCTCCCTGCCTAAGAATGAATGTCTATAAAACCAGCAATGTTCCCTTAGCAGATTTTCGAAAGTTTCTAATTGAAATCGGAGGCAAACACATACGGGACCGCGGCGGGCATGAAATATGGTTTCACAAGGATCTACCTCGTTCAATTCCGATCCAGTCGCATATTGATCCTGTACCGGAATTTATTGTAATCGAAGTGCTAAATTATTTCAATATATTAAAGAAGAAAATGTGGGAGATCATAAAACCCTCGAAAGGTTCAAAAGAGCGAAAATCTGAAATCGCTAGGAAAGGAAAACGTTCTAAGAAATGATGATTAAAAGTTAAGCTATTCAGAATTTAATATTCTATAAAAAAGGCACCCCAATATTTAAAATCTTCCGTAAGTAGCGCTTCGCAGGATTTAAAATTCCTGCGAAACCCTTGCAATTGTAAAACCTAATAGCACACGATCCCACTAAGACCGACAAGGTAAAACTTGCATACAAAAAAGCCACATTTTTCAAGATAGCTTTAAGAACTTCCATTCTTATAACTTTTTTATTCTTTGGTCAACCTGGCAAAGGTATCAGCGGCATCAAAGCTTTTGGCTTCTTTTCCCTTGCGGATAATCTCAATTGAATTAATGGTATCCCCCTGACGGATCAGGTCCACGGTACCTTGTCCTTCTACTACGTAGCCAAATACGGTGTGTTTGTTATTTAACCAGGCTGTCTGGGTGTGGGTAATGAAAAACTGACTGCCATTAGTGCCAGGGCCTGCATTTGCCATGGATAGCGTACCAGCCCGGTCGTGTTTCAGGGCTGGGTGAAATTCATCCTTAAACTGATAACCTGGCCCCCCGGAACCGGTACCGTAGGGGTCACCTCCCTGGATCATGAAATTTTCGATCACCCGGTGAAAAGTCAGGCCGTTATAATAGGGAGTACCTTCAGGTTTAACAGAATTGGGGATCCTTCCTTCCGCCAGGCCGACGAAATTAGCTACTGTCAGCGGTGCCCGCTGATATTCGAGTTTAACAAGAATACTTCCTTTGTTCGTATTGATGCGTGCATAAAGGCCATCTTCCAGATCTTTATTCTGGGCTTGTGCGGTGAAAGCTATCAAGCTTATTATTAAAAGGGTGATCAGTCTAGTAAATTTTCTCATAGATAGATAAAGTTTTTGCCCACTAAACAAGAATGCTGCCAAACCGGATCAGAAAACGGAAGTAATGAGGCGCAATCGGTGGGTATAGTCGCGCTTTTCCACATTGAAGATCCCCTGATGATCTATCTGATCGATCCTCACCTTGCCTGAAGCATGGATAATGCGGTTGTTGCCTAACATTATTCCCACGTGGGTGATAAGTCCTTCTTCATTGTCAAAAAAGGCCAGGTCGCCGGGCTGGGATTCTTCAATGAATGAAAGGGTTTGACCCACCCCTGCCTGCTGAGAAGCATCCCGGGGCAGGCTATAGCCCTGCAGCTTATAAACCACCTGCACCAGACCGGAACAATCTATGCCAAAAGGGGAGCGCCCGCCCCATTGGTAGGGGGCGTTTAGAAAAAGCAGAGCATTT
>CAZBIF010000019.1:8416-11184 GCA_964492055.1 uncultured Flavobacteriales bacterium
GAGTTTCTCCCGCTTCACAGATGGGGCAAATGGAATAACCGCTCCTTCGTAAGACCATTTATTTTCCTTGATCCTGAAGGTTTTATTTTTAAAGAAGGGCAGGTCGCTACCGATGAGTATGGTGCTCCTGTCAGCTGGTTCAATTTGCTGGATGATGTCGATCAGGTCAGCTACCAGAAAGCGGCCTTCTGCCTGCAAATCCTGAAATTTCTGCTCACTGATGAATACAAATTGCTTGGCGTCCATCCAGCCTTCGTAGTTATCGAAAGCGGTTTTTACACGATACCAGTCTTTTTTGCGCTCATAAACTTTCAGGGTTTCCCCCAAGAGTAGCTGACTTACCTGCTCGCTTTTGTCCGAAGGTTCTGCCCTGCAGGGGGCCACACTCAAATGGCCGATGCCAAACTTCATGCTGCTTGCAGAAGGGGGTTAAACATTTTCAATCACCATAGCCGAGGCACCACCACCCCCATTGCATATTCCTGCCCCACCGTATTTGCCCTTGTTTTGCTTGAGCACATTTATCAGGGTGACAATGATTCTGGAACCTGAATTCCCCAGAGGATGTCCCAGGGAAACTGCACCCCCGTTGATGTTCACTTTCGCCGGGTCAAGTTTCATTTGACGGCTGTTAGCAATACCTACTACTGCAAAGGCTTCATTCAGTTCCACAGCATCCAGTTCCTCCATTTTCAGTTTGGCCTTTTCCATGGCCAGAGGCAAGGCTTTAGCCGGGGCAGTAGTAAATCGCTCGGGAGCCTGAGCAGCATCGGCATAAGATACCACCCTTGCCAGGGGTTTCAATCCCAGCTTTTCCATTTTTTCCTTACTCATCAGAATGAGTGCTGAAGCACCGTCGTTAATAGTAGAAGCATTGGCTGCAGTAACGGTCCCTTCCTTGTCAAATACCGGGCGCAAAGTAGGGATTTTATCAAAGAACACATTCTTGTATTCTTCATCTTCATCCATCATCACCGGATCACCTTTGCGCTGGGGAATTTCCACCGGGACTATTTCGTCTTTGAATCTTCCTTCTTCCCAGGCCTTTGCCGAACGTTTATAGGACTCAACGGCAAACTCATCCTGCTCCTCCCGGCTGATCTGACACTCTTTGGCGCAAAGTTCTGCCGCATTGCCCATGGGATAATTATTGTATACATCGATCAAACCGTCTTTGGTAAGGCCATCGATCAGAACACCATTGCCGTATTTATACCCGGTACGTGCCTTATCAAGGTAATAAGGGGCCTGAGACATATTTTCCATTCCTCCGGCTACCACCACATCGCGATCGCCGAGGCGAATACTTTGGGTGGCCAGCATAATGGCTTTCATACCCGAAGCACATACTTTGTTTACAGTGGTACAGGGTACAGTGTCTTTCAGACCGGCAAAAATCGCTGCCTGCCGGGCTGGAGCCTGGCCTACATTCGCCTGGATCACATTACCCATAAATACTTCTTCCACCTCGCTTGCATCCAGGCCGATCTTGTCCAGGGCGCCCTTAATGGCTGTAGCTCCCAGTCTGGGAGCAGGAATACCCGATAGCTTACCGTTAAAACTTCCCATGGGGGTGCGCACCGCTGACACTATATATACTTCTCTCATTGACTTAAATTTTTTGCAAAAATAGGGATTGGAAAAGGAAAGATTAAATCAAGGCAGCGTAAACAATTTACTCACCTAAGGCATTTGCTTATTTTCGTGGCACTATCTTTATGAAAAAAGCGACTGAATATATCAGGAACCACCACCACCGTATTTTTCGGGTATTGCTGTTTGTACTGGCCGTAGTGCTCATCGTCTGGATCTTTCCCAAAGAAGGAAAATTCAAATATGAATTTCAGAAAGGAAAGCCCTGGCCGCACGAAGACCTGATCGCCCAGTTCGACTTTCCTATTTATAAGACAGAAGAACAGCTAGCTGAAGAACGCAAGGAAATTGAATCAAAGCAACAACATTACTTTTTTGAGAACCAGAAGATTAAAGAGGAGGTGCTGGGCAATGTGGAGGTGTATTTTGAAAAAAGCTGGAACCACCTGCTTTCCCAGCCAGATTCCATTTCTAAAAGGATCAATCAAAACCGAAGGGAAACTTATTTAAAAAGCCTGGTGTCGGCTTTTGAGAAGTTATACGAAAAAGGTATAATTGAACAACATGTGTCTATAGAAGGCAAAGCTCCTGACTATGACATTTTTGTGATGAATAAAAATGTAGCCGAGGAGCGGGAATTGCAGAGCATGTATACCATCAACCAGGCGTATGAATTATTTCAGAAAACCATAGAGGATTATAATCCGGTGGAGCAGGAATTGCTTTTAACCGCATTTGAAGAAGGGATCAAACGAAATATCTATTACGATCAGGCTACCAATGAACAGATCAAAAAGCAACAACTGGAACAATTGTCTCCAACCTCCGGCATGATACAGGAAGGGGAACGGCTGATCGCGAAGGGAGATATATTAACAGAAGAAAAATTTCGCATTTTATCATCATTTCGAAAAGAATATGAAGCTGATCTGGGCAATGAAAGAACCCTTTCCAACGTGCGTATCGGGCATCTGGTATTGGTTTCACTCATCATTCTTTCCCTAGCCATGTTTCTGTGGTCCTTTCGCAAGGAAATTATCCGCACCGACCTGAAGATTGCCTTTTTGTTGTTGCTAATTATCCTGATGGTACTGGCGGCGCGCTATACTGTAAGTATTGAAGGGGTGAGCGTATATCTGGTCCCTTTTTGCATTCTGCCTCTACTGGTACGGGCG
>CAZBIF010000019.1:11241-25681 GCA_964492055.1 uncultured Flavobacteriales bacterium
TTTGACATTCGCACCGCTTTATTTACGCATTTAACCGCCATTTTCATTGTGGGTTTCATTGTGCCGAATCCCTATGAATTTACCATTATTCAGATGATAGCAGGAATACTCACCCTATTCAGTATAGCCAATCAGAACAAGCGGGCCCAGTTGTTTTTATCCTCCCTCATTATTTTTATCGCATACGCCTTTGTATATTTCGCCATCAGCCTTATCCAGGACGGGGCTATAGAAGAAAACAGCTGGAAATTCTTAGGCTGGTTTGTGATCTCTGCCCTCCTGACTTTATTTACTTATCCCCTGGTTTACGTTTTTGAAAAGATATTCGGCTTTGTTTCCGATGTCACGCTAATGGAGCTTGCAGATACCAATAGTAAGTTATTGAAAAAACTGAACATGAAAGCTCCCGGCACCTTTCAGCACTCCCTGCAGGTAGCTAACCTGGCGGAAGAAGCTATTCGCGCTATCGGGGGTAATATCCTGCTGGTACGTACCGGCGCCCTGTACCACGACATCGGCAAAATGAACATGCCCAATTATTTTATTGAAAACCAGAATTCAGACTACAATCCGCATGAAGATCTTTCGCCTGAGGAAAGCGCATCCATAATTATAGAACATGTGATCAAGGGGGTAGAAATGGCCCGCCGGTATAAATTGCCGGATATTATCATTGATTTTATCCGAACTCATCACGGTACCACCAAACCCATGTATTTTTACAATCAGTATAAGGAACAGCATCCGAATGAGGAGATCGACGAAGAACAGTTCAATTATCCGGGACCAGTACCTTATTCCAAGGAAACTGCCGTGCTGATGATGGCTGACTCCGTGGAGGCTGCTTCCCGCAGTTTAAAGAAATACGACGGGCAGGCCATTGAAAAACTGGTTAATGGGATCATTGACCTGCAGATCAAAGAAGATCAGTTTATCATGTCGGATATCACTTTCAGTGAGATCACCATGATCAAGAAAATTTTTAAGAAAAAACTGATGAATATTTATCACGTCCGGATTGAATATCCGGAATAGCTAACCGCTTTTTCTGCGCGTCAATCTTTCACCGATAATGTTGCAGGATAATACCGTAAAGAATATAGCCAGACCGGGAAATATGATCAGCCACCAGGCTTGAGGGTAGTGCCTGGCGGAAGCAATGATGCTACCCCAGCTTGCCGATTCATGGCCGATACCGAAGCCCAGAAAAGAGAGGGTTGATTCGATGAGGATGGCAGCACTTACCGCAAAAGCTATGGTTACCATAAGGGCAGGCAATACGTTCGGGATCAAATGTTTAAATAAGATGGCAAGATGAGATAAGCCCATGGCCCGCTGGGATTCAATAAAATTCAATTCCTTTAATTTCAAAACTTCTGCCCGGCTGAGGCGGGCGATCCCAACCCAGGCTGTCAGGCCAATTAATAGAATCACGTTTATAAAATTTGGTTTTACCAAAGCAGAAAGGGTAATGATAATAAAGAGAAGGGGCAGGGAATCCATGATCTCCATTAAGCGTCCCAAAAGGATGTCAAGGGGCAGGTACATTCTTTTTTTTGAATACTTAGCGGATAGTTGGCAGATAAAGTAAAGTAATGAGGCAAGAAGCATCCAGCCAAGTATATATGCCCAAAAATTAGCATTGCTGAGGTGGGAAGCTTGCAATATAATGAGCAGAACAAGAAACATGCTGCCGAAGAGGGCAACGAGCAAGGGTACTAGTTTTATACCCAGCATACGATCGCCAAAATAAGCGGAAAAACTACCCAGGAATATCCCGATAAGGGTAGCTATGGCGATCGAAATAAAACCGATAAGAAGGGCAGTTTTACTTCCGTGAATTAACATGGCCAGTACATCCCGCCCCAGGCGGTCAGTGCCCAGCCAATGGGTATCGGGGACGGTATTCACCTTTTGCTCCCCTAAAGGGCTTTGATAGTTCATGTTCCGGTAATCCAGGGTTTGGGCATCGTAGGGTATAAGCCGAAGAAAACTATCAGTCTCAGAAGCCAGCCAGGAGGAAAGGAGAGCTGTGATCAAAAGCAGGCCCAGGTAGCTTAATGCCAGGTGATAAGGCAGATTTCCGAAATGGCTGTTTTTCACCTGTTTCTGCTTTTAAGGCGGGGGTCAAGTAGATGGTAAGTAAGGTCAGCTAGCCAGGTTCCCAGCAGGGTAAAGAAGGAGATCAGCAGTAAAATAGCGAAAATGACCGGATAATCCCTGGCAGCATAAGAGTCCAGGGTAAGCGCCCCCATGCCGGGAATGGAAAAGAGGGACTCTATCACAAATGAACCGCCAACAGCAGCAGGCAGGCTGAGACCCAGGATGGTGATAAGGGGTAAAGATATATTTGGTAAAATGTGGCGTCGGGCAATGGTTTTAAGATCCAGTCCTTTCGTACGCGCAGTCAAAATATAGTCTTGCAGTTTTTGTTGTATGGTCAATGAACGCACCTGCCGGAATAAGTATGAAGGGTAGAAAGAGATGATGAAGTCGTTGCTGAAGGAGTTCAGTAATATCTGAGGAACTGCTTACCTCACCAACCCCATAAGAAGGAAAAAGGGATAAAACATCTGGATTGGCCAGGAGTACGATTAATAAGGTCCCTACCCAAAAGGTGGGGAGGGCATAAAAAGCAAAAAAAAGCTGGGAAAGAACTTTGTCAACCACTGAATTTTCGTGCATACCTGCGTACAGTCCCAAGGGAACCGCAAGCAGGAAAGCACAAAGGATAGAGGTACTACTCAGGAGCAGTGTCCAGAGCAGGGCTGAACCAATTTTATCACTTACTTTTCTTCCGTCGCGGTAAGAGGTTCCGTAGTTGCCGCTGAGGAATTTCTGCAGCCAAAGATGGTACTGATTATCCGGCCCGTGCCAATGGAATACAGGAAGAAAATTTTTTACATGTACAGGCTGCTTTAGTTTCCTGTGAACTTTCTCCACCAGGGAGGGGTTGTGTGGCTCTAGGAGTGCCAGCAAACTAGGCATATCCGAGGCTGTTGGTGGTAGATCTGCAGAGAGGTTATTTGAAGTTTGGTATAGTTTAGTGGCGAGAGCAGCGCTTCCCAGCCTGAACGACCATATTTTAATGGTCTGATAGGTTTCATTATCCAATTGCCCTTTTAATTCAAGCGGAGTAGAAGCCAGACAAATGTCAAAATAAAAAGCTGGCTTGTCTAACCCGTATTGCTTCTTTAATGATTGCAATTGATTTTGCATCACTTCATTTCCACCTCCTTCTCTCACTGATTGCTCCAGAGCGATTAGAGCAGGATCACCCGGGGCAGAGCGGGCAATAAAAAACACCATGAGGGATATGAGAAACAGTACCGGTATAAACCACAATAGCCGCTTGAGGAAGTAGGCGATCATTATTCTTCAAAAGTTAATTCGGGAGGCCACCAGTAAGGCCTTTCTTCATAGACAGGCAAATTTTTTAACTGTTTGCTGTAGGCAAAGTGCATCTTCGGACTGGGAAAAAAGATACAAACCAAACTGTCCAGCACCAATTGCTGGAATTGCCTGATCTGCCGGTTGCGGCTATCGGTATCAAGGTTTGTACGTATGCTGTCGATCAATGCATCTGCCTGTGGGTTTTCCCAATTAAAATAGTTGCGATCCTTTACGGATTGGGAATGAAAACTGCTTTTAAAATCGGGGGGCAGGGAAGTAGTGGAACTGGAATTAAAAAAGAGATCAAATTCCCCTTCCTTTAATTTTTTTAGATAAACTGACCATTCATAAGGGATAACATGCAGGCGGATATTGTATTTTGCCAACTCCTGCTGCAGGATCAGTCCTACTGCTTCCCGTTTCTCATTTCCCTGATTATAAATAAAAGTGAGGGGTTTGTTTATAGTATGTGGTTCAGGATCTGGGTGGGATGCCGGAGTAGCCCGGAAGGAATTTGTTTCCGTATTGTTTATAAACGGACTGGTGAATGGCTCAGGGGAGGCATTGAAAACAGATTGATTGATTATGGTATAAGGTAAAATTTGAGCGATGAATTTCCGGTTTCGGAATGCTGATAATACAGGGGAATGAAGATTGAATCCCAGGTATTGATACCCTTGAGTGGTCACGCTTTTCAGCTCTATCTCATTCCTTTCCTGTTCGCTCAATTGCCGGTGAAATTCATCAGGCAGGTCATAGATCACATGCAGATCATTGGATTTCAGAGCGGAGAGGGCAGCGGTTTCATTTTTGATCAAGCTGAATTGAATATCCTCTGCTTTTATCCTGAAGTAGATGTTTTGGTCCTGGAGCTCATCTCCCCACCAGTCCTTTTTCTTTTTCAGCCGCAGGTATTGGTCGGTTTGCCAACCCTCTAGCTGATAGGCAGCAGTAGAAACAATATCCTTTCCTTCAAAAAATTCCCGGGATTTGAATTTCTCCAGGTATCGGGCCAGGGCGGTATCGGCAGGTGCTTCCTGTAAGGATTGCAGGCTGTGCAAAGAAAATTTCCTCAACTGATGTTGGGGGTCATAAACATGTTCCGGCATAATGGCATAGTCACCGCAGGCATACTCTGCCATTACATAATCAGCATTGGTGTATATGGTGAATTGCATGGAATCACCGGGCTTCACCCGCAGGCTGTCGATGAATTCGTAGTAAGGGGCAAAACGGGGATTGAGGTATGGGGTAGCATTAAGTTTAAGGGAAAATAATACATCCCTGAATGAGAGATGATGGCCGTCTGCAAAACGTGCTTCTGGTCTAAGCTGAAAGGTATAGTTTAACTTACCTGCAGAATCGGTTGCAATACGTGGGCGGGAGCTCGCAAGTACTCCAGCCAGCTCTTCTTTCTCCAGGTCTATGGCAAGTAAAGTCTGAAACAAATAATTCAACACCAGCTCATTGCTGAAAGCATCCCCCACATTCACCGGGTTGAGTGAGGTAGGATTGTTGGATGCCTGTAGCCGTAAAACAGGCTTATTAGAACCTTCTTCCTTCGGTTGGGGAGAGTGACAGGAATGGAGTAGAAGGGAGGCGATAAAAAAGAGCAGGAAACTGGCAGAGGGAAAACTAAACCGCATGCGACAAATATAGGGAATGAAGTGCATGCTAAAAGGTAAATTAATGAACCGGCGAAAGTTGTTTTTTCTTTTTCTCCAGTTCATTCAGTTCGGCAAGGTACTGATGAACCTGGCTAACAGCCATAGAACCCTCACCTACTGCTGAAGCTACTCGTTTGACGGAACCTTTGCGTACATCTCCTACAGCAAAAAAGCCAGGCATGCTGGTTTCCAGGGACTGAGGGGGGCGTTCCCGGTATATTTCGCAGTGGGTTAACTTTGATTTAGCTATGCCGGGGCCGGTACAGATAAACCCCTTTTCATCTGTTTCAACCAGATCCTGCACCCATTTGGTATTGGGTTCAGCTCCGATAAAAGTAAAAAGATTGGTGATGTTAACTTCTTCTGCTTGTTTGCCTTTGGTTGTCCATACCAAGGATTCCAGATGTCCGTTCCCCTTTAATTTCGTTACTTCGGTATTCAATTTAACCTCAATATTTTCAGCAGCTTCGATACGTTGCACCAGATACTCACTCATTTTCGAACCCAGGGAGTTGTTCCTTAAAATCACAAAAACCTTTTTAGCAAATTGCGCCAGAAAGAGGGCGGCTTGTCCTGCGGAATTGCCACCACCCACGATACCCACCAACTGGTCTTTACAGGCATTGGTATTCATGCCTGTAGCAGAATAAAATACACCGTTGCCTTCGTAGGCTTCGATATGGTCCACAGGTAAGCGAGTATAGTTTGCGCCGGTTGCGGTGATAGCTGTCCTTGCTTTGATTTCCTTGCCATTAGTAATACAAAGTACAAAGTGGTTTTCTTTAAACTTGACAGAGTGGGCTTTGTGAGGGATTGAAATAATACAGCCAAATTTTTGAGCCTGGATGTATGCTTTATTGGCCAGGTCGGAACCGGAAATGCCGGTGGGAAAGCCAAGGTAATTTTCGATCTTGGAACTTTTGCCGGCCTGCCCTCCCGGGGCACTTGCATCAATGGTGATGGTAGAAAGACCTTCTGAAGCAGCATATACACTGGCTGCCAGACCGGCCGGACCTGCACCAATTACCAGTACATCAAATATCCGGTCTTCAAAATCAACCATGATACCGATGTTGCGGGCAAGTACTTCAATGGAGGGATTGCTGCAAACCTGGGCACGGGCATTGATCAGTATAGGGAGTTGTTCCCTGTTCAGATTAAAGTATTGCAACAGATTCATTGCTTCTTCCGAACTATCTACATCCAGGAAGTTATACCAGATGTGGTTTTTCTCCATAAAATCCCTCAGCTGATACGTTTTTTTACTGTCTTCACTGCCAATGAGTTTTATACCCCCGGTAATGCGCGATAGAACTGTTTCCTGTCTGAGTAAAAAGGCGTGGAGCAAGAGGTCACTGATCTCGCTGTGTTTGGAGATGGCTTTTTTAAGATCATCCGCTTTTATGCGAAGTACGATGGCTGGGGCTATGGCGGTGGCTTCAAATTGGGCCCCGCGCTGCGACAACATGGTACTGTCTCCGGTAAATTCATTTTTTCCGTGGGTAACGATTTCAATTTTTTTGGCCGGGTCCTGAATGATAATGTTTCCCTGCAGCACCACAAAAAAATCATAATGCAATTGCCCGGCTTCGATCAGTACCTTTTCTTCAGTGATCTCTTCAACTTCACCATACTTTTTCAAGGTATTGATCTGCGTATGGTTTAACTCCGGGAAACGGGGGTCTTTCATGAATCTTGGTTCATTTACATAATGGTGACGAAAGTTAATAATTCCACTCCAATTTATAATTCAAACTTATTTTTGACACGTGCGCAACCGACTGGTATTCCTTTTTATTCCCCTCATCTACTTAAGCAGTTCACTTTTTCTGCACTTTAATTATGGTAAATTTTATCAGGGCGCAGTGGATCCTGAATATGCTATTTTATACAATGGGGTAATTGTAGGAGGGGGCAGACTGGCCATCAATTTTACAGATCATCCCGCCACCCCTTTGATCTTCATTACAGCTATCGGGGCACGCCTGACTCATTTGACAGCTATCGGTACGCCTTATGTGGAACATTTTTTACAAAATCCCGAAAAGTACATTCATGTAGCGGTGATCTTAAATTGCCTGCTCATCGGTTTTTCCCTCTGGATGCTGGGTAGGGGAATTTACAAATACCTGCATTCCCGATCCCTGGCCCTGCTTGCTCAACTAGGGGTGCTCAGCAGTTTTACTATACTGGGTATCAGTGCCCGCCTGATCCCCGAGGCCAGTTTGCTCATCCCCTTATGTTTTCTATGTTTGTTAGCCGTAAATTACCTTTACCAGCCCCCCTCGGAAAAGCCTGTCACGCCTCTTCAGTTTGCCGCAGTGATCGGATTTGGCATAGCTTGCAAACTGTCTTTTGTGCCCATGGCCCTGGTGCCCCTGATCCTGCTCAAGGGGTGGAAATCAAAGTTCAAATTCCTGGGATTTTTACTTTTATCGGTGGTCCTTTTTGCCTATCCCTTATTTACCAATCCCGACAAATCGTTTTCCTGGGTATTTAATATGTTTACCCATTCCGGTCAACACGGGGGAGGGGAAAGTGATTTTATTGACCTTGCGGCCCTACCACATCGCCTTGAATTATTGTGGTTGCAGGATGCTACCTTCCTGATTTTACTGGGCTTAATGATCTTTTTTTCCGGACTTTATGCCCTGCTAAAGAGAGGGAGGGGACAATCTCCGGTCAGCCTGCTTCTCGGGGCCTTCAGTATGGGCCTGCTGGTAGTTACCCTCTTTGTATTAAAGCATTTTGCCATGCATTATATCATGCCCTTTTACCTATTGAAAGGCTTTATGATCCTCCTTCTTTGTCTGGCTATAGCAGAACTACCCTTCCCTGTTCGCGGGGTAAATAAATCTGCTATTAATGTTTCCGGCTTAGGGGTCTTAAGTACATTGATCCTGATCAGCCTTCCTCATTATGCCGGCAGTTACAATTATAGTTTTAAAGAGAGGAGAACCGGCTTCGCCACCCAGGCTGAAAAGGTGAAAGCCCTTATTACCAGACCCGGGCAGGCACTGATTGTTAACGCTCCTTACTGGGGCAGTCCCTTTGTTGAATATGCACATCAATACGGCATGATGATGAGTTACCGCCGGAAAACGTTTGTAAAAGATAAGTTGAAGGTGAAATACCCGGATTTTTATCTATTTGTCAGCTGGTCTGAGGGATTTAACCACTGGGATGACTTTGTTCCTGTAACCCACCTAGCCGAAAACTATCATGCTTTCTACATCTATTCCGGCCCAGGTACAAGCGGTGGGGAGGTTATTTCTACCAGGATTGAAAGCTTAAAGGAGTCGGACCATCAACCGGTTTTTGATACCTTGTATGTTAATCCTGAGGATGGGGAAAGCCTTACTGAAGTGAGAATAAGGTAATAATAATTCCTGCTTGCGGTGGATCCCCACAGCAGAAATTATTGGAATGCCGGCTTAAATAACCTACTTTGCCGGGAGTAATTTCATAACTGATCCCCCTTTTGCAAAGCAGAAAAACCATAGAGATCAATGCAGATGCAGGCGAAGGCAGCAGAAGTGATCCGTTGATCATGCCTTTCATCTCTTCCTGCAGCATAGCTTGCGGGGGTCATGCAGGGGAGGAGCAAAGCATCAGGGAAACTATCCGTCTGGCAAAACAGCAGGGGGTGAAATGCGGGGCTCACTTTTCCTTACCGGATAGGGCCAATTTCGGAAGAAAGATGATCGCGATCTCCCCCAGCGAATTAAAGTTTTCCCTGCAAGAACAACTTCATTTATTTTTAAAGATCAGCCGGGAGGAAAACGTTTTTTTTCACCATGTGAAAGCGCACGGGGCTTTATATACGCACGGGGCAGAGGAAAAGGGGTACGTAAAAGCTATGCGGGAAGCGCTTCTGGAATTGCCCTTGCGTCCAATCGTATTTTTGCAGAAAAATTCCTTGCTTTACAGGGAAATAAAAGATCATTTGCCGGTATGGCAAGAGGCCTTTATTGACCGCCGATATGCCGAAAGCAATAAACTCCTCAGCAGAAAACATCCGCAGGCCCTGATCACCGATAAAGAAGAAGCCTGGCAACAACTCATAAATATATATGAAAATCAAAAAGTAAGAGATGTGGAGGGTAATGAACACAATCTGCAGGCCTCTACTTTTTGTATACACGGTGATAGTCCCCGGGTGGTGCAAATACTTGAATACATTCATCGGCAGTTGAAAAAGAGGGAAATTTCATTGGCATGAATACGCAAGTGGAAATAACTACCATGGGGCACCAATGTTTATTGCTACAATGGCAGGAAGAAGCTGCTGATGAGCTGCTTGCGGTGCGAAAGTATTTACATCAAAGGTATGATGCTGAAATCCTGGAGAGCGTTCCTGCCTTTCACGAGCTGGCTGTTTATCTGCATGAAAAAGAGGATCTGCTTGCTTTACTCAAAAAAATCCGGCAGGACCTACCGGACATACGGGCAACAGTGCCCAGGAAGAATAAACCCGCCTACCTGATCCCTACCTGTTACGATCCTGAACTGGCACCGGATCTGGAAGATCTGGCCAAAGGTAAAGGCCTGAGTGTGCAGGAGGTGATCGACCTCCATTCCTCAGCTGCTTACCAGGTACTTTTTACCGGCTTCTTACCGGGCTTTCCGTATTTGCAAGGCCTGGATAAACGCCTTTACCAAGCGCGCCTAACTGAACCACGCCGTCAGGTGGCAGCAGGATCGGTAGGTATAGCGGACGGGCAGACAGGCATTTATCCGCAGTCTTCCCCCGGTGGCTGGAATATTATTGGCAATACCCCGCTTACTTTATTTGATCATGAAAAGCAACCCCCGGCTCTTTTACAGGCGGGTGATCGTGTGCAATTTTTTTCCATTGATAAAAAAAACCATCAATCAATCAAAAAAGCAGTGGATAAGGGAAGTTACAAAATAGAAGTAAGCAATGATTGAAGTGGTTTCCCCCGGTTTATTCACTACTTTTCAGGACAGGGGCAGGTTCGGCTACCGCGACCAGGGAGTGCCTGTTAGTGGAGCTATGGATCAGTACGCAGCCCAACTGTCCAATCAATTGGTAGGAAATAAACCGGAAGCCGCAGTGCTGGAATGTACCCTACAGGGTCCGGAGCTTTATTTTCGGGAAGCGGTGACGATAGCGATTACCGGTATAGACTGGGAGGTAGAATTGAACAAGGAGCCAATTAACATCAATCAACTGATCCGGGTCTCTGCCCATTCCACTTTACAATTAAAACGAGCCAGAAAGGGAGTATATGCTTACCTCGCAGTAGAAGGGGGCTTCACTGCTACCAAAGTTTTACGGAGTTATAGTTTTTCCTCTTTCCTGAAGGATACATTCAAACTTAAAAAAGGGGACCCGTTGAGTGTAAATAAGCCTTGCAGCCCATCAGGGAAACAACATGCTACCATAGCCTTTAAAGAAGAGTTATACCGCGATAAGCCTATTAAAGCAGAAGCGGGACCGGAATTTGAAGCATTGACAGATAAAGTGAAAAACGCATTGCTTCAAACTGAATTTGAAATCTCGAAGGATAGCAACCGCATGGCTTATGTATTGGATCATGCCGGGAAATTAGAGGCCAGGGAAATACAAAGTGCGCCGGTACAGCCGGGAACGGTACAAATGACACCGGGCGGTAAGTTAATCGTACTGATGCGGGATGCCCAGACTACCGGAGGGTACGCCAGGGTGCTGCAACTCACTCCTACAGCCATTAATCAACTTGCTCAAAAGAGGGCGGGAGAGAAGGTAGGGTTCAGGTTGTGAGTGTGTGTGGGGGTGTTCAAACATTTTTCAGCCCACCTTATTTGCAGTATATCCGTTATGGAGCTTCTTCGGAAATGGTCTTCTGGTGTTCAACCATCCACAAGGCATGAAGGTATATATTGGAGTCCAATGAAATATTCTTCTCAATTGCCTGAAGCCTGATTGACTCCATCCAGCTTTCATTGTTTTTTATTTCACGAATAAAACCTTCCACAGTTTTATAGCCGGATTTACTAGTGGATGTATGCCACAGCGGTTCTAACTTATTGATAAATTCAAACCGAAAATCATCAAAATAAGTAACTTCTTCCTCTTTGCTCCTATGCACATATATTTTGATAAGGTCATTTCGGTCAATTTCGGGGGGGATTTTAAAATCAATAACCAACTGTTCCCAACCCAATGAATCAGTTGCAGATGCTGTTTCCTGGCGTATGAATACCTTACCACCGGCTTCAATCACCAGTGCTGATCTTGGGGATCCATGCCGCCAAACGCTCACACGAAGATCTTCTCCGTATACTTTTTTTGAATTCAACTCAAAATCAAACCCATATTCAAATGGACCGGAAAGTTTAATGGAATAGGTACCGGAACGGGCCTTTTCATCTGTTCTGATTTCTGCTCCGGAAAGGAGGTGCCTTTTGTCAATAGAGATTAAATTTAGCTTATTAGCAGAAAGCATTTCCGTATTACTTTCTATCAGTTCTATACGTTCAGCTTCTCTGTATTTCGGTTTAGGAATAAAAATGTTCATTAGGGTTGGAAGGTATGCCTTTAAATCATATTCTCCATACGGTAGAAAGGTTCTTATTCTCGGATCCGCTGCGGTTCTGTATATAGGAAGTTGTTTTTTTTCTCCGGTAGCCGCGTCTACCTGGAATAACCTTGTCAATTCTGAGTAAGTTATAGGTAATATTACATCCGTTGGTTGTTTAATATTAGCGTAAAAAGCGGCAAATAATGCCTCCTGATGAAGATCGTGTTTATTTGTTTGTTCAATTACATTGCCCTCTTCTTTTATTTCAATATTTCGATCGGCCAGTAAATACATTTGCTCTTTTAAATAGCTGTATTTCGTACCAAAGATGTCAGGAAGGTACTCTCCTACATTACATGTGGTATGCACCATTGCTTCTACTTCTTCATCAGTATACCACCAGTATTCAGTTTTTCGAAAAGCCGGATATAGAATAATTGTACATAAAAGGAATAAACCCATAAGAAAATACAAAAGCCTTTTATAACCAAATAAATACAGTTGGCCGCATAGCCAAAGCAATATCATGAGGTTTAATACCTGTATAAAGGATAATAGCCGCCAGGGAAACTGGGCAAAGTCCGCTCCGGGTACGTTTTCATAAAATTGCACGGAAGCGGGTGTCTGAAGAAGAATAAAGAAGGTATTTATTAATAGTATCAAGCCAATTGCCTTGATACTAAATGGGGAAAAGGTATTTTTTAATCGTTTTATTTTTAATAGAAATGCAAGCAGGATAAGGAGCATTATGCATAATACAGGCAGGTCTAATTGAACGGAGTAACCCCAATAAGGCTCACTAAACCATTCGTATTGGGAATCATAGAAATACCGGCTAAATTTTACAAGGTTATTTTGAGGTAGGCTCCCGTTCCCTTTGATTTTAGAAGGATTAAAATCGCCCGATAAAAACACCATTGGAACCAGGTAAACCAGGTATAGGGCAATCACCCCCATCGCGCTAAGCAGCAAGCCTTTTAAGACTTTAAATGCTTGTTTTCCGGAAATACTAAATGAAAGGATGAGCAAGGTCGCAATTACTGTGAATACAGAATAATAGCCTATGACTGAATGAGAAAGTCCCAATAATAGAATGATCACTCCCAGCCGGTGACTATATTGTTTCGTTCGGAGCAGTTTTAACTCCTCATAGAACAGGAAAGGAATTATCATCATGGCAGCAAATTCAGCCATGGCCCCCCGTAAAAACCAATTGCTCATGGAGTAATTAAAGAAAATCAGGGAAAGTGAAGAGATCATAGCAATCCACTTCTTATTGCCTAGGTATAAAGCCACCTTGTAAATTCCGATGATACCTGCGATCATAAAACTCATCAAGGTAAGAATGATGGAGGCCTTTATCTTACCCAGCAGAATGTAGAAAAAGGATGAAACCACATAGAACAATTTATGGTAGTAGAGTGGGGTGGGCACCCCCATTCCCGCCCCATCCCGGGAACTCCATAAGGGAATTAGGTCAAACTGGGAAATATGGGCTGCCCAGGTCCTGGTGTGTATTTTCCAGGTTAAATGGTCGTGGTTCAATGGCCACCCATGCTTGAATATTACAGGAGAAAGTGCAAGTATACTCGCTGCTATGGTTGCAAGTATAAAATAAAGATAGAATTGATCTTTTCTGATTAAGAAATAAGCCTTACGAAGAGCCAGGAGCAGTAGTACATATAAAATTGAACTATAGGCATAATAGATTATAGGTGTAATGATGGGGTCATTGTGATAAACGAACCAAAAAGTAGCCATGCACAACAAGTAGCCTACAGCAATTGAAAGGTATTTATTTAGTAATACCAATCTTTTTATAGAATCAAAAGAAGTAGTCATGATCTAAACAATCTATCAATAGTAACTGACCTATATGTTCGGTAAATGCAGGCTATCTCAAAATTAATTGGCTAAAATAATGTTAAATTCAATGGGGGGAGAGGAGGAGGGTAAAAAGTAAAAGATTAAAAAAGGCTGCTTACACTACATCGAAAGGATCACACTGCTCCTTGCAGTTTTTACAATTTTTCTTTTCTTTTTAATTTAACCCCTTAGCTTCGCTTGATCGCCTCCAAAATAGTTGGTGCCTGATATATCAAAATTATATAAGCAGTGGAAGGGCTAATTTTTAACTAAGCTAGCCTTTGATAATACTATGATTAGGAATGACAAACATCAGTATTTAACTTATGATTCGTCATTTCTCCGCTACTTGCTTTTCCACTATTTTGCCCTTTTCACAGGTAATGAAAAAACCCATCAGGTATCCGCATACTCTGGTTGCTGAAGAATTGCTAAAGGAATTATCCAGCAGTGCAAATGGATTTCAGGTTTCATATTTTAAATTGGTGTGTGGTGTGGGTTTGCCAATTAATAAAGCTGTTATTTAAATACTCTATGATCTTTAGAATCAATTTATGGATTCCAATGGACTTTTCAGATTTCAGATTTCATATTTTAAATGGGGGTGATCCGGAGAAAGGCCAGATCTGTTACAATCTATTTGACATAATCATTAATCTTCCAAGTAGGTCGATTGACCTCCCGTTGGTCGGTCCATATAAAGGTGTGGGTGTGAGTGTGTGGTGTGAAATGTAAAAGAGGGACAATTAATTAAAGATCAGTTATTTTCATGAAGAATCCTGATAGATTTCAGATTTCAGCTTTCCTCTTTCAGATTTTCTTTCTGTTTCAAGCAAAAACCGCTCACTTTGTTCGCGCTATCTTATTTTAATCATGCCTGACCAGATTTGTATTCATACTCAATAATAAGATTTAAACACTGGTGCTCAACACGATTGACCTCCCGTTGGTCGGTCCATATAAAGGTGTGGGTGTGAGTGTGTGGTG
>CAZBIF010000020.1:0-11793 GCA_964492055.1 uncultured Flavobacteriales bacterium
AACTCCGGATCAGGTGGCGATTTTGCCTTTAAGTGAGAAATACAATGAAAATTGCCGGGCTATTTTAAAACTCCTAAATAATTCCGATATTCGCGGCTTTGTTGACGACCGTAACGAAAAAGTAGGAAAAAAGATCCGGGATGCAGAAGTATCTAAGGTTCCCTACATGCTGGTGGTGGGCGAAAAAGAGGTTGAAAATGGTACGGTTTCAGTCCGCAGACACGGAAAAGGTGACGAAGGAGTGATGAAACTGGAAGAATTCACCCAAAGAATAAAGCAAGAAATTGCCGGATTATTAACGTTTAACTAAATAGGAGGACCAAGTAATAGCTAGACAAGGAAGACCGTCCCGATTCGCAAGGAAAGAGGACCCGCACAAGATTAACGAGAAAATTAATGCACAGCGGGTACGGGTTGTAGGCGAAGGTATAGAACAAGGGGTTTACCCAATAAATAAAGCCCTGCAAATGGCTGAAGAGCAAAGCCTTGACCTGGTGGAAATTTCTCCTTCAGCTGATCCGCCGGTTTGTAAGATCATCGATTACAAGAAATTTCTCTACGAGCAGAAAAAGCGTCAGAAAGAAATTAAGAACAAGGCCCAGAAAGTAGTGGTCAAAGAGATCCGCTTCGGGCCCAATACCGATGATCACGATTTCAACTTCAAGTTGAAGCATGCCGAAAAGTTCATTGAAGAGGGCGCCAAAGTAAAAGCCTACGTGTTTTTTAAAGGGCGTTCAATTTTGTTCAAGGACAGTGGACAGATCCTGCTATTGAAACTGGCGCAGCAACTGGAAGACATTGCTACGGTAGAGTCCATGCCTAAAATGGAGGGTAAACGCATGATCATGATGCTGGCCCCCAAGAAAAAGAGTAAGTAATTAACTTAGTATAAATTAAATAAAAAAGTAATGCCAAAAATGAAGACCGTTTCCAGTGCAAAAAAGCGATTCAAGCTTACTGGAACTGGTAAGATCAAGCGGAAGCATGCCTTCAAGAGTCACATTCTTACCAAGAAAGAGACCAAAAGAAAGCGCAATTTGACACAGTTCACCTTGGTACATAAAGCCGATGAGCCCAATATCAAGTTGCAATTGTGCATGAAGTAAGATCGATCCAGGTTATCGTAAATTAAAATTATCAGTAAAACCCGGATACCCGCCTGCAAGTGTTTAACGACCGCGGTTATTCAAAAAACGAAAGAAAATGCCAAGATCAGTAAATTCAGTAGCGGCTAAAGCCCGCAGAAAAAAGATCCTTAAGCAAGCCAAAGGATACTTCGGAAGAAGGAAAAATGTTCATACCGTAGCCAAGAACGCGGTAGAAAAAGGCATGCAATACGCCTACGTAGGCCGTAAAAACAAAAAACGCAATTTCAGGGCGCTGTGGATACAGCGGATCAATGCCGGTGCCAGGGAGCACGGAATGTCCTATTCTGAGTTTATGGGCCACATCACCAAGAGCGGCAATCAATTGAACCGTAAAGTACTGGCTGATTTAGCCATGAATGAGCCTAAGGCTTTCAAAGCTATTGTTGATTCATTTAAATAATATCGTATTTATATTATAGCAAAGCCTTTTCCGGATGATTCGGAAAAGGCTTTTTTCTTTAACCATATTTAACCTTCCCGCTTCAAAATCCGGATGAATAAATTAAAGCCCTATTTCAAGCTATTTGATCTCAAGCAAGAGGTAAATTATAAGAATGAGATCCTTTCCGGATTCACGGTAGCCATTGCCCTGGTTCCTGAAGCCGTTGCTTTTGCCCTGATCGCCGGACTTTCTCCCCTGATCGGATTATACGCTGCCTTTGTGATGGGATTAGTAACTTCCATTTTGGGCGGGAGGCCGGGTATGATTTCCGGCGCTACCGGTGCTGTAGCCGTAGTACTGGTTTCACTGGTAAAAGACCATGGAGTGGAGTATGTTTTCGCTGCTGTGATCCTGGCGGGGCTGTTGCAAATTACTGCCGGACTGTTGCGTTTGGGAAAGCTGATGCGGCTGGTGCCCCAGCCAGTGATCTTCGGTTTTGTGAACGGCCTGGCGGTGGTGATCTTTATGTCCCAGCTAGTTAGCTTCAAAGATGCTGACGGCAGCTGGATGCAGGGTGAGCCCCTGTTCATTATGCTTGGGCTGGTGCTGCTTACCATGGCTATCATCTGGTTATTGCCCCGGCTCAGCAAAGCCATTCCCGCTTCCTTGGTGGCCATACTTACCATTTTCGGCCTGGTACTCGTCTTCGGCATTGAAACCAGATCCGTGGGTGATATCGCTTCCATTGAAGGTGGCTTCCCTCCTTTTCATCTGCCGGCAGTACCTTTATCCTGGGAAACCCTGACGATCATCTTTCCTTATGCCGCTATCGTAGCCGGTGTAGGCCTGATCGAAAGTTTACTGACCCTGAATATCATCGATGAAATTACCGAAACCCGCGGCAGGGGTAACAAAGAAGCCGTAGCCCAAGGCATTGCCAATACCTTGTCAGGACTGTTTTACGGTATGGGAGGCTGTGCCATGATCGGGCAAAGCCTGATCAACATTTCCTCGGGAGCACGTGCCAGGCTTTCGGGAATTGTAGCTTCGCTCATGTTGCTTGTATTTATTATGTATGGTGCTTCTGTGGTAGAGAAGATGCCTATTGCTGCCCTTACCGGCCTGATGATCATGGTATCCATAGGCACCTTTGAGTGGGCCAGCCTGAGAACCTTCAATAAAATGCCCAAATCCGATATTTTTGTGATGGTGGTGGTGACCCTGGTTACTGCGGTACTGCACAACCTGGCCCTGGCAGTAGTGATCGGAGTGATCATCGCTGCCCTGGTGTTTGCCTGGGATAACGCCAAACGCATACGGGCCCGTAAATACATCGATGATCAAGGGGTCAAACATTATGAGATCTATGGACCATTATTCTTCGGATCTACCAGTGTATTCAACGAGAAGTTTGATGTTCACCATGACCCGCCTGAAGTGATCATCGACTTTGCAGAAAGCCGGGTGGTGGATATGTCTGCCATTGAGGCCCTCAATAAGCTTACGGAAAGATATCAGAAAGTAGGTAAGAAAATTCACCTGCGCCATCTCAGCAGCGATTGTCGCAAACTATTGCGCAATGCGGAAGAGATCATTGATGTGAATGTGCTGGAAGATCCAACTTATAAGTTAGCAGTGGATAAGGTATAAAAAAACCCCTCCGAATTCACATCAGGAGGGGTTGCTTAAAATTTTATGATCGGAGATTAAATGCGTTTTACTTTAACGGCGTTCATGCCTTTACGGCCTTCTTCCAATTCGAATTCTACTTCATCACCTTCATTGATCTGGTCTACCAGACCTGAAGCATGCACGAAATATTCTTTGTTTGTTTCACTCTCTTTAACAAAACCATAACCTTTGGATTCATTAAAGAATTTTACTGTTCCTTTATTCATTGTTATTATTAGATATTAAAGTTCAAAAGTAGGTTTTATTTACTGGTAAAAGGTATATTCCACCTATTTACTTGGAAAAAATTTTCTGCAAAAGCCGTAATATCATCTCTTATGTTATATAAATATTAATCTTTGCCTTGTGAATCACCTGCAAATATTGACCCAGCCCAACGACTACACCTGTGGACCTACCTGCCTGCAGGCTGTTTATAATTTCTTTGATGATATTTTATCCCTGGAACAGATCATCAAAGAGGTAGAGACTCTGGAGCACGGAGGAACGCTTTCGGTGCTCCTGGCCAATCACGCTCTGCAGCGGGGGTATCATGCCACCATTTATAGTTACAATGTAGAAATGTTTGATCCGAGCTGGTTCCCGGCCGACGACAAAGAGGAATTAATGGATCGGCTACGGCGTCAAAAAGAGGCTAAACCCGATAGCCGGGTGAGTGATGCCACCGATGCCTATCTCGATTTTCTCGAAATGGGTGGCAAATTAAAAAGCCGCGACCTCACCACCTCCCTGCTCAGAACCCTGTTTAAGTCAGGCCCTATACTTACCGGCCTTAGTGCTACTTACTTATATAATACCTCCAGAGAAGAAACCCTGGAGAACAACGATATGCGGGATAACGATATAGGGGGTTATCCTACCGGTCATTTTGTAGTTTTGCACGGCTTTGATGAAAATAAAAACTACATTAAAGTAGCAGATCCCTATGGAGATAACCCAGTTTCCGGCACCAATTATTACGCAGTGAACCGGTATCGCCTCATCAATTCCATCATGCTGGGCATAGTAACCTATGATGCCAACCTGTTATTGATCAATCCTAAAAAATCGTGAAAAAACTGATCATCGTCAACCGTCTCTCCGAATGGGGCTTACCCACCGATGGTATTTCTGTAGCAGAGGCCCGCGACTACCTCACGGATAAGAAATATGCGGAAATGAGCAACGTGAGGGTATTCAATCTTTGCAAGAATACCCAATACCAGGGAATCGGCTATTATGTTTCCCTGCTTGCGGAAGCACGGGGCCACAAGATAATTCCCAACCTGCGTACCCTGCAGGATTTTCGCTATAAAAAACTCATGGGCGTGCTTTCTGAAGACCTGGAGGAACTGATCCAGAAAAGTCTTAAGCCGATCCGCAGTACCGCTTTTATCTTAAGTGTTTACTTCGGGGAGAACGTGGCCAAGCACTATGAAAAATTATCCCGTCAGCTTTATAATACTTTTCAATTGCCCTTGTTCAAAGCGGAATTTCAATTCAAGGACAAATGGTTGTTGAACACCATCCGTCCACTGGGCTTATCGGAAATACCGGAAGACCATGCGGATTTTTTCAAGGATGTGGCCGGGGAATACCTGCAAAAAAAGCGATACGATACAGCCCGTAGTTCCAAGTCGGTCTTCGATCTGGCCATTCTGGTGAACCCCAAAGAAGAATCCCCTCCCTCCAACCGCACTGCCATACAAAAATTCACGGAAGCTGCTCAGAAGCTGGGTTTCTATGTGGAACTGATCGGTAAGGATGATTTTAATAAATTACTGGAATTTGATGCCCTTTTTATCCGGGAAACCACGGCAGTGAACCACCATACCTACCGTTTCGCCCGCAAGGCTGAAGCAGAAGGGCTTGTGGTACTGGACGACCCCAGTTCCATACTGCGGTGTACCAATAAGGTATTTCTGGCGGAACTGCTGCAAAAAAACAAGATACCTACCCCCAAATCCATCATTATCCATAAAGAAAACAAGGAGAAGGCCGCCGAATATCTCAACTTCCCTTGTGTGCTTAAAAAGCCTGACAGTTCTTTCTCCCAGGGGGTGGTGAAAGTGAGCAGTATGGAGGAATACGAACAAAAACTCAGCGGATTGCTGAAGGAATCAGAACTGATCATTGGACAGGAGTTTCTGCCTACCGACTACGACTGGCGCATCGGCATTCTCAACCAGGAGATCTTTTACGCCTGTAAATACCTGATGGCCAAAGACCACTGGCAGATCTATAATTGGGCGGATAGTTCGGATGAAAATTACGGCAACGTGGAATGTGTTCCGCTTGACAAGGTGCCCCAGGAGATCCTGCAAACATCCCTCAAGGCAGCTAACCTCATTGGTAGTGGTCTGTATGGAGTGGATGCCAAATTCAAAGACGGAAAACCTTACATCATCGAAATCAACGATAACCCAAGCATGGATTGTGGCTACGAAGACCGGCTGATCAAAGATGATCTTTACCACAAAGTGATGAGCTATTTTAAGAACAAGCTGATGCAGCAGAAACTGGAAAGTGAAAAACATGCCTGAACCATTGAAGTTATTTGAGGGCTACGGGGTGGAACTGGAGTACATGATCGTAGACCGGGATAATTTGCAGGTGCGCCCGATAGCGGAAAAAGTACTGCAAAACGAAGCCGGTGAGGTTACCGCAGATGTGGAGAACGGGCCCATCGCCTGGTCGAATGAGCTGGTGAGCCATGTGATTGAGGTCAAAACCAATGGCCCGGCAAAAGACCTGGCACCCCTCTCCGACCGTTTTGCGGAAAATGTGCGCCTGATCAACGAAAAACTGGCTTCCCATAATGCCTGTCTAATGCCGGGGGCGGCGCATCCCCTGATGGATCCCTTGAAGGAAACCGTGATCTGGCCGCATGAATACAACGAAGTGTATGCCTTATACGACCGGATCTTTGGGTGTAAAGGTCACGGCTGGAGCAATTTACAAAGCACCCACCTCAACCTGCCTTTCTCTAATGATGTTGAGTTTGCCCGGCTGCATGCTGCCATTCGGATACTATTGCCTTTGCTGCCGGCAATCTGCGCCAGTTCTCCCCTGCTGGATGGTCAATTGCAGGAATTTAGAAACAAACGCCTGGATTACTACCGGCAAAACCAGCGCAGGATCCCCCAGATCGGTGGGATGGTGATCCCGGAACAGGCCTTCAGCAAGGAAGCCTATGAAAGCATGATCTTCGAGCCCATTAAAACGGCCATCCGTCCTTACGACAAGGAACAGGTACTGGATAAATACTTCCTCAATTCCCGGGGTGCCATTGCGCGTTTTGATCGCATGGCCATCGAGATACGGATCATGGATATCCAGGAATGCCCCTTTATGGATGTGGGCATCGTAGAAACCGTGGTAGCCGCCTTAAAATGGCTGATCAACAGTGAAAAAGAGGAATTGCAAAACTGGCATGAAAAAGACCTGTATCCCATTTTTGAAGCTACCATTACCCTTGCAGAAGAAGCAGTGATCGATCAAACCGACTACCTGAAACTATGGGGCATAGCTGATACCTCCATGACTGCCAGGGAGGTATGGCAACACATTGCTAAAATCACCGGGGTCACAAATGATGCGCTCCAGCTAATCCTGGAAGAAGGAACCCTTTCCAGCAGGATCGTAAAGGCCTTGGGAACGGATATCACTAAGGATCGTATCCTGCAAGTTTACCGGCAGCTTATTGATTGTCTCGCAAGGAATACCCCTTTCCATGCCTGAAAGCTTTTTACTGATCAGCTGTGAACACGCTGCCAACGCTATACCTGATAAGTATAAAAAGTATTTTGAGGGAGAGCAAAAGCTGCTGGACTCCCATCGAGGCTACGACATTGGCGCAACGCAAATTTATCAGGCATTTGTAAAGCAGTTAAAGCCAGATTTTAATCTGGCAGGTGAATACAGTCGTTTGTTGATTGAACTCAATCGCTCAACCCATCACCCCCAATTGTTTTCCGTGATCAGCAAATCCTTTTCCGAAAATGAAAAAGAACAGATTCTCAATACGATCTACCATCCCTACCGGGATAAAATAGAAAATAAAATCAGGCAAGCGATCGAAAGGCAGCAGAAGGTATTGCATCTCTCTGTACATACCTTCACCCCTGAACTGGAGGGTAAAAAAAGGGAAGCAGAGATAGGATTGCTGTATGATCCGGCGAATGAGCTGGAAAAATCCTTTTGCAAACGCTGGAAACAGGAGATCAAACTAGGAGAACCGGCACTGGGTGTACGTTTCAATTACCCCTATAAAGGGACCGCGGATGGCTTCACTACCTATTTGCGGAAAGCATTTTCGGAAAATTACGCTGGTATAGAACTGGAGGTAAGGAATGATTATGTTACTGACAATAAAGCCGGCTGGGCACGTACCTTGATCGCCACTTTCGCAGAATCCCTTAACCTCATTGACTAATATGCTTCCTCCTGTCCTTTGATTAAACTTCTAACCGTCCAGAAAATGATTTTTACATCCAGCCAGAAAGACCACTTCTGGATATAAAAATTATCCATTTTCACGCGGTTCCGCATCTGGGTTAATTCTTTGGTTTCACCCCGGAACCCAAATACCTGTGACATGCCTGAGATACCAGGTTTTACTGATAACCGGGCCATGTAATCTTCAATAATAGGTTTATACTGGCTTGTCATTTCTGTAGGATGAGGACGAGGACCTATTATTGACATATCGCCTGAAAGGACATTGAAAAACTGCGGCAATTCATCGAGGCTGGTACTACGCAGAAACGCTCCCACTCGTGTTATCCTAGCATCCCCTTTGGAGGCTTGTTTAAAAGAACTGCCGGCATCCGAATACATGGTCCGTAACTTAAAACAGTAAAAATCCCTGTTTTTAAACCCTGACCTTCTCTGCATAAAGAATATCGGCCCTTTGGAATCAAAGTGAATGATCAAAGCCAGAATTGGAATTACCCAGGACAAAAGCGTAACAATAATGAACGCTGAAATCACAACATCAAATATTCTTTTCATTATGCTATATCTCATGTCCTCCAGGATCAGGTTCCTTGGAATGAGAACCGGTATTTTTCCATAATAATCCAATTTATACCTATCCTTATTAAATCCCTTTAAACCAGGCAATAATTTCAATTGTATCAGATTCCTATTAGCAAATCCAATAAGATCAGCTAGTTCCGATTCAGAAAATCTTGCCATAGAACAATATATTTCTTCTATTTCATTGGTGAGCACATAGGCCTTTAATTTATTTAGTGCTGGTTGAGAAGCACTATTAGTTCTTTTGCGGCTGCCAAACTGAGCTCTCAGGGAATAACCGAATTCAGGATGAACATGAAAAAATGTGGCCAGATTCTGGGAAGTTTTATCTGCACCCATAATTACCACCCGTCGGTAACTGTTTCCTTTAGCCCGGTATGTTCTTATCGCTTGAGTGAGGAACCAGTGAAAAAAGGGCAAAAGAACAATCAACAGCAAATAAGTTGCGAACAGGAATGTTTGGATTCCTGAAAATAGATCAGTCAGACCAATCATTGCTTTTACTATCAAGAAATGCAATATTATCTGTACTACTATATTTTGTATCACCAAAGTGAGCTTAGTTACCCGGTATATCTTATAGGTTCCATTAAAGGAAAAGAGTATGATCCAACTGATGTTAAAGAATAAGAAGAGAACCAGGTAATTACTAACTAAAGCAGTAGTTAAGCCAAGATTAAATGAAAAAAAACAAAGCAGAAAAGAAAGATTGAGAAGAATAATATCGCCAATTTTATAAATAAAGCGAATGTTGTTTGAGTAGAAATTAAGCATAATGAGGTAGTTATTCAGACTGCTTATTAAGACGCAATCAAGAGTGAAAGGGTTGGGTGGTAATCTATATTTTTTTTAATTTGAATGTAGTTGCCAATTTATAACGGCTAAAACATTTATAAATTGTCGGCCGCAAAAGTCGACATATTATAATCCTAAAAAAGAACTTAGAATGATAAATTTATCAAAAAAAATTAGTACAATTTTTGGCCTTTTCTAGAGTTACCATCAAATATTCTTAATTATTGTTTTTTTTATAACTTTGCAACTTCATATTTTTCACCCCCTTATGTTACTTTCAATAAGGGAAAAATCCTTTCATGTATTCCATTACTAGCAAATTAAAACAGACTGTTTTTTATACTACCTACCCCCCGATATGCTCAAGATTTTCTTTCTTGGGAAAGAGCCTATGTATATTATTGGCCATGCTTATTATTCCCTTTCTGGGGATGGCTCAACAGGGATCTTTTTTACAGAGGGATTTAAGCCAGATTAAAGTGGAAAAACTCTCCGATAAGGAAATCAGGTCCCTACTCATTGAATTGGAAAAATCCGGCCTTACCGAAACGGAACTAGAAGAATTAGCATTGTTAAATAACATGCCGAAATCCGAGCTGGAGAAATTGAGGCAAAGGATTAAGGAAATACAAAATGCCCCTACCCCACCCACCGCCCGGGAAGAAGTTGAAAAAATGCCGGAATTAGCTGACACATTGCTTAAGCCTGAAGTTTCGGGGAAGTCAGAAAGGGAACTTTCCCCAGAACTAAAGCGAGTATATGGCTCTAATTTGTTTAATAACAAAAAACTGACCTTTGAACCTAGCATTAACATGACCCCACCGGAGGATTATCAACTGGGCGTTGGGGATCACCTGATCATAGATATCTGGGGAGCCTCAAGAAACTATTTCGCAAAGGTGATCGATAGAAACGGGGCCGTTCGCTTAGACAATATTGGCCCAATTCAGGTGGCTGGCTTAACGTTAGCCGAGGCCGAGCATAAAATCATAAACAAATTATCCCAGTTCTATTCCGGGCTTACAGGTCCCTCCCCGAATACCTTTGCACAGATAACATTAGGGCGGTTAAAGAACATTAAAGTAACCCTGATTGGTGAAGTAATGTCTCCCGGCACCTATACGCTTCCTTCACTTGCCACGGCATTTAATGCCTTATATCTCTCCGGTGGGCCTTCCCTTCTGGGTTCTTTTAGAAATATTGAAATTATTCGGAATCAAAATGTGATCTCTACGATAGACGTTTACGATTTTTTACTTAAAGGTTCCAGTAGCGGCAATATACGTCTTAAAGACCAGGACCTGATCCGAATCCCTACTTTCCAAAAAAGGATCGAAATCCTTGGGGAAGTAAAACGACCCGGCCTTTATGAATCCATAAATGGCGAAGGATTGTCCGATTTGATTGCCCATGCCGGGGGATTTACCAAGCAGGCCTACACCAATCGCTTAAGTATACAGCGCTATGCCTCCAAAGAGATGCTGGTGCTTGATGTGCTACCTTCCCAACGGGATACTATTCAACTGCAAAATGGAGATGTAGTATCGGTAGGAAGTATCCTGGACCGATATCAAAACAGGGTGACTATTTCCGGCGCTGTCTTTAGGGATGGGGAATACGAACTCACCCCTAATTTGACCCTGAAGGAACTAATAGCTAAGGCCGATGGTTTAAAACCATCCGCTTTTACACAAAGGGCAGAAATAATCAGGGAATTACCGGACCAGTCCCTGGAGATTATCGCCGTTGATCTGAATAGGGTACTTTCAGGAGAATTAAAAGATATAAAACTCCAGCGCGAAGATGTTATTAAGATTTCCTCCCGGTATGATTTGCAGGAAAACTACGAAGTGCATATAGAAGGGGATATACAATACCCCGGCACCTATCCTTACTATAAAAACATGTCATTGCAATCGCTTATTTTAAAAGCCGGTGGTTTTGTCGAATCTGCTTCAGTAGACCGGATTGAAGTAGCCCGCCGGGTAACAGAAAGCAATGAATATAATCAAATTGCAAAGTTATATCAGTTTAAAGTAGATGAAAACCTGGCTATCGATTCAGCGGGAGGTGAATTTATCTTAAATCCCTTTGATCAAGTGTATGTGCGTAGAGCCCCCAGCTATGAAGTGCAACAAACCGTTTACATTCAAGGGAATGTTAAGTTTCCTGGCGAATATGTATTACAAGCCAAGAATGAGCGCCTGTCTGATCTGGTAAATAGAGCAGGGGGCCTAAACGAATTTGCCTACCCAAAAGGAGCGAGGCTGGTAAGGAATTACCAGAACAAAACCGAGAATATAGGCATTAATCTTCCCAGCATCTTAAAAAAACCATATTCCGAGGAAGATCTTTTTTTATTGCCGGGTGACAAACTTGTAGTGCCTAAGGAACTTCAAACCGTGCGTATCAATGGAGAGGTATTATTCCCTGTATCAACGAATTATCACAAGTCAAAAAGTCTGAAAAATTACATCAATAGTGCCGGGGGGTTTACTTCTGAGGCAATTCCCCGAAAAACCATAGTGAAATATGCGAATGGATATGTGAAAAGTACATCGAGTATACTTGGCCTGAAATTTTACCCCAATGTAGAGCCGGGAGCTGAAGTGTATGTCCCTACCAAACCGGAAAAACGGGAGATATCCACCCAGGAAGTAATTGGTTGGACTACCGGAATTGCCACACTTGGATTGATCATTGTCAATATACTCCAAACCAATCAATAGTGCAATAGGCCTTAATTAACTATGCAAT
>CAZBIF010000020.1:11803-13064 GCA_964492055.1 uncultured Flavobacteriales bacterium
AACCGGAGATGCAGGAGGTAGAGTTTTCTTTATTCGAGAACTTGCAACTGATCCTCATCAACCGGAAAAAAATAGCTTTCTATATTGGTGGCGGTTTAGTAATTGGTTTATTGTTCGCTTTTTTATTCAATCCTGAAGAATATAAATCACGGGCAGTTATCTTACCGGTAAGCAATTCCTTTGAACCCGGTGCCTCCGGCCTACTTAAGCAGTTTGGAAAACTGGGAGGGATTTCCCTGGGCGGCCCCTCCTCAAACGAAGGCATTCCGCCGGGCCTATATCCCAACGTGGTGAACAGTACACCTTTTTTGTTATACATCTCCTCCCAGTCGGTTGCTGTTGAAGAAACGGATTCCAATATGCAGGTATTTGACTATTTCAACACCTATCATCGCAGCGGATTTGGGGGGTTTTTAAGATCATGGACCATTGAATTACCCGATAAGATAATGGGCTTATTGAGGGAAAAAAAAGAGGCTGACACTTCTTTCACCGAGGTAGAAAACATGCCGATTCAGTTGACCAAAAAGCAACTCACCGTGATCAATATCTTAAATGATAGAATAACCGTCAAACTTGATGAGGAAATCGGGATTGTAGAGTTACATGTAATGATGCCGGAACCAAAGATGGCTGCCCAGGTTGCTACCTTGACCTTAAATTACCTTATGGAGTACTCCATCGCCTTTAAAACAGATAAGGAACGAGCCAATCAGGAATTCATTCAGGGAAGGTATGAGGATGCCAAAGAGCGATTTTACGAAGCGCAGGAAAAATTAGCCCTATTTAATGACCGGAATCAAAACCTGACCCTGGCCCGCGCCCAGGCTGAGAAAGAAAGGCTGGAAGCCGAATATAACCTGACTTTCAATTTGTACAACGGATTATCGCAGCAATTGGAAGAAACCCGTATTAAAGTGCAAGAGAAAACCCCTGCCTTTAAGGTGTTGGAGCCGGTACAAATTCCCCTGAAGAAGAGTTCACCCCGTAAACTATTAATCATCCTGCTTTTTGGGCTGGGAGGCCTTGTAGTTGGAATAACTGCAGCACTGTACGGCCCCTATTTCAGGGATTTCTATGATCGCTTAAGAAAAGGCGGGTTATAAATACAGACCAAGACAAGTGCCTACCCAATACCCACTAAAGGAGAACATTACCTCTCAGGTACTTAAAGGTATTCGCTGGAGTACTTTCTCCCTGGTTGTAGTTTCTGTCTTGCAGATAGGATATACCTCAGTTATGGCCAGATTACTGCCTGCAC
>CAZBIF010000020.1:13074-19911 GCA_964492055.1 uncultured Flavobacteriales bacterium
GGTATTCTAGCTTTAGCAACCATAGTGTTACGGTTCGGACGCTACTTTGCCCAGATGGGTGTCGGTCCTGCAATTATTCAAAAAACCGAATTTACCGAAAAGGAAGTGAGGGCTGCATTTACTTCCTCCCTTGCCTTAGGTCTCTTATTCGGTACGTTATTCTACCTTATTTCTCCTTTGGCAGGCATGCTTTTAAAAAATGATGAAGTTGTACCTGTAATAAAGTTCATGTCCTTGTCATTTCTATTCACCGGCTTATCAACAGTGAGCATAAGCTTGCTGCGAAAAAAAATGCACTTCCAAACCCTTTCAATAATAGAAATGATCGTATTTCTTATCGCTTATGTTGGAGTTGGTATCCCTATGGCCATCAATGAAATGGGGGTTTGGAGCCTGGCTGCGGCCATGCTGACACAGCATCTCGTACAGGCTATTCTAACCTATCTGGTAGTTCGTCATTCACTAGTCCCGGTCTTTGAGTGGAAATACTTTAAATCTTTATATGCATTCGGAAGCAGGGTCTCACTTATTGGATTTGTTGAGTTTTTAAGCTCCTCTATTGACACTATGCTTATTGGCAGATACCTGGGAGACCGGCTTTTAGGATTTTACAACCGCGCCTTCATGGTAGTAAACTTGCCCATCGAATACCTCAGCGGTTCCTTTTCAAAAGTCTTATTTCCAGCGTTTAGTAAAATTCAGCATGATAGGGTTCGTTTGCGAAAAGTGTATTTATCTTCTTTTTCTTTATTGGTATATTTAATTCTTGCCGTATCCATTGGAATGGTTGCAGCTGCTGATACTATAGTACTAGTGCTTCTGGGAAAAGGGTGGGAACCGGTGATCCCTATTCTACGATTGCTGGCCATTGCTGCCGGCATTAATTTCTTATCCCATTATGGTGGAATTGTCTGCGAGGCAACAGCCAGATTAAGAGGTAAATTTAAATTGCAACTAACCTATCTTGTATTACTTTCAGCCGGTTTATTTTTCACAAAACAATACGGGATTCTTTATATGGCGGGCAGTCTCCTTTTAGCTCAAATCATACGCCATTTTGCATATATCCTCGTAGTTAAATCTATCCTGGAAGTTCCACCATCTGATCTTTTTAGAACTTATTATCCGGGGATGATCACGGCTTTTTTAATAGGAATACCGATTTATTTAACGGGTCTTTTCTTGGGCCAGATGAAAATTTCAGTTTACATAATTTTATCAGTTCAGGTCCTTATAGGAGCCTTTGGTCTGGTTCTTTTTCTAAAATTAAAACTTAATCACCGATTAAGAATTTACCTGTTTAACCGACTAGCCCAGAATATACAAGTAGGCCCAAAAAATGCCAAAGGAAAAATAATTACTTTGTTAATCAAATATTTACGGGTCCCCTCCCCTACTAAGAAATGAAATTGCTCCTATTATTAAACGAAGCCAGAAGAGGATCACATGATGATATCTATAGTGCCCTTGATGAATTAAAGAAAAAGGGGGAGCTGGCAGAATACCAGGTAATCCCCTTTCTTGCGTACATCAACGAAGGTAAATCCACCAGTGAAATTTTGCAAATAATCAATTCAATATTGCTAAAATTTCAGGCGGATTTAATCCTATGGTCTCATACGAACAAATTAAAATTTACTAAAGAGAAACTCTCTCACTTCCGTAGACAGTATGCAAATGCAATTATGGGCTATTGGGATGGAGACATTTACCAAAGCCCCTATAAGAAGCTACCTAGAAATATAATAGACCTCTGTAAATTTTGTGATATAATTTTTTGTCAGGGTTTTGGTAGTATGACCACAAAACTTAAAAAAGCGGGCTGCCAAGATATTCGATATGTGCCTGCAGCCACCTCTCCCCAAAGATTTAAGGAAGCCGGAAAAAACCGGAAATTAGACTATGATGTAGTAATGATCGGTAATAACATCATACGGAAAATTCCATTTCTGACCATGCCGGGAACTAGGTTAAGGAAGCAGCTGGTGGACAGATTTTATCAAGAATTCGGAGAAAAATTTGCTGTTTTTGGCGCGGGCTGGAACGGCCCTTTCGCGAAAGGTATATTGCCCTTTGTTGATCAGGCAAAAGCCTATTACCGAGGCAGGCTGATTTTAGGGTGTAATAATTTACATGCCCCCTACTATTTTTCGAACCGCCTACCCATTGCATTAGCAAGTGGAGTACCGGTGCTTTATCATGCTGAAAAAGGGGTTGATAGAATTTTCCCCCCTGATACCCCAGTTTGGTTTGAAAACGTTGATGAAGCGGTGATAAAAGCAAAAGAAATGCTACGCAAAAGCCAGGATGAATTGGATAAAATAGGAAAAACTGCTTGCAACTGGGTAAATAATCACATGACCTTTAAGCATACCTTCTCCTATATGATTAAGGCCATGAGCCAGCATCAACCCATGAGAAATAATCAATTAAAAAACCCTTGGCTTGAGCGTGAAAGTGAATCGTGCTAAACCCTTACATATTGCCATAGCCGGTCCTATAGAGACAAGACTCTATAAGTCAGAATTGCATGAAATAAATAAACTGCCCAAAGGAATGGGTGGAGGTACAGCCGTAGACAATCTGATTTTAGGCTTACTGAAACATGACATACAATTGACTGTTTTAACCCTTACGCCTGAAATAACGGAACCTGTGACTGCAAATGGAGATCGCCTTTCTATACTTTTTGCCCCCTATCGCAGAAAAGCCAGGTACAGAATGCTGGATTTGTTCAAAAAGGAGGCAGCATCTATTTCAACCTTTGCCCAATCTTGTCAGCCTGATATTATTCATGCTCAGTGGGGCTATGAATATGCAGACGGAGCTATTAGCAGTGGACTTCCCTATGTGATCACCTTAAGGGACTCTGCCTGGAAAGTTCTTCTCCTGAAACGTGACCTATACCGTTTCTGCCGCTATTTATTGAATAAAAAGGTAATGAAGAAAGGGGATAAATTCATCGTCAACTCCCCTTATCTCAATCAGATATTTAATTCCACCTATCCCATTATTTTTAATTCAGTAATTCAGTATCCTTCAATCAAAAAAAAGGAATCTAAAGAAATAAAGATTATTTCTGTAATGAACGGATGGGGGAAAATTAAAAATCCAGAAAGTGGAATAAAAGCATTTTCACTTTTTCGAAAAGCATATGCACCGAACGCAAAATATTATTTAGCAGGTCAGGATTTCGGAGAAGGTGAAATAGCCCATTTATGGGCAAAAAAATTCGGATTTGATGAAGGGGTTGTATTTTTGGGTAGAATATCCAATAAAGATTTAAGGATAGAGTTTTCTGACTCCACCTTGTTATTACACCCCTCAAAAGAAGAGTCATTTGGCAACGTTATAGCAGAAGCTTTGTCCATCGGTCTGCCAGTTATTGGAGGCAGTAATTCCGGTGCGGTCCCCTGGCTATTGGATTTTGGCAAACGCGGATTTCTGGTAGACATTAACCATCCCGAAAGGATATATAAGAAAATGGTTTATGCCATAGAAAATCAGGCGATCAGAATGCAGTTTGCTCAAGCAGGGCTTAAATTTGCTAATGAATTCTTGAGTATTGACTCCATTGTAGAGAAACATCTTGACCTTTACCGTCACATTATAAAAAATAGTTCTAATAAGTAATGCCTGAAAAGAGTTTAGCTAAGCGGTAATTCTTTTAATTCCTATCAGAGTTCAGTTTGATCATTCAACAATCATATCGTTATTATCTTTTCTTTGCCCTGGTATGCATGGCTTTTTTTCCTTTGGTTCCCGTTTTACATCACTCAACCGGCTTTATTAGTGGTCTGCTGGCCATTTTCGCTTTCCTTTTCGGATCCAATCTTTCCATTAAAATCCTTTTCACTGAATATACTTTTAAAAATGTGGGCTTTATGTTCCTTTTTCTGGCCTATTATCTGGTGAGTGTTTTTTTCGCCAGAAGTTTTGCAGAAGCATTGGCTGATTATCAAGTTTTACTCGTACCATTAAGCAGGATAATATTTTTCTTGATCTTTCTGAATATCAATAGTAAAAAGGTATTTCAATCCATCGTAAATGTTTTTGTGGTCGCTGCTGTTTTTGAAAGTTTGCTTGGAGTTACACAGGTTCTTTTTCAATATCCCATCCCGGAAATTTTAGAAAAAGGGCTATATCAGGAACCAAGAAATTATTTTGCCTATCTGATCCCTTTATTTTCGAAAGAAACCATCATGGCCAGCGGCACTTTTGAACACTTTAATGGTCTGGCCGGATTTCTTATACTGGCTTTGCCGGTAGCTTTTGGATTGTGGCTGAATAACAAGCATGCAAAAAGGTATCTTATATCTTCCGCTATTATTCTCATAGGTATTATATGTACGTTTTCCAGAGGAGCGCTGATCTCGGCCATAGTAGTTTTATTATTTCAGTATTTCTCTTTTAACAAAAACGTAGTATTAAAGCGTGTTTTAATTATATCATTGTTATTGGTGATCGCACTGGCTTTTACCAAGATCAATACCTACGTGGAAGATACTGGGAATACGACATCCAGGTACCTGACCTGGCTGGTGGCATTGGAACATGCATTTTCGCAACCCTGGCGATTAATTCATGGTTTTGGCCTTTTTTACTTTAGGGATAATGTTCTTGTGGATGTACTGGGAAATTTACATTCCAGTTTTCTGCAGATTTTCCTGGAAATGGGCCTTATAGGAATTATCCTATATTATAAAGCAATGAAGCAGATAATTATTATTCAGCATAAAAATAAGTCGGAAATCAGTTATTCCCTGATCGCAATCATTCTGGGATTTACAATCTCTCAATTTTTGGATAATAATCTCTTCAGTTATGTTGGTACACTGTTTATTGCCTTATTGGGAATCTATTTAAGCCAATCAGAATTACCAATAAATAAAATAGTATTTACCCCTTTAAAGAAGCAGCATGATTGAAGTGGCAGCCCTGTTAACATGTTATAATCGCAAACATAAAACACTGGATTGTATAACCCATCTCTACAATGCCAACATTCCCAATCTTTCAGTTTTTTTAGTTGATGATGGTAGCCGGGACGGAACTTCCGATGCCGTCAAAAATAAATTTCCAGAGGTAACCATTTTACACGGAGATGGCAATTTATATTGGAATGGAGGAATGCATAGAGCATTTGAAGCAGCCATTCAAAAAGGCTTCGACTATTATCTGTGGGTAAACGATGATACGCTTCTTTTCAATCATGCCTGGGACCTCCTAAAAAAAAGTATTAGCAGGGCAAAGGAAGAAAGTTCAAATCCATTCCTTATTGTAGGGTCAACTTGCGACCCCGATTCAGGTAAACTCACGTATGGTGGTCTTGTACGTAATTCCAGAATAAAGAAACTGAGATTTGATTTAGTTGAACCCGCTCAGGATATAAAATCATGTGAAACAATGAACGGCAATTGCGTACTGATTCACAAAGGGGTTGTTGAACGCATTGGCAATCTGGATTCCTATTTTACCCACGCCATGGGAGACTTTGATTATGGCTTAAGGGCAAAAGCTGAGGGTTGTGCTATCTGGGTGGCACCTGAGTTTATCGGTAGTTGCTCAAAAAATTCACCTTCCGGAACCTGGCGAGACACCTCGCTAAAAACCAAAGATCGCCTGAAAGCACTCAAATCCACCAAAGGTTTACCGAACAAGGAGTGGAAAGAATTTGCACGGCGGTATGCAGGCCCTGCCTGGCCTATTTACTGGTTAAGTCCTCTGATGAGGATTTATCTTGAACAGTTGAAGAGCAGACTTACAGGCTCATGAAAGTACTCATCATACAACGGATCTTTTCGCATTACCGCAAGCCGGTTTTTGACAAGTTAGCTGCAGCGTATGACTTGACATTAATTCATTCAAATAACAAAAGTGGTATTAAGCAAGCGCAGTCCCCTTATTCCAGGCAGGTAAAGTCATGGCAATACGGCAAAGGGGAAACCAATCAGTTATTATGGCTTTTTGCAGAACTTCTGAAGTTCAAACCTAAAGTGGTCATTCATGAAATGGCGATAGGTATGCCTACCATGTTCTTTGTATTATGGTTACATAAAATTTTCGGGTATCAATACATCCTCTGGGGCCATGGCTATGACCGAAAAAGTGGTTTTGATCCCTCAGGGAGTCTAGGGGACAGACTTCGATTATATGTTATGAAAAAAGCGGGTGCCGTGTTGCTGTATGATTCGAAAACCAAGGAATTCCTGAGTGGATTTCTCCCGGAGAAGAAACTTTTCGTTGCATCCAATACCTTAGATACGGAGAAACTTTTAAGCATTCGTAAACAACTAAAAAAAACAGGCCGGTCGACCATTCGCAAACAATTGAACTGGAGCAAAAAATACAATCTGATTTACATTGGACGGTTACTCGCCTCCAAACATCCGGAAAAATTATTTGACATATTAAATCTATTACAAATTACGCATCAATTAGATGTGGCATTGCATATTATCGGAAGTGGGCCTGAGGAAAATAAATTAAAGACCCAGGTAACCACTTTGTTAAATTTCCGGGAGCATGTTTTTTTCTATGGTGCAATACATGATGAATTTGAAACTGGAAAAATGCTTTATGCCGCTGATTTAATGATCATTCCAGGAGCAGTCGGATTGTCAGTAAATCATGCATTTGCCTTTGAATGTCCGGTAGCCACCTTCGAAAAAGCTGAAAATGGCCCTCATCATGGCCCTGAGATAACTTATATTCTGCCGGAAACGGGGATAATTGCTCCGGCCTTTAATTACGAACTGATGGCACAAACTATAGCAGATTATTTGCACCATCCTGAACAGCAGAACTGGATGCGGAAAAACGCAGCGGATATGCTTG
>CAZBIF010000020.1:19921-21130 GCA_964492055.1 uncultured Flavobacteriales bacterium
TGAATCTTCCGCCTCTATATCCAACATGCTAGCAGGTTTTAAATCAGCCATTACACATGTCAGCAACCAGCTGTGAAACAGTAGCCATAATAAAACCAATGACCCAGATAATGTCGCCATTCTTGAACCGTTTTCTACTTGGAGTTACCAACAAATTGATCTATCCGATTAGTTCTAGAATAATCCTCTCAATGTTTTTTGATCAATACGGTAAAAACGTAAGGATCTTTGGGAGGCCCCGAATATACAAACAAGGTAAATTAAACATTGGGGACAATGCTATAATTAATTCAACTTACAGAAACAACCCCATCGGAGGCATGTCTTTTTCTTCATTCTGGATCAAAGAAGGGGCTGAGATCAATATAGGAAATAACTCCAAAATCTCTAATTCCGCTTTTGTGGCGTCTACAAAAATTGAAATTGGAGAGAATGTTTACATTGGAGGAAATTGCAAGATTTATGATACCGATTTTCATTCAATTAATATTCAAAACCGACTTAAATCAAATGATCCTGACATCAATAGTAGAAGTACAATATTGAAGGATAACTGTTTTATCGGTGCCGGAACCATCATCTTAAAAGGTGTTCGCATACGTAAAGAGTCTGTAATAGGAGCGGGAGCTGTGGTTACCAAGTCTGTACCTGATCATCAGGTCTGGGGGGGTAATCCGGCACGCTTCATTAAAGAAATAGAGAATGGTTAAGGTGAAAATAAAAAATCAGTTCTACGAAGATGAATAAACTGCTCATCAGCTTATATCATTCTATCTCTTCATAAATGAAAATCCTAGCATTACATAACAAATATAGACAGGAAGGAGGGGAAGATCAGGTTTTCCACTCAGAGAGCGAACTTTTAAAAAGTAAAGGTCATGCAGTAGAAAAGTTAGAGTTTCATAATGAGGGTAGAATTTCCCCCTTTAAACTATTGCATAATTCCAGTTCTGTAAAACGATTCAAGGAAACGGTAAAAAATTTTCAACCAGATATTCTGCATGTACACAACCTGTTTCATCAGGCTAGCCCAGCCATTCTGACTGCAGCGAAAGAATTAAAGTTAGCAGTGGTGATGACCTTACATAATTATCGTCTCATCTGTGCCAATGGCTTGCTATTGCGAAAGGGTAAGATCTGTGAAAAATGTGTTTCACAGCGGTTAATGTATTCGGGCATACTTCATAATTGTTATCGGGATTCGAGACT
>CAZBIF010000020.1:21195-24498 GCA_964492055.1 uncultured Flavobacteriales bacterium
AAACCACGTAGATCGCTACATTGCATTGTCTGTTTTTGAGAAAAACAAATTACTCCGTAGTACGCTTGACCTTACCGCCAATCAGATTGAGATAAAACCAAACTTTATTACAGATCCTTCTCTGGGAAAGAATCAGAGAGAGAGTACTTTTCTGTATGTGGGTCGGTTGGCTGAAGAAAAAGGCATCCGCATTCTATTGGCTGCACAGCAGTCCGGAGGATTTTCCCTGGAAATAATAGGAAGTGGCCCCTTAGAAAAGTTGGTAAAAAAGGCGGTTTCAAAGCAAAAGGGGTTGGTGTACTCCGGTAAGGCAGGCCATAAGGAAGTCTTAGAACGCATGAAGTCAGTGCTAGGGGTTATTGTCCCTTCTATTTGGTATGAACCTTTCGGCATGACGATCATTGAATCATTGGCTTGCGGAACTCCAGTGATTGCTTCAAATATTGGAACCATTCCGGAAATAATTACCCACAATGAAAACGGATTGCTTTTTACTCCGGGAAACCCAAATAGCTTATTGTCCCAAATAAAGAATCTTCCACTAGATGAAAATTGGCAAAAATTCAGCGAGGCCGCCAGATCCAGTTATTTAAAAAAGTATACAGCTGAACATAATTATCAGCAGCTAATGAATATCTATCAGAATGTGTTAAAAATACAAGCAGTATAAGATGAGATTAATCCCAACTAATCGCTATATCCTGGGCATGCAGGTAGATGCTTCCAATTATAATGAAGTTACCGGCAGATTAATTGAACGAGCTAAACTGCGGCAACCTACTTATGTGTGTATTGCCAATGTACAT
Source organism: uncultured Flavobacteriales bacterium (assembly GCA_964492055.1). Taxonomy (GTDB): domain Bacteria; phylum Bacteroidota; class Bacteroidia; order Flavobacteriales_E; family Vicingaceae; genus CAZBIF01. The sequence continues at coordinate 22,002 of CAZBIF010000020.1, forward strand.
ATGTGTATGGAAGCTTATGATGATCCTGAATTTCAGCACATTGTAAATCAGGCACATGTAGTTACATCAGATGGAATGCCTTTGGTCATTGCTTTGAGAATACTAGGATGCAAAGATGCCCAACGGGTATATGGCCCTGACCTTACGCTGTGGATGTGTGAAGCAGCTGAGAAAGCCCGACTGAAAATTGCTTTATACGGAGGCACACAGGAAAGTATAGAAGAGTTCTCAACGTTCCTGAAAAAGCGATTTCCTGCACTTAAGATCGCATGTAAAATATCTCCTCCTTTCAGGGAATTATCCAAAGAAGAAGATGAACAATACACCAAGGAGATCAAAGAATCAGGTGCTGAAATTCTATTTGTAGGTATCGGTTGCCCGAGACAGGAAAAGTGGATGGCTAATCACATCAACCAACTAAATCTGGTGATGTTAGGTGTAGGTGCAGCTTTCGACTTCCATTCGGGAAAAGTGAAGCAATCACCAGCCTGGATGCAACAACTTTCCCTGGAATGGCTTTTTCGCTTATGTGTGGAACCCAAGAGGTTATGGAAACGCTATTTTTATCACAATCCCCGCTTTCTTTTTTACTTCGGTGTACAATATTGCCGACAACTTTTCCAACTTACCAGAAAATGAGTGTGGCCGGAATACAACTTAGACTGCTTGGAGTACTGTTGATTTTGTATAGTCAGGTCCACTCGCAAAAGGATAGCCTGGGGATTTACCTGGAATCTGAGGCTGCATTCAGTAGTAAAGACTACTTGCCCTTCTGGGTAGTGCACAATCAGGAAGCCCGATATACGGACAGAGGCGCGGATGCCTGGCTGGATGCTGGGCTCAGGGGATGGCAGCAGCTGGACTCTCAGATAAAGCTTACATACACCCTTGAGGGCGTACTGAAATCGCCTCTGCAAACCAGCTTTGCAAAGCAATACAACATTTCCTTACGGTGGAAAATGCTGGAAGCAATTGGGGGTAGGTTCTACGACCCAGGATCCCCGGTGATTCGTGATTTAGGTACCGGTTCATTGATACAAAGCAGAAATGCAATTCCAGTCCCAAGGGTGGGCTTTGCGGTTAAAAATTATTACCCGGTGCCCTATACTAAAAACTGGCTCCAGTTTAAAGGTAGTTTATATCATGGCTGGTTTGAAAGTGATCGGGCGCTTTCCAGCGCCTGGTTACATGAGAAGAGTGCTTATCTGAGGTTGGCTTCCCCTTTTAAGGTAGGCTTATCCTGGGGACTGGTGCATGTGGCGATGTGGGGAGGAACAGATCGGTTTGGCAACAGGTGGACCCGGGGATTTACTGAAGACTATTACCGGGTGTTTGCCGGAAGGGGAGCTGCTGAAGAGCAAAGTGCAGCATCCAACGTCCGTTTAGAAGGTAGCAACCGTCAAGGCAATCACCTAGGGATATGGGACATTCGCATTGATTATGCATCTGAAGATCAAAAATTTGAACTGTATTATGAACGCTTATGGGAAGATCAATGGAGTTTAAATCACATTTTTAATGAAGATGCTAAATGGGGATTAGCCTGGCGAAGCCAAAAGCAAGAACCTGGCTTTGTGAATGCCATAGTGGTGGAGTTTCTCCATACCCTCCTGCAACGAGGGCCGGGACTACCTGACTCAGTACCCGGGCAATCCAATTATGGCTATGATTACGGGGGTAGGGATGATTATTATAATAACTGGCTTTACCAAAGTGGATGGACTTATGAAGGCCGGGTGATTGGAAATCCCCTTTTCCTGACGGATGATCGGGCAGAAAAATACTTTGGCTCAATCAATAATTACCAGGTTAAAATTGTCAACAATCGGTTCTGGGCCGCTCACCTGGGAATGGAGGGAAATCCGAATAAATACCTCAGGCTTAAAGCAAAGATGACGTATAGCCGAAATTATGGAACCTATGCAGGCATCAACGGTGGCAGGTTTAAATGGGGCAGCAAGGAATCCACTTTTGTCAATAGTGATTATCCTTATCTCAAGCCATTGGATCAACTAAGTACCATGGTTGAAGCAATCTATTCGCCTCCGGGAATGCATCTCCTCAGCTTTAATTTGGGATTTGCTGCCGACATAGGAGAAATGACCGAAAACTATGGGGCTTTTATAGGTATGAAATGGAATGTACCCCACTAAGGAAATCATATCAATGAAATACCCTTAATAATTATTGCGCATACTTCTGAAATCCATTTCTACAATGCAAAACATTAAATAATAAAATCAATCGTGTCCTAAATAATTTTTATTTAAAACTTAACCGCTGATTTTCATTTGTTTAAATTATTTAAAAATGCTAATCTCTAAACTACCCCTTTAAAAATAAACTTTAAAATCCTTATAGTTTATTTTCATTTTTTCGCCGTGAAAAAACGAAACAAAAAAACTCGTCCTGTGAAATAAACCTCGTCAAATCTCTTGAAAGTGTAAGTCCCCCCAAAAACTCAACAGTTTAAAAAGTTATAAATTTAAACTGTAAA
>CAZBIF010000021.1:0-2315 GCA_964492055.1 uncultured Flavobacteriales bacterium
TCAGTATTTACAGGCAAGAATTTTATAAGGTCGAATTATTTAGGACAGGATTGAACTCAAATGTAAAAAACTGCTTACAATTTGAATCGGCCTTTTAGCAAAATGTGAGATAAGTCGATGAATTGCCTTAGAGAAACCGGAAACCAGGTAGTCCGAGTTCAATGAGACTAAAAAATAATATGAACTCATTAAAGCTCTGAACTTTTATGCAGAGCTTGTCGAAGTATGATTCAGAGATCGTCCGGCTAAACTTAGGACATTCGAGAATAATATTGCATTCTGCTAAGGGCTGAGCTTTTTGCTTTACTTTTTGCTCAGTTCCACTGAGCCCGTCGAAGTGTCAAAAAGTAAAAGAAAAGAGTTAATCATGGTTTAGTACTATTGTAATAGTTTATATCGAAAATCTCTGTAAATTGTATTTTTAAGAGAAATAAAGCATATAGTCCTTTGAATTAATTGTCATCAGTAATTAGATATTTCTATCAAATTGTAGACTGTCTTACATTTTAAAAAAATCTGAAGAGATAAATCCCGAACCTGCTACCCATTTTACTGTTATAGAAATAAATTCTATTTTCGAAGCAACAAAACGCAAACCATGAAACATACATTTGAAGTCAACAAGATATTGATCCCTATAGATTTTTCCGATACTTCCATGCTGGCATTGGAACATGCCGCCCACATGTGCCAGAAGTTTCGCAGCAGCCTGCATTTATTGCATGTATACAAGTCTTCAAGCAACGATCAGTTGCCCAACATCAACCGCCGCGATATGGATGATCAGGATATTAAGCGGGCTGTTGGGGAAGAATTGCAGCGTCACGGGGATAAGTTTTCTGATAAATACGGAGTAAATGTAGATGTTGAAGTGCGCGAAGGCAAGATATCCGAAGAGATCACCAAGGCGGCACGTGAGGCCAATTGCGATATGGTGGTTATGGGAACCCATGGCAGCAGTGGTTTTGAGGAATTTTTTATTGGCAGCAATGCCTACCGTACCGTTACCGCTTGTGAGAAGCCGGTATTAACCGTGCAATCACACGCCAAAACACCTGGTTTCAACCGCATCATTGTGCCCATTGACAGTACGCAGCATACCCGCGACAAGATTTCTGAAGTTGTGACTATTGCCAAAGCCTATGATGCCGAAGTGCATCTGGTTGCCATGATCACGGAAGAACATGAAAAGGAGAAAGCCATTTACAACCTGAAAGTAAAGCAGATCGAAGAACATTTTGATCATAAAGGAGTGAATTATGTTCGCAAAATATTGCACGGGGATGATGTAGCCAAAATGACCATGCGTTATGCCCAGGAGAATGACGGCAACCTGATCGTGATCATGACGGATCAGGAAGAAAGTACCGGGCTTTTCGTAGGCAGCAGTTCCCAGCGGATCGTGAACCATTCCAAGATCTCCGTAATGAGTGTAACTCCGCTAGGTATTGTCAAAGGTTTTGAGCAAGATGACCTGGAAGGCGATTACCGTCCGTTTCACGTGTAAAATAGCTAAAAACTTCCTATGTATGCTGAGATAATCACCATTGGTGATGAGATCCTCATCGGGCAAACCGTTGATACCAATTCCGCCTGGATAGCTAAGGAATTGAAATCCCTCGGCATTAAACTCAGGCAGATCCGATCGGTAGCCGATCAGCGGGAGGCAATTGTTAACGCCCTGGATACCGTGTCCAAAGAAAGCAAGCTGGTGTTCATGACCGGCGGACTGGGCCCGACTAAGGATGATATCACCAAAAACGTACTGGCAGATTATTTCAATACGCGCCTGCGGCGCCATGAGAAAATCCTGCAGCGCATAGAAGATTATTTTAAACAGCGAGGGAAGGAGGTGCTCGAAAGCAACCGGCAGCAAGCCGATCTTCCTGAAAATTGTAAGGTGCTGGAAAACAAATTAGGAACGGCCTCTGGTATGTGGTTTGAGAAAGGGGAGGTGATTTACATCAGCCTGCCAGGAGTTCCCTATGAAATGAAAGGCCTTATGCAGGAGGAGGTCCTTCCTGCCCTGCAGCAGCAGTTTGACTTACCGGCCATTTACCACCGCACCCTTATGACTGAAGGGGTAGGGGAATCTTTTCTCGCAGAGCAGATCAGGGAATGGGAGGATTCCCTGCAAAAAGAAGATATCCACATCGCTTATTTGCCCTCTCCGGGCATTGTAAAAATCCGCTTAAGTGCAGAAAATGATACCCTGCCTAATCTTCAGGAGAAGGTGGATCGAAAGTGCGGAGAATTGTATGGTTTAATTGGAAAGCACATTTATGGGGAGAATGACATAAGCCTGCAGGAGGAAC
>CAZBIF010000021.1:2325-4830 GCA_964492055.1 uncultured Flavobacteriales bacterium
AGCCCTGCGGCTGATGGAAAACGGCAAGACCCTGGCCACGGCAGAAAGCTGTACCGGGGGTTACCTGGCGCATCTGATCACCTCCATTGCTGGCAGTTCCGCTTATTTTAAGGGAAGTATCGTTTCGTATTCCAATGCGATAAAAGAACGTATCCTCAACGTAAAGGAATCTGATTTAAAGAAACACGGAGCTGTAAGTCAGCCGGTGGTAGAAACCATGGCCACCCAGGTACGGGAACTGATGAAGACCGACCTGGCCCTAGCTACATCGGGCGTGGCAGGACCTGCCGGGGGAGGGGAAGAAAAACCCATTGGAACGGTATGGATCGCCCTTTCCACCACAGAAGGCGTTTACAGCAAGAAGTTTCTTTTCGAAAAAGACCGCAACCGCAATATTCAGCGCAGTGCTTACGCAGCCATCAGCATGGTGTTGAGGTATTTGCGGGGAAACTTAAAAGTTGGGCTTCAATAAATATTTGGAATAAAAATCATCAATGTATTCCACCGCCTCATCTACGGTATCTGCCAGATAATACAAATTAAGATCTTCCTCATTGATGTTGTTGTTCACTTCCAGCAATACATTCTTTATCCAGTCCAGCAGACCGGTCCAGTAGGATTTACTCATTAACACAATGGGAAATTTGCCGATCTTGTTCGTCTGTATCAAGGTAAGTGCTTCAAAGAATTCATCCAGGGTACCGAACCCACCCGGCAATACAATAAATCCCTGGGCGTATTTTACGAACATCATTTTACGGACAAAGAAATAATTGAAATGCAGGCTCTTGTCCGGATCAATGAATTCATTGTTATTCTGTTCAAAAGGTAAGTCAATATTGAGGCCCACCGATTTGCCGCCCGCCCGGTGAGCGCCCCGGTTAGCTGCTTCCATAATACCCGACCCTCCCCCGGTGATCACTCCATACCCTTTTTTACAGATCTGAAAAGCCAGCTCGTCAGCGATTTTATAATACTTGTGTTCCGGGGTGGTGCGGGCAGAACCGAAAATAGAAACACAAGGGCCGATCTTACTTAATTTCTCAAAACCATTGACAAATTCAGACATGATGCGAAAAACCGCCCAGGAATCACTGCTGCGGATTTCGCTCCATTCCTTTTCTTTAAATCGTTTGATGATCTTCTCATCGCCCTTCTCATCCTTCATGCAGTTCTTTTTTTAAATAGGTTGCCGTATGGCTAGTTGATTTTTTGATGATTTGTTCGGGAGTACCTTCCGCAATGATCTCACCCCCTTTTTTACCTCCTTCAGGACCAAGGTCTATGATGTGATCTGCGGTTTTAACAATATCGAGGTTGTGCTCGATCACCAGCACGGTATTGCCGGCGTCTACCAGCTTATTGAGTACCTGCAACAACATCCGTATGTCTTCAAAGTGGAGCCCGGTGGTGGGTTCATCGAGAATGTAAAAGGTTTTGCCTGTACTTCTTTTGGACAGTTCAGTAGCCAGCTTGATGCGCTGTGCTTCCCCTCCTGATAAAGTAGTGGAAGGCTGTCCCAGATGAATGTAGCCCAGACCTACTTCCTTCAAGGTTTTAATTTTTTGATAAATGGAAGGAATGTGTTCAAAGAATTCTACCGCCTGGTTTACAGTTAGGTTGAGTACATCGTTAATGGATTTCCCTTTATAGCGCACCTCCAGGGTTTCCCGATTATAGCGCCTGCCATTACATACCGGACATTCCACATAAACATCCGGCAGAAAATTCATTTCAATGGTTTGCACCCCCGCCCCCTGGCAGTTTTCGCATCTTCCTCCCTTTACATTGAAAGAAAAACGTCCGGGTTTATACCCGCGGATTTTCGATTCCGGCAGGTTGCTGAACAGGCTCCGGATATCGGTAAATACCCCGGTGTAGGTGGCCGGGTTACTGCGCGGAGTGCGCCCAATGGGGGATTGGTCGATCTCGATGATCTTATCGATGTGTTCAATTCCTTTTATCTGCTTATATGGCTTGGGAATTTTAGTACCCTTATAGATATGATTATTGAGAATGGGGTAGAGGGTATCATCGATGAGGGTGGATTTACCACTACCGGAAACGCCGGTGACGCAAATGAACTTTCCCAGGGGAAATTTAACGGATACATTTTTCAGGTTATGGCCGCTGGCACCGCTGAGGCGGATACTTTTACCATTGCCTTTCCGGCGTTTTGCGGGGACTGGTATTTCCTTCTTGCCGGAGAGGTACTCGGCGGTGATGGATTCCCCTTTCAGGAAATTGGCCGGCTGTGCCTGAGCCACTATCTCTCCTCCTAATCTTCCTGCATGGGGGCCAATATCGATAATATGGTCGGAGGCGAGCATAATGTCCTTGTCATGCTCCACCACAATAATGGAGTTGCCTACATCGCGCAAATTCTTCAATGCATCTATCAGGCGGTTGTTGTCGCGCTGGTGCAGGCCGATGCTGGGTTCATCCAGAATATAGAGTACCCCTACCAACTGCGACCCGATCTGGGTAGCCAGACGAATTCGCTGG
>CAZBIF010000021.1:4942-5455 GCA_964492055.1 uncultured Flavobacteriales bacterium
ACCAAGTCGGTTGCGTATTTCCTTCAGGATCTCTTTAGCGAGTATATTTTCTTTCTCATTCAGGCGAGCTTCTACCTCTTCGAACCAATTTTGCAGGTCGGAAATGTCCATCTTGCTCAGTTCAGCGATGTTCTGATCGCCGATGCGGAAATAAAGGGAAGCTTCTTTTAACCGGCTTCCCTCACATTCAGGACAACTTACTTTGTTCATGAACTGCGTGGCCCAGCGGCTTATTTTTTTGCCTTTGTTTTCCTCATACTGCCGGCTGATGAAACTCAGCACCCCTTCGAATTCAAAGGCATATCTTGTGGTGGAACTACCTATCTTTTCAGTGATATGTAAGGGGCTGTTGGTGCCATATAAAATGGTGCTCATTACTTCCTCCTCCAGGTCTTTAATGGGAGTGGTAAGCTTAAAGTCATAATGATCGAGGATCAATTCGATTTGCTTGTAGATCCATTTACCGGAATAGTCACCCAAAGGGGAAAGTCCTCCCTGCTTCAGGGACTTACT
>CAZBIF010000021.1:5512-6088 GCA_964492055.1 uncultured Flavobacteriales bacterium
GATCTTTTCCATATCTATTTCCGCCACTTCCCCCAATCCGTTACAATGGGGGCAGGCGCCGTAAGGGGAGTTGAAACTGAAATCATTCGGGGCAGGTTCATCGTAAGAGATGCCGGTTGTGGGGCACATGAGTTTCCGGCTGAAATAACGCGGATCCTGATCTTCTTCTCCTTTGGCTACCACTTGCATCACCCCTTTGCCCATGCGCATGGCGGTTTGAATGGCCTCATTCAGTCGGGTAGTGGCCTCTTCACTAACATCCAGACGATCGATTACTACTTCAATGTCATGGGTTTTGTAGCGGTCCAGCTTCATCCCCCTTTTGATCTCCTGAATTTCGCCATCTACCCGCACTTTCAGAAAGCCTTGTTTTAAAATGGTTTTGAAAAGTTCCTGGTAATGTCCCTTGCGGCCTTTTACCAATGGGGCAAGTATGGTAATTCCCCTTCCCAGGTATTGTTTGATGATGAGTTCCCTGATCTCCTTGTCAGAATACTTTACCATTTTTTCGCCGGTTCGGTAGGAGTAGGCAGTAGCTACTTTGGCGAAGAGCAGACGCAGGAAATCGTAAATTTC
>CAZBIF010000021.1:6098-7255 GCA_964492055.1 uncultured Flavobacteriales bacterium
GGTACCGACGGTCGAACGCGGATTTTTACTCACGGTTTTTTGTTCTATGGAGATCACCGGGCTCAGTCCATCGATTTTATCCACATCCGGCCGTTCAAGGGTTCCGAGAAACTGCCTGGCATAGGAGGCAAAACTTTCCACATATCGCCTTTGCCCTTCCGCATAAATGGTATCAAAGGCCAAAGATGATTTTCCACTGCCACTAAGGCCGGTTATTACCACCAGTTTATTGCGGGGGATGGATAAGGAGATATTCTTTAGATTATGAACTCTGGCGCCTTCAATATCCAGGGTTTCCAATGCCATGTATTACTTTTTTAGCCTAACAATACCGATAAGTAATTGTTATTGTAATTTATATTCCTTGTCCTTGGGAATTTTAAGGGAATATACTTTACCCCCTTTATTGTGTAAATAAGCTTGTCGTAACCAGGGATTGAAATGCTTAAGGATCTTATAGCTGATCTGGTAATCAGCAGCAAAATTTGGAAAATCAGAAATGCTGCTGTCCACTTTTACTTCTTCATACGCTAAAGGCTGGTAAAGATCTTTATTGCGGATATTAAAACCGTAATCCGTAGGATTGCTAAGAATTTCCTTAACTGCCAGTATCCTGAAGAGATACCTGCCGGTTTCCTGGTTAAGCAGCAGGTCAAAATAATTATTGGTTTTTTGCCGTTCCAGTTCCGAACTGATCCTTTGCATGCCGGTATTGTAGGAGGCGGCTACCAGTGCCCAGTCACCGTAAATAGCATAGGCATCTTTCAGGTACCGGCAGGCGGCTTCAGTCGCTTTTTCCATGTGGTATCTTTCATCTACTTCATCATTCACTTCCAGGCCATATTCTTTGGCTGTAGCTTCCATAAACTGCCAGTAACCGGCTGCCCCTGCAGGTGATACCACATTTTGCAGACCGCTTTCGATCAAAGCCAGGTATTTAAAATCTTCGGGAATATCATTTGCTTTAAGTATGGGTTCGATTACGGGGAACCATCGGTTGGCCCGTTTGAAATACAAAATGGTATTGGAATGAAAAAAGGTATTGGCATGCAGCTCCCGATCCATCCGTTCGAACACTTCCGGATCTGTCAGCGGTATATCCATGCTGGCGAAGGTTAAATTTTCCGGGGTGGAAAAAGTGAAAATTTTATAGGAAT
>CAZBIF010000021.1:7362-8779 GCA_964492055.1 uncultured Flavobacteriales bacterium
TTGAATAGGATGTTTCGGCTGATTAAAAATAACGTAAGAAATACAAGAAAAGAGTATGCCAGAAAAAGAGTTGTAAACAAGTGGTTCCAGGTTTCCAATGATAGGGCGATCAGTATCAATATAGTAGAGATCAAGCCGATCCCTCCCATAACAAGCGCTACTGATTGATCAGACAAACCAATATAGCTGAGGTGGTGGGTAGTGTGATCTTTTCCGCCCACAAAAGGGGAGGAACCCCGGCTAAGGCGGTTGATCACTACCGTTAGGGTATCAGATAACGGAATTATAAATGCGAGAATGGGCAATATGACTTGCCGGCTGATGGGGGCCGTATCAAACCCCTGATAGTTCCATAGGAAATGAATTGAAAGCGCAGCCAGGCACACCCCGAGAAACTGACTGCCGGTATCCCCCATATACATGCGGGAGGGGTGCCAGTTAAAAAAAAGAAAACCAATGAGACCTGCCATTAAACCCACAACTAAAACAATATATACCAAGGGGGGGGAAGGCAGGAAGAACAATACCATTAGCATGGCAGATAGGGCAAATAGGGAAGCGATGGTGGAAATGGCATCCATATTATCCAGCATATTTATGGAGTTCATAAAACCTACGACCCACAGGAAGGTGATCAGGTAATTCACCCACAACCAATCAAATATTTGAATGGATGTGCCGGTAAAAATGAGCACCAAAGCACAAGCAGCTTGAGCCAGAGACTTTAACAGCGGATTGGTATTGTATGCGTCATCCGTTAATCCTGCCAGAAACCCAATAGTAGTAGCGGACATGATACCGATCAGTTTAAAATCCTTAGAAATAGAGATGTCATCAAAAAAATTAGGGGAGAAGGTAAGCACGAGTAGAAAAACGATATAAAATGAGATTCCCCCGAAGGAGGGTTTGGAAGTAGTGCTCCAGCGGATCACTTTATCATCGATATTGCGAATGCCCAGATTTTTGGAAAATTTCAGGAAAAGCCGGTTGATTAGGACGCTAAAAATAAGGCATACCAGAAAGAGGAAGGCAAACTTGATGGTCATGGTGAACTAAAATGGGGAATGAAAGTCTTTGAAAGATTGGGCAATTTTATCTTTCGCCGATACAATGGGATTTTCAATATTCCATTCAATATCAAGGTCTTCATCGTTCCACAAGATTGCTCCTTCCGCTTCCTTCTTGTAAAAATCCGAACATTTATAGGAGAAGATAGTATCATCCCGCAAGGTTAAAAATCCATGTGCAAACCCCACAGGGATCAGCATCTGCGTTTTATTTTCTTCATTTAGTTCAAACGCAAAATGCCGGCCGTATGTTTCGGAATCCTTGCGAATATCTACTGCCACATCCAAAACAGCCCCTTTGATCACTTGTACCAGCTTATCCTGTGCATGGGGAGGGCTTTGGAAATGCA
>CAZBIF010000021.1:8789-16302 GCA_964492055.1 uncultured Flavobacteriales bacterium
CCGCAATACTCCTTTTTGGGATTTCGAAAGGTTGTCCTGAATAAAATTCAGGTCAATACCGGCTTCATCGTATTTCTTTTCATTATAAGATTCAAAAAAGAAACCCCTGTCATCTTCGAAAACCTGAGGCTGTATGATCAATAACCCTTTAAGAGGCGTCTTTTGTATTTCCATCCTTTTTATTCGATTTCTTTAAAAAATTAAACCATCCTTTTTTTTCTGGTTCTGTATCATCGTAGTAACCGTATCCATACCGGGCACCATATCCATATCCGTAGCCGTACCCATATCCATACCCATATCCGTAGCCATATCCGTAGCCATATCCGTAGCCATAGCTCCGCTTTTTTAAGTCAACTCCGTTCAATACCACTGACAGCTTGGTAATGCCATTCTCATTGATAAGCCGGTCGATATTTTGTATGAAATTCTTCCTGGAGTATTCGGATCGGAAAATATAAATGGGATAATCGGCCTGCCGGATCACTTCAATTCCGTCAGTTACCAAACCAACCGGAGGATTATCAATAATGATCAGATCATAGGATTCTTTTAAATGTTCCATGATCTCGTGCAACTTACCGTTAATAATCAATTCCGAGGGGTTGGGAGGCACAGGGCCGGCGGTAATGAAATGTAGGTTTTCCTGTTTACTTTGGTAGATACAATTTTCAATGGAATCTTTGTTGATCAGCAAAGTGCTCATTCCCTTTGTATTTTCTACGTCAAACCCTTTATGGATCTTGGGTTTACGCATGTCCAGGTCAAGGATGATAACCCTTTTTCCACTGTACGCAATGATCCCTCCCAGATTGATCGCTATAAACGTTTTTCCTTCCCCCGATACGGTGGAAGTTACCGCCATTACTTTCGCTTTATCCATATCGGATATAAACTGCAAATTGGTACGAACCGTGCGAAACGATTCTGCAATCAGTGATTTGGGGTTCTTGTTGACGATCAGCTGGGAAATAGGAATATCTTTTTTGTATTTGGGAATCATACCCAACACACTCACGGAGGAGGAAGAATATTTTACAATTTCACCAATGGAGGTAATCTGATTGTGAAAAAGGTACTTGATAATGATCAATACTAAACTTAGCAGCACACCTGCGGCAATAAAGGAGATCAGTATTATCTTTTTGTTAGGGGAGATAGGAGTATTTGGTACTTTGGCAGGATTTAGAATATTCACATCGGAGACGTAGCCTTGCTGGGAGATCAGGTACTCGGTACGTTTTTCGATCAGCAGGGTATAGAATTTTTCCGTAATATCATAGGTTCGTTTGAGTCGTACCAGTTCTACTTCCTGCTCAGGAACTTCAAAATAATTTTTTTCAATCTGCGCTTTCTTTTCTTTGAGGTTTTCAAGTCGATCGGTCAGTTTACTCAGCAGTGAACTTATGCTGTTAAAAATGAGCTTTTTTTGAATTTCAATTTGATAATTGATCTCGGCAATACGGTCGCTTTCGGCGGTAATAGAGAAAAGAAGACGCTGCCGTTCAAGTAATAATTCATTCAAATTGGTGATTAGATTACTGATATTTCCCTCATAACTTGTTCCTACCAGTAAGGGCATTAATTCGTAAATATCTATCTCGTCCTCTTCTCTATTCGTTTGTTCCTTGATCTCTTGCAATAGTGATATCTGCAATTCCAGTTCCACCTGCGCCTCGTCAATTTCATTTAAACGTTCCACGAAGATGGAAGATACTTCACTTACGTCGGTTATATTATTTCGGCGTTTAAAATCCTGGATCCGACGTTCGGATTCCTTTTGATTTTGATAAACCGAGGCAATTTGGTCATCGAGAAAGGTAAGGATCTGTTTAGACCCTTGTTTTTTCCGTTCTACATTGTAAAACCTGAATTCCTTTACCACCTGATCAACAATATCCCGCGCTTTCAACCTATTATTGTCCTGATAGCTGATCTGTACTGTTTTGGCACTGGGGTTGGTGATCACAACATTTAATCCGCCGGCTACCTCCTGGGTTAGCTGGCCTAAGTCATTCAATAATATAAAATAAGTTACCGGCTTGACCGCCTGAGTGGATTCCTTAATACTTTGATAATTATGAATATGGATCAGCAGAGTTGCGAAAGGTAAACGGACCGCTTTGCCGGTGTAAAAATTAACTTCCTGTCCATTTTCTTCTCCCCCCCAATGCAATATACCACTGACCGCATCAAGAAACTTAATATCCACCCTGGTAGTGCCAAGACTGCTGTCTTTACGTAAGACTTTTACTTCAAAAGGAGAGGACGTATATAGCTCATTGGTGAGAAATTGCCCCTGGGTGAAATAACCCACCTCCAGAGGTAACTTATCCACCGCATGTCTGGCGATCATGGGGGATTTTAACAATTCAATTTCTGCTGAGATATCATTGGTTTCGTAGTAATCTTCCACATCCAGCACTCGGTTAGCCGTATTGGTCTTCTCTATCTGAATAGTTATAGAAGATTCGTAAACAGGGGCACTATAACGGATGTATAAAAAGCTGCCAAGAATCACCAGCCCGAGGATGAGCAGGATCCAGAGCAGGTTTTTTTTAAAAATATACAGAAAGAGCCCCAGGTCAAATTCAGTATTGAAATTGCTCAACCGTTCCCGGTAGCGGTTCACATTTTCAGTTTCGTTTTTTTCCAGGTGCTCGTACAAAATGCGATAGCTTTAAAATCTCTCCAGCACTACATACAAGGTAATTATGCTGGTAACAAAACCCAGGATAGGGGATACTTCTGATAAAACCTGACGCAAAGTCACCCCTATTGGTTCCACATAAATGATATCATTGGCCTGCATAATAATATTGCCATGATGGATACCATCTATAGTCGATAGGTCGATCAGGTAAACTTTGGGATTATCCAGGTTTCCCCGGATCAGTTTTACCTTTTTTGCTTTACCCCTCTCGGCAATCCCTCCCGCCAGGGCCAAAGCTTCCAATAGTGTAACATTGTTGTTTTCCAAAGTGATCACCATGCCACTTCCCCCGCTACCCGGGAATATAGTTACCCGGCGATTCACCACGTTGAGCATTACATAAGGATCTACGTAATCTTTTTTGTAGAGATCTTCCAGATAAAATTCGGCTTCACGTAAAGTTTTGCAAGCAATCGGTACTCTTCCGAGTATGGGGACGTTTACCATGCCATCATATTCTACCAGATAGGTGATGCCCCGTTGATTATTCATCATTTGCATTTGCTGGTTTTGCTGCCCTCTCATATCCAGCAGATCAAAACCGTTATTGGGGAATAAACGCAAGAAAATCTGATCATTGGGCGCAATTACATATTCTTTCTCTTGTTCGCTAGCGGTAGGAGGGGTATCATACTCATAATTGTCCTTGGTTTTGAACATGATGCTTGGGTTGAAAGGGGCGCAAGACATCAAAAAGGAAATTACCAACAGGAATAGAAAGTTCTTCTTCATGCAAATCGTTCTAAGGCTTTGCAAATCTATCAAATAAAACTGACGGGCTTGGCCGGAAAATTATTCAAGTAAACTTGTATATAGTTTGTCCATATCACTTACCAGTCTGCTGAAATGATACTTTTCATTAGCATACGCTATACCCTGCTGAGATAATTTTTGACGATAATTTTCATTTTCTATCAACTTAAGCAAAGCTTTTGAGTAACGGCGGCTGTCATTGGCCTTTACAAGTAAGGCAGTTTGGTTTGGTATTACCGTATCAATTACGCCACCTACCTTGGTAGAAATAATTGGCTTGCCTGCAGCTTGGGCTTCAATCAGGCTAACAGGCGTACCTTCGTTATGGGAGGTTAGGGCAATTATATCCAGGCCTGCCGTAGCTATATCAATTTCCTTTATCCAGGAAGTAAATTGTACATCTGGTTTTTCTTTACCGCTAAAATCGCCATTGAGATATGCCAGTCCGAGTAGTGTAGCATATTCCTTTAAGTTTTCGCGTTCTTCCCCATCGCCAATGATAAAGGCCCTGATCTTCTTAGTGGTGCCGTTTTTGGCAACCTGTAGGGCATCAAGGAATAATTTATGGTTTTTTACCGGTGCTAATCTGCCAATCACTCCGACAGCGATCTCATCTTCATCCAGATTAAAATTTTTTCGAAATTGTTCGCGTTTCGCATCCTGATCGGTACTGAATTTTTCAAGTTCAAAGCCCAGGGGGATCACTTCTACCTTATCAGCAGTAGTAATGCGGTATTTTTTTACGAGCTCCAGTTTCTGCCGTTCACTAATGGCAATGATCTTATCGGTTTTTAGGGCAAGGGCGCGTTCTATATTTTTATAGATACCTGTTTTAATACGACCGAAATAAGAATGAAAAACATGTCCGTGAAAAGTATGTACCAGCTTTGCTTTACCATAGGCAATGCCGGCAGAACGTCCCAACGCCCCAGCCTTACTGGCGTGGGTGTGGATTATATCCGGCTTGAAGTCTTTAATAATGCCTTTTACTGTTTTGTAAGCATCCCGGTCGTTGAGAAATCCGACCTTCCGCTGCATTTCTTCTACTATTTTACCTTCTACCCCAAACTGGTCAAGAATAAAAGAAGAGCTTTTTTCGGAGGCCTCTTCTTTACCACCAATCAACAAGGTTTCGTACTTGGGGGCCAGATAGCGGGTGAGAATGGCTGCATTAAAGGTAGGCCCTCCCAGATTAAAGCGGTTAATAATGCGTAAAACTTTTGGCACGAAAGAAATTTTTGGTCAGATGAAATCAGCTATACATCGACGAAATTAGGCAATATATCTTTTCCACCAGCTGTTGAATACCAGCAATGCCCAAATGTGGGCCTGGACATCCACAGGATTAGAGGAATTTAGTTGCTCCCTTAAGTTCTGAACGTAATGTGGATTAAAAAGTTTTTGCTCTCTTATGAAACCGGGTGATAATAAATCCTCCTCTATCACGGATCGTAAGTCATTTTTGAACCACTGTAACAAGGGCACTTCAAAGCCCTGTTTGGGACGGTTTATTATTTCCTCAGGTAAAAGATCCTTGCAAGCATCTTTTAAAATGCGTTTTTGCCCATACTGGTCAATTTTGAATTGCGGGGGCAAACTAAAAATAAAGTTGACCAGTTGATGGTTTAAGAAGGGCGTACGTACTTCCAGCCCATGCGACATGGACATCAAATCAACCTTCCGTAACATATCACTAAGCAGCACCAGTTTCACATCCGTATACAATATCTGGTTGAAATTATTCTCCGACTGTATGGCATGCAGCAAATTTTCCTTTCTCCGTTGATATACCTTCACATCCAGGCTTTCCTTTATCAGATTGGCAGCTTCCGCCTCATTCATAAGACTTGCCCAGCGCCAGTAGCGATCTTTGGGGGAGAGGGCCCGGCCTTCTGCAAATTTTTGCAGGCGCCGGAAGGTATTGCCTAATTTGCTGTGACGGGATTTTGGCAATAGGTTCCATAAAAAGGAAAGCGAGCTTACAATTTCTGCCTGCCAGCCACCGTGCTGGATCATGTATTCCCCTTTGTGTTTCTGATAACCGGCAAAAAGTTCATCCGCTCCATCCCCGGAAAGCGCCACTTTTACGTGGTTTGCTGTTTTTTTACTCAAAATATTTACCGCTAGGGCTGAGGAATCGGCAAAAGGTTCATCAATATAGTCAAGGGTTTCGTGCAGGCTTTCCAGCAGATCATCATTGGTGAGCCGGAATGCGTGATGATTGGTGCGGTATTTATCCGCTACCTGTTGGGCATAAGAGGTTTCATCGAAGTGGCTTTGTTGCTGGAAGCCTATGGAAAAGGTATTTAATCCGGGTTTATGCTGAGCCGCAATAGCAGTTATGATTGAGGAGTCTATCCCTCCACTGAGAAAGGTGCCCAGGGGAACATCCGCCACCAGGCGATTAACCACAGAGTTTTCAATTTTTTCCCGCAGCAAGTCCCTTGCTTGTTCATAGCTCCCATTAAAATAGCCTGCATCTTCGGCTAATTCCAGTTCATAGAAAGGGGTTTTTCTACTGATTTTTTGATTTTCAATCAACAAATAATAACCCGGTTCCAGCTTTTTCACTCCTTCAATAATGGAATGCGGTTCCGGAATATAATTAAGCTGAAAATAAAAATAGAGTGACTGATAATCAAGTTGCCGGGGTATAGGAAACTCCAGTAAAGCTTTCATCTCCGAGGCAAAACAGATGGTATTATTCCAGGATGCGTATAGCAAAGGTTTTATGCCAAAGCGGTCCCTTGCGATCAGGCAAGTGTTTTTTTCAATATCATAAATAGCCAAGGCGAAAAAGCCATCCAGCTTGTTTAAAAAAGGTGTGCCATACTTAATGTAGGCAGCCAAAAGCACTTCCGTATCACATTCGGTACGGAAATGCATGCCGGAAGCCTGTAATTCTTTTTTGAGGATTTTGTAGTTATAGATCTCGCCGTTATAAACAATGCAGTATTTTCCGGTATGATCGTAAAAAGGTTGATTGGCCTCTTCACTTACGTCAATGATGGAAAGACGGCGGTGTCCAAGGCCAATTTTTTCAAAATAGCGTAAGCCCTTGGAATCAGGACCCCGCCTGCTGAGCTTGTCACAGGATGCCGCCAGGTTTTGCTTATCCAGCTCTGATAAAGGGGCCTCTTTGATGATTCCGCTAATCCCACACATCTCAGGCTGACCTCAGGCTTTTGACCAACAATACAAACCAGCTACCTATCAGTAGTAAACCTCCTATCGGGGTTACCGGCCCCAATATGCCGGAAATATCCAGGGATAACAAGTGCTGGGTATTTAACAAATAGATGGAACCACTGAACAGAACGACACCCGCCAGGATCATAGAAAATACAAGATTTGATTGCAGTCTTCTGAGATGAGCAAGTACCAGCAATAAAAGGGCGTGGTACATCTGGTATTTTACTCCGGTCTCAAAACTGAGCAATTGCCCGGTACTGAGCCTTGCTTTAAGCCAGTGGGCACCGAAAGCCCCCAATATGATAGCCAGCAGGCCAATTAAAAAACCGCTGATGAGGTATTTTTTGCGCATGCTCCAAATATAGGGAAGGATTTTTAGCCAGGGATTTTGAATCCCTTAATTTAGGCGCAAAACTAGTATATGAAAACCATCCTGATACTTGGGGCGGGGCGCTCCGCACGCAGTTTAATAGATTATTTCAATGAAAAGGCCGGGGAACAAGAATGGCAACTGCTGATCGTGGATAAGGAAAAAAAAGAGCCGGTAGCAGAAGATAATTCTGCATTAAAGTTCGAGCAGGCGGATATTGAGGAGCAGGATAAACTGGCTGAACTGATCGGCAATTCCGAGCTGGTGATCAGCATGCTGCCCGCCAGTTTGCACCAGAAGGTGGCAAGGCAATGCCTTGCTTCTAAAAAAAGCCTGGTAACGGCCTCCTACGTATCGGATGAGATGCGCGCCATGGAAAAAGAAGTAGAAGAAGCGGGCATTGTTTTCCTTAATGAAATCGGCCTGGACCCCGGTATTGACCACCTTTCGGCCATGCAGGAAATAGATGCCATCAAACAGAGCGG
>CAZBIF010000021.1:16312-16641 GCA_964492055.1 uncultured Flavobacteriales bacterium
TCACCGATTTTGAATCATTCACCGGCGGTTTGGTAGCGCCGGCCTATGACGATAACCCCTGGCATTATAAATTTACCTGGAACCCCCGAAATGTAGTATTGGCAGGGCAGGGGGGAGCGGTGAAATTCATCCAGGAGGGAACCTATAAATACATTCCTTATCACAAGGTATTTCGCAGAACAGAGATCATTGATATTGCGGGTTATGGAAAATTTGAAGGAATTGCCAACCGAGATTCTTTGAAATACCGGCAGGTGTACGGGCTGCAAAATGTGAAGACCATGTTCCGGGGTACCTTCCGGCGGCCGGGGGTTTGCCGTGCCTGGGAC
>CAZBIF010000021.1:16651-24455 GCA_964492055.1 uncultured Flavobacteriales bacterium
AACTGGGGGCCACTGATGACAGCTATACTTTGCCCAACTCTTACGAGATGACGTTCAGGGAGTTCATCAACCTTTTCCTGCCCTATAACCCCACAGATTCCGTAGAGCTTAAATTACGGCACTACCTAAACCTGCACCACGATGAAATTGAGCTATTTGAGAAGTTAAAGTGGCTTGATATTTTTGAGAATATTCCAGTTGAAATTGAGAACGCTACCCCCGCACAGGTACTGCAAAAAATACTCATGCGCAAATGGGAATTGAAGGCCGGAGAGCGCGACATGATCGTGATGTGGCATAAGTTCAAATACGAAGAGCAAGGTCAGCAAAGGGAAAAGCAATTATTCATGGTGGTGGAAGGTGATGAAAAGCATACCGCCATGGCGAAAACGGTAGGTCTGCCCCTGGCCATGGCTGCCCGCCTGATCCTGGAGGGAAAATACCAGAGAACCGGGCTGCGGTTGCCCATTACCGCAGACCTTTATCAACCTATTTTAAAGGAACTGGAAGGGTTTGGGATCCGGTTTGAGAAGAAGGGGTAGGCTTTTTATTTAATTTAGTGTCGATGTCATTTCTTTCTAGGTATAAAAAGAGGGTAAGTGTTCGTTTGAAGAACTGGGATTATGCAAAAGAAGCCATGTATTTTATTACCATTTGCACCAAAAACAGAGTGTGTTATTTTGGAGAAATAATTGAAAGAAACCATGATAAAGAACCACATGATGTACTTCAAAAAAGCAACATAGTCCTCCAACCAACCGAAATGGGGGAAATTGCCCGTACGGAATGGTATAAAACGGTAAAACTACGGCCTGATATGAATTTGAAATTGGGTGAATTTGGGGTAATGCCAAACCATATTCATGGTATCATAATGATTGGCAAAAACGAATACAATATCCCCTGTAGGGCCGTGATGCATCACGGCCCTACAGGGGACGGTAACATCACCTATAAAAATCAATTTGGCCCACAATCAAAAAACCTGGCCTCTATTATCAGAGGTTATAAATCCGCTGTGACCACCTTAGCCAGAAAGAAACAAATAGAATTTATCTGGCAATCGCGGTTTTATGAACATATAATTCGTTCTTCAACAGAATTTCAAAGAATTTCAAATTATATCAGGCAGAATCCGGCTCATTGGCTAATGGATAGGTTTTATTCTGGGCAAGATAATATGAAACTAACAAACACTTAATTGAACTTACCCTACCTTACCCTCACTTTCAGCAATTCCTTCTCTTCAATAGCCCCAGTCAATTCATCCCCTACTTTCACCTCCCCAACCCCTTTCGGGGTGCCGGTAAAAATGAGGTCCCCGATCTTAAGGGTGAAGTACCGGGAAATATAAGCGATCAATTGATCAATGGAATGCAGCATCAGGCTGCTGTTACTTTGCTGTTTTACTTCTCCGTTCAATTTTAAACTAAAATTGATGTGCTGTCGGTTTTCTACTTCGTTTAGCGCCATAAATTTTCCCACCGCGGCAGCCCCATCAAAGGCTTTGGCTTTCTCCCAGGGCAATCCTTTTTCTTTGCATACCTTCTGTACATCCCTGGCGGTGAAGTCTATACCTACAGTTATTTCATTGTAATATTTGTGTGCAAACTGTTCTTCAATATGTTTTCCCAGACGATTGATTCTGATAACCAATTCCACTTCATAATGCACATCTTTTGAAAAGTCAGGATAAAAGAAAGGCATTCTTTTCTGAATCAAGGCGGTCTCTGGTTTGAGAAATAAAACCGGCTCCGCGGGAATTTCATTTTTCAGTTCCTGGGCATGCGCCGCATAGTTCCGTCCCACGCAAATGATCTTCATAAAGTATTACCTATTGAAGGAGCGCAATTTGATGGCAGTAAGCACCTTTTTGGTGTATTGGGGAAAATCGCCGTCCATCATCCAGCTATAATAAGAAGGTTCTTTTGCTAGCACCTCTTCTACACTACGCCCCTTGTGTTTACCAAAATTAAAGACTTCCAGCCCTTCTTCATTAAATACAATACGTCCCATAAGATCGGCGCAATCATGTCTTCTGGAGAATTCCGCCAGAAAATCAACATCATTTTCCAGCTCATCATACCGTTCTATCTGGCTTTCCAGAATTTCATAAGTAGCAGTAATATCAGCCTCTGCCGAGTGGGCGTTTACCAGTTCCTTATCACAGTAAAATTTATAAGCAGCCTGCAGGGTGCGCTGTTCCATCTTGTGAAAGATATTCTGTACATCTACCATCTTGCGATTGCTCATGTCGAAATCGACCCCTACACGTAAAAACTCCTCCACCAAAAGAGGAATATCGAACTTATTGGAATTGTAGCCTGCCAGGTCACTGTTGCCGATAAAAGCTGCCAGACTTTTAGCCAGGACACGAAAGGTGGGCTCATCTTTAACATCTTCATCTGTAATGCCGTGAATGGCAGAGGAAGATTCCGGTATAGGCATCTCCGGATTGATGCGGCGGGTTTTGATCTCTTTTTTGCCGTTGGGGTGAAGTTTTAAAATCGAGATCTCCACGATACGGTCTTTAGCTACATCCACACCGGTAGTTTCAAGATCAAAAAAGACAATGGGTTTTTTTAAGGAAAGGGGCATGGAAAATTACTTTATGAAAATACGTACATATTGATATTTCTCATACAGACTGCGATTTTTAGTCGCATCATTCCGGTATTCGGGCCCGGTGATGAGGGTATTTACATCTACCATATTGTATTGTTCAGGAGCAATTCCCTTATCAGCGAGTACCTTTTCCAGCAAAGCTTTCGTATCATAGGCCCTGCGTTTGGTTAGTACTGAGTTGTTTTCCCAGGTTTTGGTAGGCACTTTTGACGCACTGGAGGTGATCACTATTTGCGCCTTGCCCCTTTTTTTAATGATATCAACAATATCATTTATAAAGGATACGAATTCTTTATTACTGGCAGTAATATCTTTGGCATTGTAAGGGAAATATTTCTGAAAATAAACGATCACATCCTTTAATTCCTGCGGACGGGGGTAGGTATCTTTATATACCGCCTCATCCCTGACATCCACAGTATAGGACTTTAAGGGGAAACCGGCAGGTCTCGGAATGTATTCATACAATCCATCCCTGACTTTCATGAAGGTAAGTTCTTCCTTTCTCTCATTGCGCAGGATCAGTTCCCTTTCCTTGCCCGGCTCAGCCGGAAACTCCACCTGGTACCGTTTGCCCAGATCCAGATCGGTAAAGGTAAAAACGCCTTCTTTATCAGAACTGGTGCGGTCGATCTCCTCTCCCTGTAAATCCCGCAGGATCACCGCTTCATTGGCTAGCGGTTCATTCATACTTTTCACTTTGCCGATGAGTTGCGTACCGAATTCAGATTTTCCGCCCGGGATGTATTCATACTCTCCATTTGACTTTCGTACAAAGGTCAATACATTTCCGTTTTCATCCCGGATAACTATTTCCGGATCGTCAGGTACTTCCCCTTCGAAGGCGAGTATGTAACTCTGGCTCAGGTCAAGTTGCGTAAAACGGAAGGCTCCAACCTCATCAGTCACAGTCTGGGAGTTTATTTCTCCGTTCTTATTTTTCAGCACTACTTTCACCCCGCTCAATGGTTTACCATCTTTGGATATCACTCCGTTAAATTCAGAGCCGCTTTTAGTTTTCTCACCGGCAGGTATGTATTCGTAAACTCCCTCACCCGTTCTGCTGAATTTTAGTGTGCGCCCGTATTCATCACGCAATATCAGTTCGGGATCATCCGGGAAATCCCCATCGAAGACGATGCGGTAGCTGCGGTCCATATCCAGGCCGGCAAAAGTGAAGTTTCCATACTCATCGGTTACTTGCTGTTGCAGTACTTCTCCATTTTCATTCTGTAAAATAATATTCAGGCCTGCAATGGCTTTTCCATCCTTACTGACTTTACCGGTGATGGCTGTGGGTTTGCCGGCTTCATGGGCAGGAATGTATTCGTACACACCGTCTTCTACGCGTTTAAATAGCAACTCATCACCAAATTCATTGGTGAGTAACAGTTCCGGATCCCCGGGAAAGTCGCCGTCAAAGAGGATACGGTAACGCCTGTCCAGGTCGAGGGCAGAGAAAGTAAACCCCCCATTACCATCGGTAACCTGTTGTTGTAAGATTTCATTGGATTCATTCTGCAATTTCACGGTGAGACCTGCTATAGGTTTACCATCCTTGCTTATTTTGCCTTTGATATCAGAACCGCGGGTAGCTTTTTGGCCGGGCAGGTATTCATATACCCCTTCTGATACTTTACGGAACAGCAATTCCTGACCATATTCATTGGTAATGATCAAAGTAGGATCTGCCGGGAATTCCCCATCGAATACAATGCGGTATTTTTTATCCAGGTCCAGGTTGGTAAATATAAAGGCACCATTTTCATCGGTAAGTTGCTGTTGTAAAATATTGCCATTTTCATCAGTAAGTTGCACATTCATGCCGGCAATTGGTTGGCCTTCCTTCATTACCGTTCCCCGAATTTCTTTCCCTGCCGGCCCTGCTTCGGGTACGTATTCATACATTCCGTCGCCCACCTGCCTGAACCTCAATTTCTGCCCCGCTTCATTTACAATGATGATCTCAGGGTCGGCAGGAAATTCCCCGTCGAAAAGCAGACGGTATTTTCTATCCAGGTTGAGCTTTACAAAGCTGAATTCACCATAGTCATCCGTAATGCTTTCTTCCAATACATTCCGGTTTTCATCCATTAACTTAACCTTCAGTCCCGGTACTGCCTTACCATCCGATTTAACCGTTCCGGCAAGGGACTGGGCAGTTATACCGTAATATTCATAAGGAAATTTGGAAGGAACGAACAAAATGGTCTTGTTATCCACTTGATCAAAGCTGACATCTTCGTCCCTATCGTTGACCATTTTCAGCTCATGGGTGTAAAAATTGGGATTTTCATCTCCTGAAATAGAAAGCAAATAAGCATGGGAAGGGTTTAGACTATCGAGGGAAAATCCGCCCCCATCGTTGGTAACCGTAGTAATAATTTCTTCCTCATTTTTATTTAAAAGGGTAATTGTAATACCGGCCGCAGGCTCCCCCCCTTTTGTCAGTTTACCCACGATGTTGGCTTTGGAAAGAGCCATTTCGCGGTAACCACCCATGCCCACCCGGACCGGACGTAATTTAATGTCTTTATAGATCTCCTGATAACTGGAACCTGCAGGTACATAAATATCTTCCTCGTATGTTTCAAAATCATCTGCCTCGTAAACAAAATGATAACTATTGTTAGGTTGTAAGATAGCGGAAAATTGTCCGTCCCTTTGTCTGGGGGTATACACACCTACCAATTCACCTGTGTAGTTATTGGTAATAGTAACCATCGCTCCTTGGGGCGGGGAATTGCTATCGATCAGGGTAAATTCCCCGCGGTAGAGGGTAAGGGCGATCTCATCCGCATCGATGAGTTGCAGCATGTAAATATCCTTTTCACCAAACCCTCCTTCTTTAAATGAAGAGAAATACGCCCGCTTACCATCCGGAGTGGTTACAAAAAACACATCATCATCCACGTGATTAATGGGATAGCCGAGGTTTTCAGGCTGGGTCCAGCCGGTATCGGTCTTGGTAGAAGTAAAAAGGTCATATCCACCCATGCTGGGATGGCCGTTGGAGCTGAAGTAGAGTGTCTTGCCATCCGGATGCATAAAAACCCCGTCCTCATCGTGGTTGGTATTGAGCACAGGGCCAGCATTACGCGCAGCGGCCCATTTTCCATTTGGAAGTTTTTTGCTCATATAAATATCCTTGCCGCCATAACCTCCTTCGCGGTCACTTACAAAATAGAGCATTTCTCCATCCGGGGAAATGGCCACATGGGTTTCATAGGCTTTGGAGTTGATATCTGAGCCGAGTTTTTTGGGTTCAGACCAGATCTCATGACCGGCAGAGTCAGAAAGCAGTTTACTTTCATACAATTCCCCGTTACCTCCGTCATCGCGGTACAGGTATAGGGTTCTTCCGTCTACCGAGAGGTTTACGGTAGCCTCATGTCCTTCCGTATTGATATTCAAAGGGTAGGGAATGCTCCAAACCCCATTTTCATTAAAAGAAACATAAATATCTTCATAATACATTCCATCGGTGGGATCCAATACCTGATAATTACTGCTATCCGGCCGTAATCTTCTGGAAGTAAAATAAATTGCCGATTCATCTATGCGGATGACCGGACTGTAATCCGGATAGTAGCTGTTTAAATTTCCCCCCAAATTATGTACTTCGATATTGCGGGGGTTCTTAACTGCTTCTTCCGCATACTCTGACATGTCGATACGCCTTTGCACTTCTTTGTAGAGGTAATGCTTATCATTGATGTATTCCTGGAATTTTTTATAGCTTTCCTCAGCAGCATCAAACTGATAATCGGCATGCTGGGCCCTGCCCAGATAAAAATAGGCATCCACGGGGGCATCTTTTTCCCGGGGACTGTAAGGAGTGTAATTCGGACTAACATTTTGCACGGCTTTCAACAGGTGGGGAAGGGCTTTTTCCTTGTTTTCTTCGTGAAAGCTGTTCAATAGTGCTACGCCTATATTGTAATGTAAATTGGCATTGTCTGTTTTCTTATCCAGCAATTCCTGCAACATGGGAAGTGCTTCGGCGTACCGCCTTTCGTCCATCAGGTAAAGGGCCTCCTGAAATTTATCTTTATCAGATAATTGGGCAAACAGATTGATACTGAGAAAACTACAAATTAAAAATATTAAAGAAGTTAATCGGCTCTTCATGCGGTTGTGGTTAATCTACCAGATACAGGTTTACTGCAAATATATTTTATTCGTTTATGCAAAGGAATAAAAACCTGATTAATAACCCACATTTCGCTGTTAGTCGATTAAATCTCCCGGTTTATATCAAAAGCTTCTAGGATCTTAGCTACCCGTTGCACAAAACTTCCCCCCAGGGAACCGTCTACTACCCGGTGATCATAGGAAAGGGAGAGGAACATCATGTGCCTGATGCCAATGGTATCCCCAAAAGGAGTCTCAATCACCGCCGGTTTTTTTCGGATAGCCCCTACGGCCAGAATAGCTACCTGGGGCTGATTAATGATAGGTGTACCCATCACATTGCCGAAAGTTCCCACATTGGTAACGGTGAAGGTGCCCCCCTGTATTTCATCAGGACTTAATTTATTATTTCGAGCCCGGTTTGCCAGATCGTTTACGGTTTTCGACAATCCGATCAGGTTTTTCTGATCAGCATCTTTAATGACCGGTACAATAAGGTTGCCTGAGGGCAGGGCAGTGGCCATACCCAGGTTTATTCGCTTTCTTTTAATGATCTTGTCGCTATTCACGGATACATTGATCATGGGCATTTCTTTGATCGCCTTAGCCACTGCTTCCATGATCAGTGGGGTAAAGGTGATCTTTTCCCCTTCGCGTTTTTGAAAAGTTCCTTTGATCTTTTCCCTCCACAATACCATATTGGTTACATCCGCTTCCACAAAGGAGGTAACGTGCGCTGATACTCTCTTGGACATCGTCATGTGATCGGAGATCATTTTACGCATGCGGTCCATTTGGATGATCTCATCATCATCGTTGGCTACCACTACCTGCTTGGCTGCTTCGGTGGCAGAGGCCACCCCGGGGGATTCCGCAGGGCTTGCTGCAGTAGTTTTGCCATTGCCTTTATCCCGGAGGTAATTCATCAGGTCGTCTTTGGTGACCCGATCATTGAGGCCGCTCCCGGAGATTTGATCTAATTCCTCGGCGGAGATATTTTCTTTTTCTGCAATGCTTCTTACCAGGGGCGAGAGGAATTTCCCGG
>CAZBIF010000022.1:0-15439 GCA_964492055.1 uncultured Flavobacteriales bacterium
TATTGCTAATTAGATAAATAAATTTATATTTGAAACAGGAAGATTATTCATGGAATACATTGTTACATTGATACATTGTTACATTGATCCATTGATACATTGATACATTTTCAGATTATCCCCTCTAATGGTCTACCCTTTTTCCCCAACTCATCCACGCTGCGCTCCACTGCTGGATCGGTAAATAATTCCGGGGCATGGTGGGGCTTGCTGCGGCAATCCATGATCAGGGGGCCGGTGCAGCCCCAGTGCTTGTATTCGGTGAATTCACCCACTCCGTAAATATCGTGAGAAGGATTACTGCGGGTGAAAGCCACCCACAGCAAATTGCTGAAGTTAGCTGCCACGAATTGACTATCGTCACAAATCAGCAATAACGCTACCTCAGCTAACTGATCCGCCTCCCGGCTTAATGCTTCATCCAGTTTCTTAAAAAATGCTTGCTCATTTTTATAATCAGTAAACTTATCCGACTGTACAGCCAGTACTCCCGGAAATGCCAGGTCGATACGCTGTACACGGGGATGAGATAAACTCATTGAGGGTTTTTCGGTGCAAAGCTGCCGGATGGGTTTACCCACTGCTGCGAAGACCACCTTAGAACCGAAGTTCAGCTCGTCACTGCTGTAGTCCAGGGTATCAATGGTGGTTTTCGTCTGAAAATGTACATCCCGCTGCCAATCCAGCCGCTGCAGCATATGACGGAAGAAAGCTTTTTTATCATTTACATTGAGTGAAACATCATCTTCTTTAGCCGCAATAAAAAGGAATTTGGCCAGCGACATTTGCCCGAAACCCAGGATGTGGTTGGCGATGGTAAGCAGTTCCGCCGGTTGTTTGATCTCGTAATACGGAGTGTAGCGCTCACTGCCCAGGGCAAAGAGTAAAGGATGTACCCCGGCTTCGTCCACCGCATTTACAGCATGCAGTCCTGGAATTTCTTCGGGAATGATATCCCCGGTGATCTCGTGGATGAGCTTGCCGAAGCTGGTATCTTCCTGCGGGGGGCGTCCCACTACCGTAAACGGCCAGATGGCATGCTTGCGGTGGTATACCTGATCCACTTTCATCAGGGGAAAATCGTGTTTGAGACTGTAATAGCCCAGGTGGTCCCCAAACGGGCCTTCAGGTTTATTTTCCCCCGGATGCACCTTGCCGGTGATGACAAAGTCGGCTTCGGCCGAAAGGGTATGACCACGATCTTTCACATAGCGAAACCGACGTCCTCCCAGGGCTCCGGCAAAGGTGAGTTCAGACAGCCCTTCCGGCAAGGGCATCACCGCCGCGAAAATATGGGAAGGCGGCCCACCGATGAAAATGCTCACCTGCAAGGGCTGGCCCGCAGCATTGGCTTTGGTCTGGTGCACCCCTATCCCCCGATGGATCTGATAATGCAGGCCAATCTCTTCGTCCGGGATATAGTCATTGCCGCTCAGTTGAATGCGGTACATGCCCAGATTAGAATGCATTACTCCCGGCTTTTCTACATCTTCGGTATACACCGCAGGCAGGGTTACGTAAGCTCCCCCGTCATCCGGCCAGTGTACGATCTGCGGAAGTTGGGAAACCGTAGTTTTTTGCTGTAGCACGGGTGCATTTCTTCCCACCCGCTTTGGCAAGGCTTTCAAAGCTGCCAGGGGCAGGCCACTATGCTTTAAAGGGCTTTTTAAAGCCTGCATTGGATTGCCTTTCAAACGCACCATTTTCTTTACATTTTCCAGGGTATGCCGGAAGATGAACTCGGAGCGTTCCAAAGTGCCAAAAAGATTGGATACGGCGGGGAATTTACTGCCTTTCACCTTTTCATAGAAAATAGCCGGACCTCCGGCCTGATGTACCCGCAGGTGGATGGCCGCCATTTGCAGGTAAGGGTCAACCTCTTCTTGAATGCGGATCAGATGTCCGTGCTTTTCCAGATCGCGGACGCAGTCGGATAAACTTTTATATATCATGTCTAGCCTAGAGGGAAATTAAAAAATTTTGATACGATTACAAGCCCTATTGCTTTATCATTTTATAAAAATAGAATTGATTGTCAATAGTTTGACTTTCAATAAGAATAAGGCCTTGATAAGGATTCAAAATCCATTTGTTAGCTTTAGGATCAAGCTCCTGCAATAATTTTCCATCCATGCTATAAATCCTAATCTGTTTATAGCTAATGTCTGATCCAATCAAATGCAATACACGGTTAACCGGATTAGGAATAAATTGAATGTTAGACTTTAAGGATTTGGGTTCATTTGGAAGATATGTACTCATGTTTAATGAACATGTAGTATTTTTTTCAGGATATAAAGTATTACCATCATGATTAACACAAAGGGTCACCGAATAATCAGCTTGGGAATTATTAGTATTAATCCTTTGAAATAATCCATCGGTTTTGCCTACCCCTTCGATTAATTGTTGGGTCCCCAATAAATTTTGATAGTAATAAGTTCTATGATATTTACCATTGATTAATTGAAAGCGAATACTATCAACCCGAGGACCATTCCAGAAAGAATGGAAAATCTTAATATGACTGCCTACATGAAGGTTGAAATCATACAAGGTATCCTCAAGGCCAGGTGAATCTGCGAAATAAACCAATCTATTTATGGAATCATTTCTATAATAATTGCAGCAACGTTTTAAAACAGGATAGGTGATGTTAGTCGCATTGCAACTGTCTTTCTGACTGGTAGTGATATTTAATTTGATATATGTTTTTTGCCCAAACATGGTATCTCCATTGGCTTCATATTGTTTTCTATAACAAATAGGTGGCGAAATAAACCCCCATGTATAGTTTTCTTCTATCCATTTGATCTTGCTCTCAGGAATCGGTTTATAATCAAAAGTATTTGGTTTTACCGGTCTGCAGTCATTCTGATTGCTTAGCATGAAATATTTTAAATCATTGTAAGCTGCTCTGTATACGATATTGGTAGGATTGGGAGGTGGCAAAAGCGGATTGGCTTGGTTGATGATCCCAAACAGACTATCACCTGAAATTCTTAAATGAGATTGTTTAAATAAATAAACCGGTCGTCGATAATCCCCAATAACATCCCACGAATTGTAATTATTACTAGATGATATTCGGGGCAACATGATCAATATGCTATCCCCGGGATTTCCTATTAGGCTTGCTTTCATGGAAACAGTACCTGTACACCACCAGTTTGAATCATTCCATATAGTAATAGTATCCTTATTTTCTTGGCCTTCCCATACCTCATGAACCAGTAGACGCATATTTAGGTTACTAGTATCCAAAATTCGACCACTAACAATAATATCATTAGGGATTAAATACTTGCTTTCACAAAAAGACTTTATAACGCCACTACATGCTGATACGGAATACGATGAAAAAACTAATAAAAACCCCAATACAACAGCCTTCATATTTCTTCATTTTATTCAATCTTCTAAATTAACCATAAAAAAAAGCCCTGCTAAACAGGGCTTTTCAATCTTATCTTTTTTCTACCGGGGTAAAATCCATCTTGTTGTTACCCGTGTAGATCTGTCTTGGGCGGCCGATGGGTTCATTGTTCTCCCGCATCTCTTTCCACTGAGCAATCCATCCGGGCAGCCGGCCCAGGGCAAACATCACCGTAAACATGGAAGTAGGTATACCGATAGCGCGGTAGATGATCCCGGAGTAGAAATCCACATTGGGATACAATTTGCGTTCTACGAAATAATCGTCTTGCAGAGCTACCTCTTCCAAGCCTTTGGCTATTTCCAGGATGGGATCATTGATGCCTAATTTATCCAGTACATCATCAGCCGCTTTCTTAATGATCTTCGCCCGGGGGTCAAAATTCTTGTATACCCGGTGTCCAAAGCCCATCAAACGGAAGGGATCATCTTTATCCTTGGCTTTACCCATGTATTTTTTCACATCGCCGCCATCTTTTCGGATATTTTCCAGCATTTCTATCACCGCCTGATTGGCACCCCCATGCAAAGGCCCCCAGAGGGCAGCAATCCCTGCAGCGATGGAGGCATACATACTGGCATGTGATGACCCTACCATACGTACAGTGGAAGTAGAACAATTTTGTTCGTGATCTGCATGCAGGATCAAAAGTTTATCCAGGGCCTTGGCCACCACCGGATCTACCTCATATTCTTCTGAAGGTACGGCAAACATCATCTTCAGGAAATTGCTACAGTAATCCAATCGGTTGTCCGGATAATTGGCCGGATGGCCGATCTCGTTTTTGTAAGCCCAGGCGGCCATGGTAGGTAATTTGGCCAGTAGGCGCTTGATGCTCAGGTTCACATCTTTAGCGGAACGGTTGGGATCCAGGGATTCCGGATAAAAAGCAGTCAGGGATGACACCAGAGAAGAGAGTACCCCCATGGGATGAGAATTGGAAGGAAAGCCGTCCAGAATATTTTTGATGTCTTCGTGGATCAGGGTATGCTTGGTGATGTCACCTTTGAATTCTTTCAAAGTCTCTTTTTCGGGTAACTCTCCATAGATCAGCAGATAAGCCACTTCCAGAAAGGTGGACTGCTCCGCCAGTTGCTCAATGGGATAGCCACGGTAACGTAGAATTCCTTTTTCCCCATCCAGGAAAGTAATAGCAGAAGAAGTGGAACCGGTATTTTTATAACCCGGATTCTGCCCGCAATTTGCTGATATCAATTGCTTTTTCATCTTCCGTCCCGGAAATTATGGGTAATTTGTATGTTTCTCCTCCAATTTTTAATTCTGCTATTTCTGACATCTGCTTGTTTGATTTTTAAAATTATTCCAATCCACCGATAATTTCAGCTACTTTATAAGCCCCCGGTCGGCGGATTACAAAAATAGCTAAGGAGTTGACCTTTTCCAAGAGTAGCATTTAATTAATTCCTGAATTTTCAAAGTTGTAAATAATAGGTGGAAAACTGGAAATTCCCTTAATGATAACTTTCATTTTGGATGAAAGAAGTAGCTTAATTCCTGAAATATGGAATAATAAACCCATGTATGTAAATCGCCATTATGGTTTTTGGGTGACTTTCAACTGGTCTAAAAAACCCTTTTTGATCGGAGGAGTATATGGCCTTGCCATTTGCCTGATTGAATATTTATTCCATCCCGGCCTGGCCTTACCCTGGAGCCCAATCGGGGTGATAGGTATTGCGGTAGCCTTTTATCTGGGTTTTAAGAACAACAGCAGTTATGATCGTACCTGGGAAGCAAGAAAAATATGGGGTAGCATGGTCAACAACAGCCGGGCCTTTGCCGCAGCCGTCATCGCTTTTGTACAAGGCGAACAGGCAGAAGATCACCGGCGTGAATTGATCTACCGTCACATTGCCTGGTTGTATATTTAACCTACCAGCTGCGGTTGAGTAAAAGCTGGGAACATAAGGAAGACCGGATCAGTAGATTAAACAATGCCACCATTTGCGAAGAATACAATCAAAAACTGGAAGATAGTATGGGGCATTTTATTGCAGAGGAAGAGATATGCCTGCTTGAGAACAACAGCAATCGGGCTACGCAGATCCTGAGAATTCAATCGGAGCGACTACAGCAGATCAGGGATGAGGGCTATTATGATGATTTCAGGCTTATGGAGTTTCAACAACTGATCACTTCCTTTTATGCCGACCAGGGTAAAGCAGAACGGATCAAAAATTTTCCCTTCCCGCGGCAGTATGCTTCCACTGCCCTCTGGCTGACCATGGTCTTCAGTTTTTTTATTCCTTTCGGCCTGCTGGATGTATACCAACACTTAAACGGCTGGATCTACTGGACTTTCCCTTTTATTACCGGATTATTGATCTGGATATTCTTTCTCATGGAAAAGATCGGGGATTATTCTGAGAATCCTTTTGAAGGTAGTTATAATGACGTGCCCATCACTTCCATTGCCCGGGCTATTGAGATTGATCTGAGAGAGATGCTTAAAGACAATAACATTCCTCCACCTATTCAGCCGGTAGATGGATATTTGTTATAATTACTTAAACCGCTTTATCAGTTGTTCCCCCGGATAAACAGCTGTCCGGCCCAATTCTTCTTCTATGCGCAACAATTGATTGTATTTGGCCATGCGGTCGGAGCGGCTGGCGGAGCCTGTTTTGATCTGTCCCGTAGTCAGGGCGACGGCCAGGTCGGCGATGGTAGTATCTTCCGTTTCCCCACTTCGGTGACTCATCACCGAAGTATAACGGTTGACATCAGCCAGCTTGATGGCCTCTATGGTCTCCGTCAAGGTACCGATCTGATTAACCTTGATCAGAATGGAATTAGCAATATCCTCATCAATCCCTCTCTGTAACCGCTTTACATTGGTAACGAAGAGGTCATCCCCTACCAGTTGCACTTTGTCCCCAATGGCGTTGGTGAGTTGTTTCCACCCCTCCCAGTCATCTTCCTGCAAGCCATCTTCAATGGATAAGATCGGGTATTTATTGATCCAGTCCTTCCAGTAGCTCACCATATCGGAGGAGCTCAATTTATCACCTGTGGATTTATGCAGGTGGTAGATTTTCTCTTCCTCTTTATAAAATTCAGAGGAAGCGGCATCCATAGCGATATAGACTTCCTCCCCTGGTTTGTATCCTGCTTTTTCAATGGCTTTCAGCACGTATTCTATGGCTTCCTCATTAGAACCCAGGTTGGGGGCAAAACCGCCTTCATCACCTACGTTGGTAGAAAAACCTTTTTCCTTGAGCACTTTTTTAAGGTGATGAAAAATCTCCGTTCCCATTTGAAGGGCATGGGCAAAGGATTCTGCCTTCACCGGCATCACCATGAATTCCTGAAAGTCTATACTGTTATCAGCATGGGAACCTCCGTTTAAAATGTTCATCATGGGTACCGGGAGGGTAGCTGAATGTACCCCACCTACATAACGATACAAAGGCATGCCCATTTCATTGGCTGCGGCTTTGGCTGTAGCCAGGCTAACCCCCAAAATAGCATTTGCCCCAAGATTGGATTTGTTTTCAGAGCCATCCAGTTCAATCAGGAATTTATCGATACCGGTCTGATCGAAAACATTTATTCCTTTTAATTCCTCTACAATGCTGGTATTTACATTTTGCACCGCTTTCAACACCCCTTTGCCCAGATATACCCGGGCATCATCATCGCGCAATTCCACTGCTTCGTGAATGCCGGTAGAAGCCCCGGAAGGCACAGCTGCCCTGCCCAGGGTACCGCGCTGGGTGATCACGTCCACTTCTATGGTGGGATTCCCCCTGGAATCTAATATCTGTCTTGCATGGATGTCCGCAATTGAACTCATGGGTTTTTATCTTTTTTATGTTGGGCAATGATCTCCATAAAATTATCGAAAAGGTACCGGGAATCATGGGGTCCCGGAGAAGATTCAGGATGGTACTGCACGGAAAATGCAGGTTTGCCCTTTAACTTTATCCCTGCGATCGTATCATCATTGAGGTGCAGATGAGTTACTTCCACCTCCTTGTTATCCTCCGCACTTTGCTTTTCCACTACAAAACCGTGATTCTGAGAAGTCACCTCTCCCTTGCCGGTTTGTAAGTTGATAATGGGGTGGTTGATTCCACGATGACCGGTGTGCATTTTGATGGTCTTCAAACCGGCAGCCAGGGCCAGTAACTGATGACCCAGGCAGATACCAAACATGGGAATGCCATAACCCAACATGGTTTTTATGTTTTCGATCGTGCTTTGCATGGCCGCAGGATCACCCGGACCGTTGCTCAACATGATCCCGTCAGGATCCCACGCTTTGATCTCTTCAGGACTGGTTCCCATAGGGAATACTTTTAGATAGGCTCCTCTCTCAGTCAGCGAACGTAGGATATTCATTTTTGTACCGTAATCAATCACGGCTACCTTATACTTGGCCTTCTCATCCCCTTGCATAAACGCTTCACGGGTGCTTACCTTAGAAGATAATTCCAAACCCTTCATGGAGGGTACTTCCTTCAGTTTTTCCTTTAATTTTTCCACATCGAACTCGATGGACGATATGATCACGTTCATGGCTCCTTTGTCCCGGATATGGCGAACAATGGCGCGGCTGTCCACGTCGGTAATGGCCACAATGTTGTTCTTCTCAAAATAATCCTGTAAAGAACCTTCAGCCATCGGACGGGAGTAACCATCCGAAAACTTTTTGCAGATCAAACCGGCGATCTTTACCGAATCAGATTCGATCTCATCATCGTCCACTCCGTAATTGCCAATATGGGCTGTGGCACACACCATGATCTGCCCGTAATAGGAAGGATCTGTATAGATTTCCTGATAGCCGGTCATGCCGGTATTAAAACATATTTCCCCGGTACTGGTGCCTAGAATTCCCGCAGACAGACCGTGAAAAACGGTTCCGTCTTCAAGAACTACTATGCCTTTGGCCCTGGTATTATACTTCATATCAAAAAAATTTGCACAAAAAAAAGGATAAAACCATCAGTTCTATCCCTTTCTTATGATAACTTATCAATCAATTATTAACCTTCTTTCTTATCGTCCTTCGCCGGATTGTCATCCTTTTTCTTATCATCTTCGGACGAACCGGTAGCTTTCGCCTTTACGTCTTTAGCCACTTCTTCGGTTTTATCCGCAACGGTTTTAGCAGCATCTTTTACCGCCTCTTTGGTGTCTTCAGCTGCCTCTTTTACCGCTTCAGTTGCCTGAGCTGCGGTTTCTTTCACGGTCTCTTTTACATTCTCAACTTTTGACTTTTCTTCCGTTCTGGTGTCTGCTTTAGGCTCCGTCTTTTTAGAGGTATCGGTGGTAGAATCAGATTTACTACCGCTTCCTCCTCCTCGGCGACGTCTTCTGGTTTTCTTTTCCTTTTTTGGCTCTGCAGTATACAGTTCATTGAAATCCACCAGTTCCATCATGCACATCTCGGCGTTGTCACCCATCCTGTTTCCTGTCTTAATGATACGGGTGTAACCTCCCGGTCGCTCAGCGATCTTTGGGGCAACTTCCCGGAACAATTCAGAAACAGCGAATTTATTATTCAGGTAACTGAATACCATCCTGCGGGAATGGGTGGAATCCTCTTTGGATTTGGTGATCAAAGGCTCTACAAACCCTCGCAGGGCTTTGGCTTTTGCCAGGGTAGTGTTGATCCGCTTGTGCTGGATCAATGAACAAGCCATATTGGAAAGCATGGCCTTCCGGTGGGGCTTGGTCCTCCCTAAATGATTGAATTTCTTTCCGTGTCTCATAACCCTTAGTCCTTATCTAGTTTATACTTAGCCACGTTCATACCGAAAGTAAGGTTTTTACTTTCTACCAACTCATCCAGTTCGGTCAATGACTTTTTACCGAAATTCCTGAATTTCAACAGATCATTCTTGTTGAATTGCACCAGTTCGCCAAGTGTTTCCACATCCGCAGCTTTCAGGCAATTCAAAGCACGTACTGAAAGATCCATATCAATCAGTTTGGTTTTCAACAGCTGACGCATGTGCAGGGAATCTTCATCAAATTCTTCTACGGCTGACTTCACTTCTGTTTCCAACGCGATCTTCTCGTCTGAAAAGAGCATGAAGTGCTGGATCAGGATGGTAGCTGCTTCTTTTAAAGCATCTTTCGGATGAATGGAACCATCGGTAGTGATGTTCATCACCAGTTTCTCATAATCCGTTTTCTGCTCTACCCGGTAGTTCTCAATGCTGTATTTAACATTTTTGATGGGGGTATAGATAGAATCGATCGGAATGAAACCGATAGGCGCATCTTCCACCTTATTCTCTTCTGAAGGAACATAACCCCTTCCTTTGTTGATGGTAAGTTCCATCTTGATCTTCACCGAACGTTCCATGGTACAGATCAGATGATCCGGGTTCAACACCTGGAAGGCAGAAGTAAATTTACCGATATCGCCGGCAGTTAATTTATCCTGTCCATTGATATTCAGGGTCACCTTTTCGGTATCCGTGCCGTCGATCTGTTGTTTGAAACGTACCTGCTTGAGGTTCAGGATCATGGAAGTTACATCTTCCACTACTCCGTCTATCGTTGAAAACTCGTGCTCTACCCCTTCGATCTTAATGCCGGTGATCGCATACCCTTCAAGGGAAGAAAGTAAGATTCTACGAATTGCATTTCCAATGGTAATTCCATAACCCGGCTCCAAAGGCCTGAATTCAAACGTGCCCTCATAATCGTTTGATTCGATCATGATCACCTTGTCAGGCTTCTGAAAATCTAATATTGCCATAGTTCTGTCTTCTTAAATTTAGATTATTATTACTTAGAGTAAAGCTCCACGATGAGTTGCTCTTTGATATTTTCGGGGATCTGTTCGCGCTCCGGCGCATTGATGAATTTTCCTTTCATGGCCTGGGCATCCCACTCGAGCCAGTCAAAGTTATTTTTGCGGTTGGCCAAAGATTCACTGAAGATCTCCAGTGATTTGGAACGCTCACGTACTTCAACCACATCGCCGGGCTGTAAAGTATAGGAAGGAATATTAGTAACCGTACCATTTACTTTGAAATGCTTATGTGTAACAAGCTGACGGGCTGCTCTGCGTGAAGGAGCCAATCCGTAGCGGAAAACCGTATTGTCCAGACGGGATTCGCACAACTGCAATAAGTTCTCACCGGTAATCCCTTTTGAACTGGAAGCCTCCTTAAATAAGTTAGCAAACTGACGCTCAAGAATACCATAGGTATACTTGGCTTTTTGCTTTTCCATCAACTGTATGGCATATTCCGATTGCTTTCCTCTTCTGCGGTTGGGTCCGTGCTGTCCCGGAGGATAATTCTTTTTCTCCAGTGCCTTATCTGGTCCGAAAATAGGCTCGCGGAATTTTCTGGCAATCTTTGATTTGGGTCCTCTGTATCTGGCCATTTCTTATTCTTTAACTAATGCTGATTAAACTCTTCTTCGTTTGGGTGGTCGACATCCGTTGTGCGGGATGGGGGTAATATCCACGATCTCCGTTACTTCAATACCATTATTGTGAATGGTACGTATGGCAGACTCACGGCCTGCACCCGGTCCTTTTACGTATACCTTAACCCTTCGCAATCCAAGATCATGCGCCTCTTTGGTGCAATTCTCGGCCGCCACCTGCGCAGCGTATGGGGTGTTCTTTTTGGAACCTTTGAAACCCATTTTGCCGGATGAGGCCCAGGAAATAACCTGACCGCTCATGTTGGTCAACGAAATGATGATGTTGTTGAAGGAAGCGTGAATATGTGCTTCGCCCTGCGGGTCAACTTTGACGTTCTTCTTTTTCTTTTGTTGGGATTTTGCCATCTCTTAAATCGTTATCCTAATTATTTGGTAGCTTTTTTCTTATTAGCAACGGTTTTACGCTTGCCTTTCCTGGTCCTGGAATTATTCTTGGTCTTTTGACCTCTCAGGGGCAAACCGGATCTGTGCCGAATTCCGCGGTAACTTCCAATATCCATCAATCGCTTGATGTTCAATTGCACTTCCGAACGAAGGGAACCTTCAACGGTGAATTCTTCGTTGATGATCTTCCGGATCTTGGACAACTCATCGTCGTTCCAGTCCTGAACCTTTTTATCCAGATCCACTTCGGCGCTTTTCAAAATATGCTGCGCTGAACTTCTGCCAATACCGAAGATATAGGTCAATCCTATCTCTCCTCTTTTGTTTTTCGGCAAATCTATACCTGCTATCCTAGCCATATAATTGTATATTAACCTTGTCTTTGTTTAAACTTCGGGTTTTTCTTATTGATGACATACAAGCGTCCCTTTCTGCGAACGATCTTGCAGTCAGCACTTCTCTTCTTAACTGATGCTCTTACTTTCATAACTTTTTATTTATACCTGTAAGTAATTCTACCTTTGGTAAGATCGTAGGGCGACATTTCCACTTTTACCTTATCACCCGGTAACAGCTTAATGTAATACATCCGCATTTTACCGGAAATATGGGCTGTAATTACGTGTCCATTTTCCAGCTCTACCCTGAACATGGCATTGGATAACGCTTCCGTTACCGTTCCGTCTTGTTCTATGGATGCTTGTTTCGCCATTTAATCTATTTCGTTTTTCAATTTACTTTTTCCAATAATACTTCTTCAACCCATGCATGTGTTGATAAAACTTCAGCTTTGTCTTTGCGCACCACGATATTGTGTTCGTAATGTGCGGAAGGTTTGCCATCAGCGGTGACGATGGTCCAGCCATCTTCCTTTTGTTTGACATTCCTTTTTCCCAGGTTGATCATGGGTTCGATGGCAAGCACCAGTCCCTCTTTCAACTTCATTCCATTACCCCGTCTACCGTAATTGGGTACTTCGGGCGCTTCGTGCATATTTTTACCCAGGCCGTGACCTACCAATTCCCTTACTACGCTAAATCCCTGCGCTTCGGCAACTGTTTGCACGGCATGGCCGATATCACCTATACGGTTACCGGCTATGGCTACTTCTATGGCAGCAGCTAAACTCGCTTTGGTAGTATCCAGCAACTGTCGCACTTCCTCAGAAATGGTTCCTACAGGAAAAGTATATGCTACATCGCCGTAAAAGCCATTCTTCTTCACCCCGCAATCCACGGAGATGATATCCCCTTCCTGTAGGGGTTCTTCCGTAGGTATGCCGTGAACTACCTGTTCGTTTACCGACGTACACAAAGTGTACTCGTAACCGTTAAAGCCTTTGAAACCGGGCTCTGCGCCGTGGTCCCGGATAAAGGCTTCCGCCAATTGATCCAGGTACAAAGGGGTAACTCCGGGCTGAACATGCTTCGCTACTTCAGCTAAAGTTTTTCCAACAAGCAAAGAACTCTCTCTTATTAATTCTACCTCTTCTTCCGTCTTCAGGTATACCATGACTAACCTGCAGCCATGTTTATACTTGATCTTCCCTTGATCCTTCCGGACTTCATCAGTCCGTCATAATGCCTCATCAGCAAGTGGCTTTCCACCTGTTGCAGGGTATCCAGTATCACCCCCACCATGATCAGCAGGGAAGTGCCACCGTAAAACTGGGCAAATTGCCCATTCACCCCGAATTTGGTAGCGAAGGCAGGCAAAATGGCTACGATCGCCAGAAATATGGATCCCGGCAAAGTGATGCGGGAAAGAACGTTATCCAGAAATTCAGCAGTTCGCTTACCGGGTTTCACACCGGGGATAAAACCGCCGTTTTTCTTCATGTCTTCTGCCATCTGATTCGGATTTACCGTAACTGCTGTATAGAAGTAGGTAAATGCGATGATCATCAAGGCAAAGATCAGGTTGTACCAGAACCCAGTATAATCACTTAATGCGGCTGTAATACCGGTAAGTGAATCGGAATCGGCAAAACCTGCCAGCGTAATGGGAATAAACATAATGGCCTGGGCGAAGATAATGGGCATTACCCCGGCAGCATTTACCTTTAAGGGAATATACTGACGAACCCCGCCGTACTGCTTATTTCCGACTACTCTTTTCGCAAATTGCACCGGCACCCGTCGGGTACCTTGCACCAACAAAATGGTGGCAATTATAACGAGGAGCAAAATTACTAATTCTACCAATAATATCACCAATCCTCCGCCTTTTATTCTGGAGGCGAATTCTGCTACAAAAGCAAAGGGTAAATTGGCGATGATGCCGATCATGATGATGAGGGAAATTCCGTTACCCAGTCCTTTTTCGGTAATGCGCTCGCCTAACCACATTACAAACATGGTCCCGGTGATAACCGTAGTGATCCACCAGAATACGGTATCCGGACGGACCATCATACCTCCTGCGGTAAACTCAGGCACCTGGGAAGCTATATATCCCGGAGCCTGGAACCCCACTATAATGATCGTCAGCATGCGGGTGATCTGATTGATCTTGCGTCTGCCGCTTTCCCCTTCTTTCTGTAATTTCTGAAAATAGGGAACAGCGATACCGAGTAATTGCACCACGATGGAAGCGGAGATATAAGGCATGATCCCCAATGCAAAAATAGATGCCCTGGAAAAGGCACCTCCGGCAAACAGATCAAGCAAACCTGCAATCCCGCCGGGCATTGGAATCCACACCGGGCAATACTACATAAGAGCCCAGCCGATAGATCAGCAACAGACCCAAGGTATTGATAATGCGCACGCGCAGGTCCTCAATGGTCCAGATATTCTTAAGGGTTTCGAAAAATCGCTTCATGCTTACGCTATGGTTTCAGCAGATCCTCCCTGAGCTTCAATAGCCTCTTTCGCACTTTTCGAAAAGGCATGAGCTTTCACAT
Organism: uncultured Flavobacteriales bacterium; assembly: GCA_964492055.1. GTDB lineage: Bacteria > Bacteroidota > Bacteroidia > Flavobacteriales_E > Vicingaceae > CAZBIF01. The sequence continues at coordinate 14,166 of CAZBIF010000022.1, forward strand.
CTACTTTGGTTTTCAACTCACCCCTTCCGAGAATTTTCACAAGGCTGCTTCTGGATGCCAGTCCGTTATTGATCAATACTTCCAGATCAATGGTTTCCAGCTTTTTGCCACTGGCTATGGTTTCCAGTGTATCCAGATTAATGGCTTTGTATTCCTTGCGGTTGATATTGGTAAAACCGTATTTAGGAACCCTACGCTGCAATGGCATTTGCCCTCCTTCAAATCCAATCTTTTTGGAATATCCGGAGCGGGCTTTAGCGCCTTTGTGTCCGCGGGTTGAGGTGCCTCCTTTACCGGAACCTTCCCCGCGACCTATTCTTTTACCTTTTTTAACCGATCCTCTTGCCGGTTTGAGATTACTTAAATCCATGCCTGTCTGCCTTTAATGCTTTACACTTTTTCAATATCCACCAGATGGCGAACTTTGCTGATCATTCCCATTACCTGGGGAGTCTCTTCATGCTCTACCGAACGCTGGTTTTTAGTCAGGCCCAATGCCTGCAAGGTCAATTTTTGCTTTTTTGGGCGGTTGATGCCGCTTTTTACCTGAGTTACTTTAATCTTTCCCATGATTCCGATCATTAACCGTTAAAAACTACATTCAGGTCCACTCCCCGGTGCTTGGCTACGGTATAAGCATCACGCATACTTTCCAGTGCTTTGATGGTTGCCTTTACCACGTTGTGGGGATTGGAAGATCCTTTGGATTTAGCCAGTACATCATGTACGCCCACACTTTCCAGTACGGCACGCATAGCTCCACCGGCGATAACCCCGGTACCATGAGAAGCCGGCTTTACAAAAACCTGAGCTCCACCGTATTTTGCTTCCTGCTGATGAGGCACTGTACCATTCACGATAGGCACCTTGATCAGGTTTTTCTTGGCATCGTCAATTCCTTTGGAGATGGCTTCGGTTACTTCATTGGCTTTTCCCAGGCCATAACCTACAATGCCATTTTCGTTACCTACCACTACGATGGCAGAAAAACTAAAGTGCCTTCCCCCTTTCGTAACCTTGGTAACCCGCTGGATACCTACCAGTTTATCTTTAAGCTCGATCTCGCTGGACTTAACTCGTTGTGTGTTTGCGTTGGACATATCTTACTGCTTCCTGTTCCTTATTAAAATTTTAATCCTCCTTCACGGGCACCTTCAGCCAGGGCTTTAACCCTACCGTGGTACAAATAACCGTTGCGGTCAAAGCTCACCTGATCGATACCTTCTTTCACCGCCTTCTCAGCGGCAAGCTTACCTACCTGCTTGGCACTCTCT
>CAZBIF010000022.1:15504-21278 GCA_964492055.1 uncultured Flavobacteriales bacterium
GTCCTTCTCTCTGGAAGAAGCTGATACCAGGGTCTTGCCGTTCTGATCATCGATCAACTGAGCATAGATCTCCTTGTTGCTTCGGAAAACCGACATGCGTGGACGTTCAGCGGTACCGCTTACTACTTTGCGGATCCTTCTTTTGATCCGTAATCTTCTATCTGACTTTGTTAATGCCATGACTTATTATTTAGCTGCAGATTTACCTGCTTTTCTTCTAATGTACTCTCCTACAAAGCGAACTCCTTTGCCTTTGTATGGCTCTGGCTTTCTCAATGACTTCAATTTGACAGCCACCTGACCGATCAATTGTTTATCGTGTGACTCCAGGGTGATGATGGGGTTTTTTCCCCTTTCGGTTTCCGCAGAGACCTTGACCTCTGAAGGCATTTCAATCACGATGGGGTGTGAATAACCCAGGGCCAGGTCCAGTCGCTGTCCCTGACTGGCGGCACGGTAACCTACCCCTACAAGTTCCAGCTTTTTCTGATAGCCTTTACTCACGCCTTCCACCATATTATTGATAAGGGCGCGATAAAGTCCATGCTTGGCTTTGTGATCCTTCTGCTCAGTATGGCGCTTCAGGTTTACTTCACCCTCTGCCACATCCACGGAGATTACCGGATCAATGGTTTCCTTAAGCTCCCCTTTACTACCTTTAACCGTTACCACATTCTTATCGGAGACGTTTACCTCCACTCCCTGTGGTATCTTAATCGGTGCTAATCCTACTCGTGACATTTTTCGTTTTTCGTTATGCTATTAATATACGTGGCACAATACTTCACCACCTACTTTTTCCTTTCTTGCTTCCTTATCGGTCATTACCCCTTTGGAAGTGGATAATATGGCTATTCCAAGACCGTTGATCACCCTGGGCAGGTTGTCGGATTGAGCATACTTTCTCAAACCCGGCTTACTGATCCTGGTGAGGTTCTTAATAGCCGAAACCTTTGATACCGGATGGTATTTTAAAGCGATACGGATGATTCCTTGTGGGTTATCCCCATCTACAAATTTGTAATTGAGGATATAGCCCTTTTCAAACAAGATTTTGGTAATTTCTTTCTTCAAATTGGATGCAGGAATATCTACTACCCTATGGCGGGCATTCACTGCATTTCTCACTCTGGTCAGAAAATCTGAAATTGGATCTGTCATTATCTCTTTATTAAAATTACCAACTTGCTTTCTTAATCCCCGGGATCAGGCCTGAACTGGCCATTTCCCTGAACTTCACCCTGGAAACTCCGAATTGTCTCATGTATCCTTTTGGGCGACCGGTGAGTTTGCAACGATTGTGCAAACGTACCGCGGAGGAATTCTTAGGAAGTTTCTGCAAGGCTTCATAATCGCCGGCTTCTTTTAAGGCAGCCCGCTTTTCAGCATACCTGGCTACCATTCTTTCGCGCTTTCTTTCGCGCGCTTTCATTGATTCTTTAGCCATCTCTTATTGTTCGTTTTGTTCGTTTTTATTTTTTTGGAAGGGCATGCCGAACTCCTTTAACAGGGCCCGCGCTTCTTCATTACTTTCAGCCGAAGTAACGAATGTGATATCCATTCCACCAATACGGTTTACTTTATCAATATCTATCTCAGGAAAGATAATCTGTTCTTTGATCCCCAGGGTATAATTTCCCCTACCATCAAAGCCTTTGTTGCTAATGCCACGAAAATCCCGGGTCCTTGGCAGGGAAACTGCGATCAGGCGGTCGAGAAACTCGTACATGCGGTTTCCGCGAAGCGTAACACGCACCCCAATGGGCATGCCTTTCCTCAGTTTGAAATTAGAAATGTCCTTTTTTGAATAGGTAGGTACTGCTTTCTGTCCGGCAATATCCGTCATTTCTGAGATGGCAGATTCGATCAGTTTTTTATCTGCTACTGCAGCTCCCACTCCCTGGTTCAGGGCGATTTTTTTCAATCGGGGAATTTGCATGGAGCTTTTGTAATCAAAGCTCTTCTGGAGATTTTCCTTAATCTCTTCCTGATACTTCTTTTTTAATCTTGGCGTATACATTACTTAATTACCTCTCCGGATTTTTTTGAAAATCGAACTGATTTATTATCTTCCCTTCTGCGGCCTGTGCGGCTTGCTTCTCCAGTGGAAGGATCTACCAGCATCACATTGGAAATGTGAATGGGGGCATCCTGTTTTACGATCCCGCCTTCCTGATTATCTTTATTGGGCTTGGTATGGCGGCTATCTTGGCGGATAGTTTCACCTTCCAGGATCACCCGGTCCTGCTCGGTAAGTACTTTCTTTACTTTACCTTGCTGCCCTTTCGATACTCCGGCAATCACTTTTACCGTATCTCCTTTTTTGATATTGAATTTCTTCATCTCTTTCTCTTTATAGTACTTCAGGTGCCAGGGATACAATTTTCATGAATTGCTTTTCCCGCAGTTCACGGGCTACCGGACCAAAGATCCGCGTACCTCTCATCTCACCTGTCTGGTTCAGTAATACCACCGCGTTGTTGTCAAAGCGGATATAGGAACCATCCTGCCGGCGAACTTCCTTTTTAGTGCGTACAATCACGGCTTTGGAAACTGCACCTTTCTTGATGTTTCCCGAAGGGATAGCTGATTTAACGGATACCACGATCTGGTCACCGATGGAGGCATATCTTCTTTTGGTGCCGCCCAATACCCGGATACAAAGTACTTCCTTTGCTCCGCTATTGTCTGCTACTGTTAATCTTGATTCCTGCTGTACCATGATTACTTCACTCTTTCAATTACTTCTACTAATCTCCAGTTCTTGTTTTTGCTCAAAGGCCTGGTTTCCATAATGCGTACCGTGTCACCGATATTGCAATCATTCTTCTCATCGTGCGCCATGAACTTGGAGGTTTTCTTAATGAACTTTCCGTACATGGGATGTTTCACTTTACTCTCTACAGCAATGGTGATGGTCTTTTGCATCTTATTGCTAACCACTACGCCAATCCTTTCTTTCCTTAAATTTCTTGTCTGTTCCATAAGGCTATTTATTTTCGGTGGTATTAAGTTCCCGTTTTCTGATCTCGGTCTTTAACCTGGCCACGGTTTTCCGAACAGAAGAGATCTGCTTGGGATTCTCCAGCGGAGATACAGCGTGGTTCATTTTCAACCGATTGAGGTTAGCCTTACTTTCCGCAAGGTTTTCCTGCAAATCGTCGTTACTTAAATTTCTGATATCTTCCTGTTTCATGGCTTATGATTGATAATCCCTGCGTACAACAAATTTGGTCTTTATCGGCAGCTTCTGTGCTCCCAAACGCATGGCCTCCTGAGCAACCTCCAAAGGCACACCATCTGATTCGAACAAAATACGGCCGGGCTTCACTACAGCCACCCATAATTCGGGAGCTCCTTTACCTTTACCCATCCGAACCTCTGCCGGTTTCTTAGTTACAGGCTTGTCCGGAAAAATACGGATCCACAATTGACCTTCCCTTTTCATAAACCTGGTAATGGCAATCCTGGCGGCCTCAATCTGACGGGCAGTGATCCAGTGCTCATCCAATGCCTTGATGGCAAAACTTCCAAATGCGATTTGCGTGCCGCGGGTAGCATTCCCTTTCATGCGGCCCTTCTGCATTTTTCTGTATTTCGTTCTTTTGGGTTGTAACATTTTTCTACTCTTTTATCGCTACGCTTACCTTTTCTTAATTTCTTTTCTTTCCGCGGAAACGTCCACCACCCTGCTTTGCTGCCGGTTTATTGGAAACAATATTGGGGGACAGGTCACGCTTGCCGTAGATCTCTCCTTTACAGATCCATACTTTCACACCTATCCTTCCGTAGGTAGTGTGGGCCTCAGCCAAAGCATAATCAATATCTGCCCGGAAGGTATGCAATGGAATACGGCCTTCCTTGTAAAATTCGGTACGGGCCATTTCAGCACCGCCCAAACGGCCGCTAACCATTACCTTAATGCCTTCAGCACCCATGCGCATAGTAGAGGCTACTGACATTTTAGCCGCACGGCGGAAAGAGATCCTTCCTTCGATCTGACGGGCAACGCTATCCGCTACCAACTGAGCATCCAGTTCAGGACGCTTGATCTCAAAAATATTGATCTGTACATCCTTCTTGGTTAATTTCTTTAACTCTTCCTTCAGCTTATCGACTTCCTTCCCTCCTTTGCCGATGATGATACCGGGCCTGGACGTATTGATGGTCACGGTGATCAGCTTCAAGGTACGCTCGATCACGATCTTGGAGATACTGGCTTTCACCAGGCGGGCCATCAGGTACTTACGGATCTTGTCGTCTTCGGCGAGTTTATCACCATAATCACGACCCCCGAACCAGTTGGAATCCCAGCCCTTGATAATGCCTAAGCGATTTGCTATTGGATTTGATTTTTGTCCCATTATACAGTATCTCTTATTTTGTAATTTCTTCTTCTTTCAATTTACCTACAGTCAGGGTCACGTGGTTGGAACGCTTTCTGATGCGATGTCCCCTACCCTGAGGGGCAGGTCGCAGACGCTTCAGCATTCTGCCACTATCCACTTTCACTTCTGACACGGTCAGATGGTGATCTTCCGGACGCTCACCTTCATTCTTAGCTTCCCAGTTTGCAATAGCGGAACGAAGTAATTTTTCCATCCTGCCGGCTGCTTCTTTGGAGCTAAACTGCAATAATGAAAGGGCGCGGGAAACTTCCTGTCCGCGAATCATGTCAGCTACCAATCGCATTTTGCGCGGGGAGGTAGGACAATTCTTCAAGGTAGCGAAGCTTATTTGCTTGCGCTCTTCCTTTGCTGCATCAGCTCTGTTTTTCTTTCTGGCTCCCATCTTCTATTACCTTTTACCTTTATCCTTTTTACCACCATGGCCCCGGTAAGTGCGCGTAGGGGCGAACTCCCCAAGCTTATGCCCTACCATGTTCTCAGTGACATATACAGGTATGAATTTATTTCCGTTGTGTACAGCAATGGTCAATCCCACAAAATCAGGGGTGATCATCGAAGCCCTCGACCAGGTCTTGATCACACTTTTCTTTCCTGAACCCTGAGCTTCCTCTACTTTGGAGGCAAGCTTATAGTGTACAAAAGGTGGTTTTTTTAACGATCGACTCATAGCTTATTATTTCTTTCTTCTTTCAATGATATACTTATTGGAAGGCTTCTTAGGTGTTCTGGTCTTGTAGCCTTTCGCCGGAATACCTTTTCTGGATCGCGGATGACCTCCTGAAGCCCTACCTTCACCACCACCCATGGGGTGATCTACAGGGTTCATTACCACACCACGGACACGGGGCCTTCTACCCATCCATCGGCTCTTACCAGCTTTACCGTAACGCTCCAGCATGTGATCGGAGTTAGATACCGTACCTACAGTAGCAAGGCAATCTCCCAGGATCAGGCGAACTTCACCGGAAGGCATCTTGATACCCACGTATTTTCCTTCCCGGGAAACCAGCTGAGCATAGGAACCGGCACTGCGGGCCAGCTTTGCTCCCTGCTTCGGGCGAAGCTCAATATTATGGATAACCGTACCCATCGGCATTTCAGACAAAGGCATGGCATTACCAACCTCAGGCTCTACGCCATTACCGGATTTCACTTCGTCGCCTACTTTTAATCCTTTAGGGGCAATTATGTATCGCTTTTCCCCATCGACATAATTCAATAAGGCAATTCGAGCAGAACGGTTAGGATCGTACTCAATGGTGGCTACGGTAGCAGGAACTCCTGCTTTATCGCGCTTGAAATCAATATCACGCAAACGACGCTTGTGACCCCCGCCAATGTAGCGCATGGTCATGCGTCCGCTGT
>CAZBIF010000022.1:21288-24344 GCA_964492055.1 uncultured Flavobacteriales bacterium
TCTTCCCTTTCAGCAAGGATTTCTGGGGAGAAGCAGTGGTAATTTCTTCGTAAGTGGCAGCGAACTTATGTCGCTGTCCAGGTGTTGTTGGTTTTAATTTTTTTACTGCCATTACGTACTGCTTTAAATGTTGCTGTAAAAGTCGATTGATTCACCATCCATCAGCGTAACGATCGCCTTCTTGTACTTATTGGTTCTGCCTTCAACCCAGCCTGCTTTGGTGTAACGGGTCTTCAGTTTACCCTTGTGGTTCAAGGTATTTACCCGCTCCACGTGTACCCCGTACATCTTCTCCACAGCTTCTTTGATCTGTAATTTATTAGCTCCTGGATTAACCATGAACCCATAACGATTTGACTCCTCTGTAAGAGCAGTCATTTTTTCTGTGATTACCGGTTTTATTATTACGTCCATGACCAATAAATTAACTTAACATTTTATCTAATTTGTCTAAAGCCCCTTCAGTAAGCAAAACACTATTCGCATTCATTAAATCGTAAGTGTTTAATTCTGAAGTTGTTACAACTTTAGCCCCTTGCAAATTTCGGGACGACAAATATAGGTTTTTATTCAATTCAGAAACAACCATCAATGTTTTTTTCTGGTTAATTTCAAGCTTGCCTAAAAAGTCGGTGAAGTCTTTGGTTTTAGGTTTGTCGAAGTCCACATCTTCCACCACTTTTAAAGCATCGGCTTTGACTTTGTAAGCAAGGGCAGAACAACGGGCCAAACGCTTTAATTTTTTATTCAATTTGAATGAATAATCGCGTGGCTCCGGACCGAATACCGTACCTCCCCCTCTGAAAAGCGGGGATTTGATACTACCGGCCCTTGCGGTACCGGTACCTTTTTGCTTTTTGATCTTGCGGGTACTTCCGCTCACCTCAGCTCGTTCTTTGGATTTGTGCGTACCCTGCCGCTGGTGGGCCAGGTATTGCTTCACATCCAGGTAGATAGCATGATCATTGGGCTCTATGCTAAAGATGGCATCCGAAAGTTTTGCTTTCTTCTTGCTGTCTTTACCGTTTTTATCGAATATATTTAATTCCATTTTTCTATCCTCCGCGGGTTATTAATTGCTGATTAAGATAGTTGCTCCTTTCGCGCCGGGAACCGAACCCTTTAGCACGATCAGGTTTTTTTCCGGGTATACTTTCATCACTTTCAGGTTCTGAATGGTAGTTTTTGTATTACCAGTCTGACCTGCCATGCGAGTACCCTTGAACACTCGTGAAGGATCTGATCCGGCACCGATAGAACCTGGTGCCCTCAGGCGGTTATGCTGACCATGGGTTTGATCTCCAACTCCGCGGAAGCCGTGACGCTTCACTACTCCCTGAAATCCTTTTCCTTTGCTTATGCCGGCTACATCAACCCATTGACCTTCCGCAAAGATGTCTACTTTGATCTCATCGCCCAGCTTGGAATCACCTAAACCATCCACCTCCACAAGATTTCTCTTGGGCGTGGTACCGGCCTTTTTAAAGTGACCTTGCATGGCAGCGGAAGTTCTTTTCTCCTTGCGCTCACCAAAGGCAATTTGTACTGCATTGTAGCCATCCGAGTCTACGGTTTTGACTTGTGTAACCACACAAGGACCAGCTTCCAAAACTGTGCATGGAATATTCTTTCCCTCGGCACTGAAAATACTGGTCATTCCTAATTTTTTACCTAGTAAACCTGGCATTTTTATTATAATTATTAATTAAACTTTAATTTCTACGTCTACCCCACTTGGCAACTCCAATTTCATCAGGGCATCCACGGTTTTTGAGGTAGAACTGTAAATATCCATCAGTCGCTTGTAAGAGGAAAGCTCAAATTGCTCCCTGGCTTTCTTGTTCACATGCGGTGATTTCAAAACGGTATAGATCCTCTTGTGTGTAGGTAAGGGAATGGGTCCGCTTACCACAGCACCGGTTGATTTTACCGTCTTCACGATTTTTTCAGCCGACTTATCAACTAAATTGAAATCGTACGACTTAAGCTTGATGCGAATTTTCTGGTTCATCTATCTTGTTTATTATGCTTCTACTTTTCCTTTGGCTTTGGCGATCACCTCTTCTGAAATATTCCTCGGTGCAGGCTCGAAATGCGAGAACTCCATGGAGGAAGTTGCCCGGCCGGATGACATGGTCCGCAGGGCGGTCACATAACCGAACATCTCAGATAAGGGCACTTTGGCCTTGATCACTTTGGAACCGGCACGGTCCCCCATACCTTCCACATGTCCCCTTCTTCTGTTGAGGTCACCTACCACGTCTCCCATATTTTCCTCAGGAGTCAATACCTCAAGTTTCATAATGGGTTCCAGAATGATCGGCTTCGCTTTAGGTATCGCAGCTTTAAAAGCCAGCTTGGCAGCGATCTCAAAGGATAACTGATCCGAATCCACAGCGTGGAAAGATCCGTCTTTCAGGGTTACCTTCAGGCTATCCATAGGGTATCCGGCCAATACACCGTTGCCCATGGAATCCTTAAATCCCTTCTCTACAGAAGGAATGAACTCCTTAGGTACGTTTCCTCCTTTGATCTCATTTACGAACTCCAGACCCTGGAATTCATCGTCCTGTACCGGCTCAATGGTGATCTGAATATCCGCAAACTTTCCACGGCCACCGGTTTGCTTCTTATATACTTCACGGTGATCAACGGAAGCGGTAATGGCTTCTTTATAAGCCACCTGAGGGGCTCCCTGATTACATTCTACCTTGAACTCCCTTTTCAGTCGATCCAGGATAATGTCCAGGTGGAGTTCACCCATACCGCTCAATACGGTTTGTCCGGAATCCTCATCGGTATGTATGGTAAGGGTTGGATCTTCTTCAGAAAGTTTTGCCAGGGCCACGCCCAGCTTGTCTACATCAGACTGGGTCTTCGGCTCTATAGCGATGCCAATTACCGGATCCGGGAAATCCATGGATTCAAGCACGATAGGCTTGCCTTCACGGCAGAGGGTATCCCCTGTCTTAATGTCTTTAAAACCTACCAGGGCACCGATATCACCGGCATGCAGTCGTTCGATCTGATTCTGCTTGTTGGCATGCATCTGGAAA
>CAZBIF010000023.1:0-241 GCA_964492055.1 uncultured Flavobacteriales bacterium
AACTTATAAAGAGCTGTAGACTTTGGTAGTAGTGAGGTTTAAAACGGTAATGAACAAAGCCCTTTAAATAATCAAGCTGGACCGCCCTCGGAAAAGGAAATGAAAAGTGATCAACCGCCTCCTCAATATGGTTTATGCCATATTCCAGCACCTGTTCAAAGTGATCCACAAAATCTTTAGCCAGCTTTTTGTTACTTACCCAGGTGGCAAAAACAAAAGGTAATTGCTGCCACTCAAACCA
>CAZBIF010000023.1:321-1234 GCA_964492055.1 uncultured Flavobacteriales bacterium
ATTCTGACCCACGATTCGCCGATCACTACACCGGCAGTAGTGCCTTTTATCTGTGTCTCAAAACCCGGCCCGGCCTTATTATAATTTACCTTGATATTCCAGTGGTTCTCGCACAAAAGTTGACATAACTTCACTGAAGTGCGGGACTGATAATCCAGGTAGATGGTCTCTATTTTGTCAAGGGGTACTTCACTTAGCAACAAAACCGTTGCTACTTCTCCTTCCGCGCCAATTCCATAACTGCCCACCATAAAATGCGGATCAACTTCCGGGATCACCGCCACCGGTACCAATCCCAAGTCTACTTCCCCGGAAATTAATTTGCGGGCACATTCTGCAGGAATATCTTTGCTCAAATCAATCCGTTGTATAAATGCCGGATCACTTTCCATACCGTAAATAAAGGGAATGGTGTTTAAATAAGATACTGCCGAAATTTTGATTTTTTCCACCATCATGCCTGGGTTTTCAGGTACTGGATCAAACTTAAGGGATCTTTGGCTTCCCTACTCAGGTTACAGGTCCAAAAACGCCGTGCCCCGTAGCACCAGTATTGTTGTTTTTCTCCTTTCTTTTGGATTTGCCTGATCAGGGTAGGTTTATCTATCCATCCCAGCAGATATGTATCTGATTCATAGCGATAAGCTGCCAGTACCTGGTAGATGTCTTCTACTTCTGATTTCTTTGTATCCAACTGCCTTTTCCGCAGCCATTGATCTTTCCGCATCCTCAATTGCCGGAAATAGATCTGCACATGAACATCGCCACTCAGGTCTTCAATAGGTAAACCCTGCCGACGGATCAATTTGATATCCCGCTGTTCCATCACCCGCGCCAGGGTTTCGTCTTCATCCGGTATCAGGGACGTTTTTAATTCCAGTTGAATAAAAGTATTGTCCTTTTTGAAGGTGAA
>CAZBIF010000023.1:1244-9180 GCA_964492055.1 uncultured Flavobacteriales bacterium
TTTTTTTTTGCATCTGGTTTTCTTCCAGCGGGAAAATGCTATAGGAAGCCAGCCATCGCTTGAAAGCTAGTTCCCCTACATACCCCCGCAGTTTACTGTCGAATGCCACCAGGGGGTGGCGGTGCCTTAAATTATCAATAAAATAGCGGGACCTGGAACGCTCTATCGCCTCGTAAATATCATCTTTACGCAATGGAATGTGAATGATTTCCTCAGCCATCTTTTTGCAATTGGAAGTAACGTAAGCTATTTTCCGTTAAGCCTTCCACCTGTTTCCCCTGGGGAGTGGTATACCCGGTAATCACCCCTGCCAGTCGGGGATAAGTGACCTCTTCGCAAATGCGGTTCTCATTATTGGTGATCAGCGTGCACCTTCGCTTGCCCCCATCTGCCTCATTCTGCAGAAGGGTAGCATGCATGGTACTTCCGCTGCCAGCGAAAAAATCCAGCACCGATAGCTCTTTATCGTGGAAAAGCTGAAGGATGTAGCGAATAAGTTCTGTAGGTTTTGGATAGGTGAATATATCCTGGTTCAGGATGGCCTTTAATTCATTGCTTCCTTTGGCATTGCTGAAATCAATCAGGGCACGGCGAGGCAGTTTTCGAATGCGCCGCTTGTCTTTATTGTCTACGTATTGTTTGATATACACCTTCCAGCCACCTCGGTTTTTCTTAAACACAATAAAGTCATTTTCCACCCCCCATTCAAATTTCCCCCGGCTCCATCTCCAGGTGTTGGGTTTACCTTTTTTTCCGCCTGCGTAAATTTTGCTGCCGTCCGGGGCTTCTATTTCATAATCCAGGGTGGGGCTGTAATTGCCTTTGTAATTTAGTTCCCTCAGGTAATATTTTCCCCTGCGCTTTACCTGCTCATCTGCATACCTGTATTTGGGGTCTGTCTTTACATTTACTTCAGCCTTGGTGAATTCCAGCTGATCCATGTTTTTGGCGTAGCAAAGCAGGTAATCAAACTCCACTGCCACTTGTTTGCTGTCGTGGCCGCTGCCGCCTTTGCACTTGCGCACGAAATTGGCCACAAAGTTGGGGGCTCCGAAAATCCCATCACACAGCAATTTTAGCCGGGCGTGTTCATAATCATCTATGGAAATAAAGATGGCCCCCTTATCGGAAAGTAGTTGCTTTGTTTCCCAAAGTCGCTTATACATAAAAGACATCCACTTGGAATGCCGGTATTCATCATCGGCGTCTACGTAACGGTCATTGTATTTAAAATCCCGGTTGCCGGTATTGTAAGGCGGGTCGATATAGATCACTTCAAATTGCTCTCCTTCCGCCACCAATTGTTTTAAAATAGGAAGGTTGTCCCCTTCAAACAGGCGATGGGGTAATTCTCCGGCAGCGATAGCACGTTTCTTCAGCTCTACCACTTTCAGCTTGCCATCCAGCCACTCCTTTTCCACATCTTCGACCTTATCTTCCCAGATCAGGCCGATGCGTTTTTGGATGTTTTTCAGTTCCCGGCTGGCGGAAGGCATAGTAACTGGTGTTTTTATTTATGATCGTTGGCCACCTTTCGGCGCTCCATTTCTTTGCGGATCAGGGTAAGCTCCCTACCGGTTTGTCCGGCAATGGAGGTATTTTCCTGCGCTCTGCGGATCAGGTAAGGCATCACTTCTTTCACCGGGCCATAGGGGACATATTTAGCTGTGTTGTAACGTTCCTTTGCCAGGTTGAAACTGATGTGGTCGCTCATGCCCAGTAATTGGGAAAAATAAATGCCGGGATGGTCTTCCGGTAAACTTCTTTCTTTCATCAACTGAGTCATATACAAGGTGCTTTCCTCATTATGCGTAGCACAGCAAATGGCAACCTTTTCCCGGTTGTTGGAGCAGTATTCCAGGGCGGGATTGAAATCCCGATCTGTAGCTTCTTTATTGGGCTGAATAGGGGAAGGGTAGCCTTTGCGGGCCGCTCTTGCCCGTTCTTTTTCCATGTAAGCGCCCCGCACGATCTTGATGCCGATGTAAAAATTCTCATCTACTGCCTGCTGGTAAAGTTTCTTGATGTAATCAAGCCGGTCGTGGCGGTACATTTGAGCGGTGTTGTACACAATCGCATGCTCCTGGTTATAGCGGTGCATCATGATCAGGGCAATTGCATCAATGGCTTCCTGTATCCAGCTTTCTTCCGCATCGATCATGATGGGAATGCCTGCATTATGGGCATACTGGCAGATGATATCCACCCGGTTCCTCCCCTGCAGGTACTGTAGGTTTTCTTCCTCTGAAAGATGCTCCCCTGCACTTACTTTTTTCAGGAGATCAAAGGGCATCAGGCCGGTGAGTTTGATCACACAAAAGGGTACCGTGGCGTCTTTACTGGCCCTCTCCACCGAGGCAACTGCTTTTCCAAGGGAATGGTCAAAATCTTTGTCCGTCTGCTTGCCTTCTACAGAATAATCCAGGATGGTTTTTACATTGAATTGGGCGAGTTCCTGAATGCGGTTCTCGCAATCCTCTATGCTTTCTCCTCCGCAGAATTGCTCGAAAATGGTTTTCTTGATGGCTTGTTTTACCGGTAAGCGAAGAAACAGGGCAAGTTGCACTAATTTAATTCCCAGTTTGTTCAACCAGCCAATAGAAATGAGGGTAAAAACCAGGTACGCTTTCTTGAGTTGCTGATCGCTTTTATTGGCAAAGGCTATCTTGGTATTGCTAAAATCTGGCATTAAAGGGCAGCACTTTCAGTTTCCATCTCCCGCTCTACTTTCTTTACCAACCCCTGCAGCACTTTACCGGGACCCACTTCCGTGAATCTGGTGGCTCCATCAGCGATCATCTGTCGCACGGTCGGGGCGGTCAACTGGGCGATGAGGTTGGTTTTGATCTCTGCCGGGTCGGTTATGCCTGTAGCTGTCACATTTTGATATACCGGACAAAGGGGTACGGTAATAGAAGTGTTTTCAATAGCTGCTTCCAGTTCAGCGCGGGCAGGTTCCATCAAGGGGGAATGAAATGCTCCCCCTACCGGTAATCGCAGGGCGCGTTTAGCCCCTGCTTCCGTCAGTTTTTCACAGGCCTCATCTACTGCCTCCACACTGCCGGAAATGACCAGCTGTCCCGGGCAATTGTAATTGGCGGCTACCACCACTCCTTCTACTTCCCTACAAACCCTTTCTACTACATCATCTTCCAGCCCCAGTACGGCAGCCATGGTGCTTGGCACTGCTTCACAAGCCTTCTGCATAGCTTGCGCCCGTTGTGAAACCAGTTTCAATCCATCTTCAAAAGTCATGGACCCACAGGCTACCAGGGCAGAAAATTCCCCCAGGGAATGCCCGGCAGCCATATCCGGCTGAAAGCGATCACCCAGGGATTTGGCAAGGATCACGGAATGTAAGAATATGGCCGGCTGGGTTACTTTGGTTTGCTTCAATTGCTCATCCGGTCCGTTGAACATGATATCGGTAATGCGAAAACCAAGCAATTGATTGGCTTGCTCAAACAGGCGGCGGGCCTCCTCATAGTTTTCATATAGGTCTTTTCCCATGCCGGAAAACTGGGCACCCTGCCCCGGAAATACATATGCGTTCATGATTTGTAAGTTTAATTAAAAATGCCTGTCTGAAACAGACAGGCAATATTAAAAAAATGTTTTTCAGCAAGCGAATTCGCTTACCGGCGATCGCCAAATAAACGAAGCAGGAAGAGGAACAGGTTTACGAAATCAAGATAAAGGGTTAAAGCACCCATGATCGCCAGCTTGTTGGCAGATTCGGTACCGTGTTCCATACCCGCACCAATGCGTTTTAATTTTTGCACATCATAAGCCGTAAGACCGGTGAAGATCAACACCCCCAGACAGCTTACGATATAACCTAAAGTATCACTTCCCAGGAACATGTTCACGATCATCGCCAGTATAATCCCGATCAGGGCCATCATCAATATCCCGCCGAATTTGGTCAGGTCTTGCTTGGTGGTGTAACCTACCACTGCCATGGTGCCAAAGGTACCGGCAGTGATGAAAAAGGTGGAGGTAATGCTTCCGCCTGTATAAGCCAGGAAGATAAAGCTGAGGCTCATGCCCATTAAGGCTGAGTAGGCAATAAACAGCAATAACAGTGTGAAGGAAGATAATTTTTCAAAGGAAAAAGACATGACCAGTACAAACAGCAGGGGAGCCAGCATCACTACCCAACCCAATACCGTCATACCACCGGTCTGCATATTTATCAGATAACTCATCAAGGCTTCGGAATGCCCAAACCAGTATGCAATCACCCCGGTAATGGAGAGCGCCCCGGCCATGTAGGTGAATACATTCGACAGGAAGGACTTCACCACGGCCTGGCTTTGTACCGCCGGACGGTCTACATTTTCATAGTTATAGTTTCTTAAATCTTGCATGTTTGATTGTCTAAATTATTTCACGAAATTAATCATAAATTATGCCTGAAAACTAAACTGCTAAACTGTCAGTTAAACCCAAACTTTGCAATAAGAGTTCCGAAACTTCGGGACGAGCTACTTGCATTAGTTGGGTTAACCCCGATTTAGAAAAACACCATTTTGGTTAAAGTAATGTTAAGCAAAATGGTAGTGTTTTTTCTTAATCGGTTATACATTTTAAGTTTTCTAATGCATAATCCGGGTTACACCAGATCGGCGGCCAGCAACTGGAAAAATTCCTTGCGGGTGGAATCGTTCTCGAAAGCTCCCGTAAAGGAGGAGGTGGTCGTTACCGAGTTTTGTTTTTGAATTCCCCGCATTTGCATACAGAGGTGTCTCGCCTCGATCACAACAGCTACTCCCAGGGGTTTCAACGTATTGTGCATGCAATCCCTGATCTGGTCCGTAAGGCGCTCCTGCACCTGCAACCTTCGGGCATAGGCATCCACTACCCGGGGCACTTTGCTCAACCCCACAATCCACCCATCGGGGATGTACGCTACGTGAGCCTTGCCGATAAAAGGGAGCATGTGGTGCTCGCACATGGAATAGATCTCAATATCCTTTACGATCACCATCTGGCTGTGATCTTCCTGGAACATGGCCGACTTTAAGAACTCCGAAGGTTCCAGATCATAGCCGTGGGTAAGGTACTGCATGGCCTTGGCCACCCGTTCCGGGGTTTTTTGCAATCCTTCCCGGTTCACATCTTCTCCCAGCTCCCCAATGATCTGACGGTAATGTTCTGCCAGGGTGTTGATCTTTTCGGGATTATACTGATCCAGTCGTTCGTAGCCTTCCAGTTGGTTGATCTGTGATTGCTTTTTATTCTCCAAAATATTCTACGTAGTTATTTTCTGTTTCCTGAAGCTTAATACAATGCAAGGTAGCGCCAAGTGCATTCACAGGTTCGCTAAGCTGTTTCCAGAAAGCAATAGCAATATTTTCGGTAGAGGTCATCAGATCTTTGGTGAAATCAACATCCAGGTTGAGGTTTTTATGATCCACATGCCGGATGACATGCATATTGATCACTTCGCTCAGTTTGGAAAGATCAACCACAAAGCCGGTTTCCTTGTCCGGCTCTCCTTTAACCGTCACATGCAACACATAATTATGTCCGTGCCAGTTGGGGTTGGAGCACTTGCCGAAAACTTCCTCGTTCTTCTCCTCTGACCACTCCTGCTTTGCCAGTTTATGGGCAGCACTAAATCGCTCTCTTCTGGTAATGTAAATCACTGATGTACCTAATTGTAAATTGGCTGCAAATATAAGCGACATCCTGTCATTCTTCCTCTTGGTAAAGCGTTAATCCATTTTTAAGATCTCTGCTATGCCATGACGAATTATGCTCAGTTCTTCAGCAGACAATTCCCCCATTTTTTCTACCAACCGCTCCTTACTTACAGATCTGAGGTGCAGGTTCATGATTTCGAAGGCTTTCTGCAAGCCGTTTTTTGCTGTTGGTGCAAGGATCACATTTCCTTTGTACCTTTTGATCTTACTGCTTAACGGACAGATCCATACGACCGGCGAATAGGTGTTTAACAGATCTCCGCTTACAATAGCCACCGGCCTTTTTCCTTGCTGTTCAGAGCCTTTTACGGGATTGAGGTCCGCCCACCATAGTTCACCTTTCTTCATCAATCTGTTTGAGGTACTCAGCCATTCCTTCCTCCGCCAGGGCAAGCATATCCTTATCCTGGGCTGCCCCCTGATAAGAACGGATATATTCGATTCTTTTCAATTGGTTCAGGTACACCGACAGTGCTTTTTCTATGATCTTGTTTTTAGGCAAAGCAAGTTTCTCAGCAGCCTCGGAGAGTTCTTGCAGAAGTTTGTCGGGAAGTGAACTGGTAAAAGTTGTCATTTATAAAACGTATTTATAAAATGTAAATATACTAAAATTATGAAAATTTTCATTTCTGCTAATAAGATTACTTTTGGGAAAAAATCTCATATGTCTGAAGTAGCCCAACTGGAACCCACCCTATTGTGGAAAAATTTTGCCGACCTAAATGCTGTCCCCCGTCCCTCGAAAGAAGAAGAAAAAGTGATTGCCTTTATGCAGGGTTTTGGCAAACGCCTGAAACTGGAAACCAATACCGACAGTACCGGCAATGTATTGATCAAAAAGCCGGCTACGGAAGGGATGGAAGACAAGGAAACTGTCATCTTGCAATCCCACCTGGATATGGTACATCAAAAAAATAACGATACCGATTTTGATTTTAAAAAAGAGGGAATTCGCATGAAGGTAGAGGGTGATTGGGTAAAGGCAGAAGGAACCACCCTGGGGGCTGATAATGGGATCGGGGTGGCGACCATCATGGCCCTACTGGAATCCACGGATATTGAGCATCCTGCATTAGAAGCTTTATTTACGGTGGATGAAGAGACCGGAATGACCGGCGCTTTTGGCCTGGAACCCGGGTTTTTATCTGGGGGCATTTTGCTGAACCTGGATACCGAGGACGACGATGAGTTGACGATCGGATGTGCAGGAGGCATAAACGTGACCGCCAGAGGGACTTTTCACACTGATAAAACTGCTCACGAAACCGAGTATTATCGCATTAAGCTAAAGGGCTTGTCCGGGGGGCATTCGGGAATGGACATTCACAAAGGCCTGGGCAATGCCAATAAACTAATGAACCGCCTACTTTATCAGCTTTACCAACATGTGGATTATCAGCTTTGCCGCATTGAAGGCGGAAATTTGCGAAATGCTATTCCCCGTGAATCCGAAGCTGTGATTGCTCTTAATCCGGCCGATAAGGATCAGCTGGAGCAGCAATTGAAAGGGACTACTGAACATTTTCAACAAGAGTATCAAAATACCGATCCGGGCCTTACCATTCAATTTGAAATTATAGAAGAGGAAGCGCACTGTGCGGATGCGGAGTTTACCGAAAAGTTCCTCAAAGCAATCTATGCCATTCCCAATGGCATTTACCGTATGAGCCCTAGCGTGGAAGGCATGGTACAAACCTCAAACAATCTGGCCAAGGTAAAACTGGCTGAAGGGAGGTTCGAAATTCTCTGCCTCTGCCGCAGTTCGGTGGATAGTGAAAAGATGGACGAAGTGGAAGCGATCAAATCCGCCCTGAGCATTTTGGGTGCGGAGATCAATACCGATGGCGATTATCCGGGATGGACGCCCAAACCTTCTTCGGAGATCGTGGAGATCATGAGTGAATTATACCGCAAAAAATTCAATGAAGAACCCAGGGTGATGGCCTGTCATGCGGGCCTGGAATGCGGCATCATCGGCTCGCACTATCCGGAAATGGATATGGTCTCTTTTGGTCCAAACATTCGTGGGGCCCATAGCCCGGATGAAAAGGTGCAGATCAGTTCGGTACAGAAATTCTGGGATCTTTTGCTGGATACCCTGAAGCAGATCCCGGAAAAGAAATAGCATGAAAATATTGCTTACGGTAGCTTCTGAAATGGAAGCTTCCCATCTTAAACCAAAGCTTGAAGGGATCAACACTCCTCATCACATGAAATGGCTGGTGAGC
>CAZBIF010000023.1:9212-14469 GCA_964492055.1 uncultured Flavobacteriales bacterium
ACGGCCTATGCCCTGGGCAAGGAACTTTCGTCAACGAATTATGACATAGCCATTAATCTGGGCATTGCCGGCTCTTTCGACCGCCTGCTTAAACTGGGGGAAGTGGTATTTGTGGTGGAAGACCATCTGGCAGAAGAAGGTGCGGAAAACCGCGAAAGGTTTGAAGATATTTATGCCCTTGGTCTTCGGCATCAAGATAGCCAGCCTTTTATCAACGGTAAATTGCGTTCTAATTACCAGGCAACCATAAAACCGGAAATAAAGCAGGTTCAAGGGATCACCGTTAACCGGGTGCATGGGGAAGCCCGTTCTATAGCCAAGATTAAGGAACGTCTTGGCCCCCAGCTGGAAAGCATGGAAGGGGCTGCGTTTTATTTTGCTTGCTTGTCAGAAAATTTACAGGCAGTACAATTCCGTTCCATTTCCAACTATGTGGAACCGCGCAACAAATCCAACTGGAAAATTACCGAGGCCATGGATAATCTGGCTGATTATACCGCTAAATTCATACAGCAATTAGGATGAAGTTGAAGCTCGGCATTTCCCCCTGTCCCAACGATACCTTTATGTTCGACGCCTTGATCAATCAGCGGATTGCCACCAAAGGACTGGAATTTGAAACGGAATTACTGGATGTGGAGGCATTAAATCAGCGGGCTGAGGCTGGGTATTTCGATATTAGTAAAATGAGTTTTGCCGCCATACCTGCCATACTGAACCATTATCAGTTGTTGAATGCCGGAGCAGCCCTGGGGAAGGGAGTGGGACCTCTGCTTATTACAAAAAAAAAACTAAGTACAGAAGAAATTAACCAGGGAAAAGTTGCTATTCCCGGGGAACAGACAACCGCCCACTTGTTGTTCAGCCTGGCTTATCCCAGGGCAAATAATAAAAAGTTCGTGGTTTTCTCCGGAGTGGAACATGCGGTACTGAGAGGCGAAGTTGATGCAGGGGTGATCATTCATGAAAATCGGTTTACTTACGAAGAAAAAGGGCTCTTTTGTATGCATGACCTGGGGGCTTTCTGGGAAGAAAATTACTTTCATCTGCTTCCTTTGGGAGGGATCGTGGTTAAAAGAGGTCTTCCTCAGGAAATCAAATCTTTAATTGATCACCTGGTAAGGGAAAGTATCCGGTACGCATTTGACCATCCTGAAGCTTCTGCCGGCTTTGTAAAAAAACATGCTCAGGAAATGGATGAGGAAGTGAGGCAAAAACACATTGCCTTATATGTGAATGATCATTCCGTTGACCTCGCAGAGGAAGGACGTAAGGCAGTTACTCTTTTAATGGAAAAAAGCGGTAAGCTTAATTTGAATAAACTGGCAGAACTGCCCATATTTGTGAAATGATAGTAATTACAGGAGCAGCCGGTTTTATCGGCAGTGTGTTAACCACATACTTAAATAATAAAGGTTACCATGATCTTCTACTGGTAGACGATTTTTCAAAGCAGGAGAAAAACCCGAATCTGTCTGGAAAAAAGTTCAGTCAGAAAATGGAACGCAGGCATTTTCTCCCTTGGTTTGAGGAGAATGCGACTCAAGTCGATTTTGTTTTTCATATCGGGGCCAGGACAGACACCACGGAGTTCAATGAAGAGATCTTTCAGGAATTGAATGTAGACTACAGCAAAGCAATATGGAAAGTTTGTTCAGAAAACCGGATCGGTCTGGTATATGCATCGTCTGCGGCCACTTATGGATTGGGTGAATATGGCTACAAAGATGATCATGAGGTGGTAGAAAAGCTCCAACCACTGAACCCTTATGGAGAATCAAAAAATGAATTTGATAAATGGGTGCTGAAGCAAAATTTCACCCCACCCCATTGGTACGGCCTGAAATTCTTCAATGTTTACGGTCCCAATGAATATCACAAAGGGCGCATGGCCTCGGTGATCTTTCACGCTTTTCATCAAATCCTGGATACTCGTCAATTGAAATTGTTCAAGAGTCACCACAAAGACTATGAACACGGACAACAAAAGCGGGATTTTATTTACGTAAAAGACCTGGTGAAAGTATGTTCCTGGTTAATGGCCGAGAAACCCCGGAGCGGGCTTTATAATTTAGGTTCCGGCCGGGCACGTACTTTTCTTGATCTGGCACATCTAACCTTCGCTGCCCTCGATACGAAAGTGGCCATAGAGTTCATCCCCACCCCGGAAGATATCCGCGATAAATACCAGTATTTTACGGAGGCGGAAATGGACAAACTAAAACAGGCCGGTTATCCGCATGCTTTTACCAGTCTGGAAGAGGGGATAGAAGATTATGTAGTACATTATCTGAAAGCTGAAAAATATTATTGATACGCTCATTTAAAATACAGGATATACCCTATCATCTGATTTTTGGGGTGTTCATTATTTTTTCTATTCTCTATTATAAAGAGCGACATTTTATCGATGCATCTTATTATTTTTTTCATGCAATAAATTCCGGGTTTTTTCATGTAGAACACGGACGGCTGGTCTTGGCTCTTTCCCAGCTTCTACCGTTGATCCTAAGCTGGCTATCTGCGCCCTTTCAATGGGTCATGGTTGGCGCATCCCTTGGACATGAGCTTTTTTATTATGCGGTGTTTTTGCTGCTCTATTACGGCTTAAAGGAAAAGGCATTGGGCATTGGGGTGATCTTACTTCGCGTTGTCGGTCAGGCCTGGGTATTCTTCGTGCCCATGGCAGAAATATATTACGGCGGTGCCCTGGCCTTATTGCTCTATGGATTGCTAAAACAAGATACCTCAGGGAAGCAAAATCTGGGATTGATATTATGCCTTGAGTGGTTGATCCTCACTTCTCACCCCTTGAATTTTCTTCTGGTAGTAGCTATCATTAGCGCATACGCACTGCATTCAAATAGATCTTGGAATGTATTACACTTTATGGGTTTATTTTTTATCGTAGGGCTTATCATTCAACTCTTTGCCGCTGATAGTTATGAAAAAGATAAAATTCAGGAATTGGGGAATGGATCTGTTTTTCTGATGAATATGCAGGATAAGGATTATTTAACTAATCTTATTAATTATCTCCTTGCGAATTACTGGGAAGTATTTTTTTTAATTCTCCTTTCTTTCATTATTTCTTATCGTAATAAAAGAAAATTTTCAATAGAATTAGTCGCCTTAATATTATCCATCTTAACCCTTGTTCTGGCCAATTACCGCTTTCCTATAAACCAAAACAGTTGGTATGTTGAAATTATATTAGCACCCATGGTTACCATAACTATAATGCTATTATTACCTCGCGTGCTAAAAGGAGAAATCTATAAATCACCTCTTATATCAATTGTAACCGTATCCATCGTTATTTACAATTTAATATATATGCATGAGCAGGCTGCCCCTCTCTTTAAGCGAATGGGTAGATTAGAATTACTTACGGATAATTTACAAAAGAGAACAGGAAATCGATTTATATTTAAAGATCAAAATTTGCTAATTGATGCGAGAGTAAACGGCTGGTCCAATAGTGTGGATATGCTCTTGCTTTCTGCTATCGATGGGCCGGAAGAAGTGATCTCCGTGATAACAGAAGGCGAATACCGCTACGAAAAGAATTACCTCAAAGTGAATGATTCCAGTTTTGTATTTCGCATGTTTGAAGTGCACCCTGGCAGTTTTCTGAACGAACGTTATTTTAAGATGGCGGACGGAGAATACCAAGAGGTAAATTCTACTGCCATGCAAGTAGAACCGGAGCAGGTCTGGCTGGATGTTCCCCAAGCCAAACTGCAGTTTAAAGAAGGAGATTCCGCCTGGGCCATGGTGCAGGTTGCTATCCCGGAGAACAGTCTGTTGGGCAGTTTACCGGTGGATAATGTATATCTCACTTATCGCAGCCGCAATCAGCAAGGAGAAGAATTTTTAAGCACAACTCAAACCCCACTTACCAATGATGTGCTCAGGGAGTCTTATCAATACCTGAAGATCCTCAGGGATGGGGACGGGCGCTCCATAAAAGAGATTCAACCGGTGATCGTGATTGGTGAAAAAGCTTATAATGCCAATCAGGCATGGAAACAAATTAGCTGGTAGCTTATAACGCCTCTTTCAATTCTATTAAAAAAGAGCGCACCTTTTTCAGCGACCGCATCATCTCTGCCTCCTGAAGGGTTTCCGATTTGTTGTCCCGTATCTTTTTTTTGGCCCCCTCCAGGGTAAATCCTCTTTCCTTCACCAGCTGATAGATCAGCTCCAGGTTTTCTAAATCTTTGGGAGTAAAAAGCCGGTTGCCTTTCTTGTTCTTCTTGGGTTTTAAAATATCAAATTCTTTTTCCCAGAAACGGATCAAAGATGCGTTTACCTTGAATTTCTCGCTTACCTCCCCGATGCTGTAGTATAGCTTATTGGATTTTTGTTCCCCCATTAATCGAAGGATTGGGTTGGCTGGGAAGCAAATTCGATCATCTGCTCGTACTCTTCCGGAGTAAGGTCGTTGAAATAATAGTTAACAGGATTTACCTTCACCCCGTCCTTAATCACTTCGTAATGCAGGTGAGGAGCAACCGAAGTCCCCGTATTACCTACATAACCGATTACCTGTCCGCGGTTTACCTTTTGTCCTCTTCTTACATTAAATTCCTTCAGGTGAGCATACAGGGTTTTATAACCATAACCGTGATCGATCACGATGTGGTTACCGTATCCTCTGCGGCTGCGCTTGACTGATTCAACCGTTCCTTCACCGGTGGCATAGATCTCGGTTCCCTGAATGGCGGAGAAGTCCATCCCGGTGTGCATCTTGCGGTATTTATAGATCGGGTGCATGCGCATACCATAGCCACTGGCCATCCGCTTGAGTTCTTTGTTGGAAACAGGCTGAATTGCGGGAATGGAAGCCAGCATCTTTTCCTTATTCACTGCCAGTTCATAGACTTCATCAAAAGATTTTGACTGAATATACAGCTGTTTGGTAATGCGGTCCAGATTGGTAGCACTCTCAATGATCAGCTCGGAATTGCGGAATCCCTCCAGCTTTTTATAGCGGTTCACCCCACCAAATCCGGCCTCCCGGATCTCTTTGGGAATCGGTTCTGTTTCAAAGATGATGCGGTAGATCTCATCGTCTCGGCGCTGCACATCCTCCAGTACTTTCGTTACCTGTTCCATGCGTTTGTTCAGGAACTCGTACTGCGCTTTAAGTTGACTGTTTTCCTGCTTCAGCAGCTTTTCCTTGGGGGAATCAATGAATTGCTCCCCGGCAGCGTAAAACAGCAAACCCAGAAATACACTGGCGATCAAAAAG
>CAZBIF010000023.1:14479-15524 GCA_964492055.1 uncultured Flavobacteriales bacterium
CGAAAGATGCGTTGCTTCCAGTCGAGCTCGATTTTTTCGTAGCTCAGGGTTTTGGTGTTGAAACGGTATTTTGTCCTCGCCAAAGCTGTCTAATTAGTTATTTTTGCTGCCCGGATACAGCGGGCAAATTTAAAATTTCCCGCACGGTCGGACAATACAAAGGTGTACGCTATTTGTTAATAAAAGTTATTCCAGCCCGCTTAATTATCAACAGTAATGGATTCAAAGTCTGCAAGAAAAGCATTTTTTAATTTTTTCGAAAATAAAGGTCATAAACTGGTGGACTCAGCTCCAATCGTGATCAAAGATGACCCTACCCTGCTCTTCACCAATGCAGGCATGAATCAGTTCAAAGATGCTTTCCTGGGTCAGGGGCAGCCTCCCGCCAGGCGGGTGGTGGATACCCAGAAATGCCTGCGTGTTTCTGGAAAGCATAATGACCTGGAGGAAGTGGGGGTAGATACTTACCACCACACCATGTTTGAGATGCTGGGCAACTGGTCTTTCGGCGATTACTTTAAGGCCGAAGCCATTGCCTGGGCATGGGAGTTCCTTACCGGGGAATTAAAATTGGATAAACACCGTTTGTACGTTACCGTTTTCGAAGGGGATGAGCAAGATGGGCTGAGTATGGATGAGGTGGCCTATGAAGAATGGAAAAAGGTTATTTCCCCGGAGCGGATCATCAAGGCGACCAAAAAAGATAATTTCTGGGAAATGGGCGATACAGGCCCTTGCGGCCCCTGCTCGGAAATTCATATCGACCTTAGGGATGAAGCGGAGCGAAAGAAAACCGATGGAAAGACGCTTGTCAATAGTGAGCACCCCCAGGTAGTGGAGATCTGGAACCTGGTATTCATGCAATACAATCGCCTGAAAGACGGCAGCCTGAAGGAACTGCCGGCCCGGCACGTTGACACGGGAATGGGCTTTGAACGGCTATGCATGGCCTTGCAGGGGAAGCACTCGAATTACGATACCGACCTTTTTACTCCTTTGCTTGACAAGGTAGGTGCCATTTCCGGCAAAAAATACAGTCGCGGGG
>CAZBIF010000023.1:15534-17630 GCA_964492055.1 uncultured Flavobacteriales bacterium
GACAGTAAGGCAGATATCGCTTTCCGGGTGATAGCAGACCACATCCGGGCTATTGCTTTTTCCATTGCCGACGGGCAATTGCCATCCAATACCGGGGCAGGGTATGTCATCCGACGGATTTTGCGCAGGGCGGTGCGCTATGGCTATAGTTTTCTGGATCTCAAAGAACCATTTCTTTATCAATTGATCGACCCATTGATCAAGGTATTGGGTGAATTCTTTCCGGAACTGCAACGCAACCGGGAACTTATCGAAAAAGTGATCCGGGAGGAGGAGCAATCCTTTCTACGCACCCTGGCTAAGGGTATAGCCATTTTGGAAAATGTGGAAGGGAATAATCTGAGCGGGGAGTTTGCTTTTGAGCTTTACGACACCTATGGGTTTCCTATCGATCTTACCCGCCTGATCGCTGCGGAAAAAGGATTGAAAGTGGATATGCCGGCTTTCGAAGCGGAACTGCAAAAGCAAAAAGACCGTTCCCGCAAAGCTACTGCCGTAGACAGCGCGGATTGGAAAGTCTTAAAACCGGGAATGACTACCGAATTTATTGGTTATGACCAGTTAGAAGCTGAGGTGCAGATCGTGCAGTACCGGGAGGTTGATAAGAAAGGAAAAAGGGAATACGAACTGGTGCTGGACCAAACCCCTTTTTATCCCGAGGGCGGGGGACAAGTGGGTGACCAGGGCTGGCTCAAAAATGAAGAGGAAGAAATTTTCATCAAAGGCTGCCGCAAAGAAAACAACCTTATCCTGCACCTGACAGATCAGCTACCCAAAGAGATCAGCGCCAACTTTCAGGCTGGAGTTTCTGCCGAAAGGGCCGCGACCATCCTGAACCATACGGCTACCCATTTACTGCATTTTGCTTTGCGCCAAATACTTGGCGATCATGTGGAACAGAAAGGCTCCCTGGTGCACCCGGATTACCTGCGGTTTGATTTTTCCCATTTTCAAAAAGTAGGGGAGGAAGAATTGCAACAGATAGAAGGCCGGGTAAATCAATTGATCCGGGCTAATCAACCGCTTGAGGAACATCGGGAACTGCCTATGGCGGAAGCAAAGGCGGCAGGGGCCATGGCCTTGTTCGGTGAAAAGTACGGGGAAAAAGTCCGCATGATCAAATTCGGGGATTCGGTCGAATTGTGTGGCGGTACCCACGCTCCGGCAACCGGAAATCTGGGGCTTTTTAAGATTACCTCCGAGTCGGCGGTGGCGGCTGGCATCCGCAGGATTGAAGCGGTGAGTGGGGTAGCTGCTGAAAAGTTGGTAAGGAAGCAACAGGAATTATTAGAACAATTAAAAGAACGTTTAAAACAACCTAAGGACCTTTTGCAAGCCGTAGAAAAATTACAGACGGAACAGCAGGAACTGAACCGGCAGGTTGAAGCCTATGAAAAGCAGGCCGTAAAACAGGCCTTCGAACAACTTAAAGCAAAAATCCAGCAGAAAAACGATTGTCGGGTATTGATCGAGGAGGTAAATCTTAAACCGGTCCAGATCAAAGATTTGTTGTTTCGTTTGAAATCTACGGAAGACAGGTTGTTTGCCGTGCTGGGAAGCCGGGCGGAGCAAAAACCTACCTTATCGGTACTGATCTCAGAATCTTTGGTAGAGGAAAAAGCATGGCATGCCGGGCAGGTAGTGAAGGAATTAGCCCGCCACATTCAAGGAGGTGGAGGAGGGCAAGCTTTCTTTGCCACCGCAGGGGGGAAAAAAGCAGAAGGAATCCCGGCTGCCCTTGCAGAAGCTTTAAATCAAATTGAGTTAAAAGGTTAATTCAAAGCCACATACTTTTTCACATCGCTTTCTTTGATCTCCTTATCTCCCAATATGAGCAAGCGCTCCACCACGTTTCGCAACTCCCTGATATTGCCCGTCCAGTTGTGTTGCTTCAGCAGTTCCACGGCTTTTTGGCTGATCTCTTTGGGCGTAAATCCCTGTTCCTCTATGGCTTTTTCCATAAAGTAATCTATCAATAAAGGAATGTCTTCCCGGCGATCATTCAAGGCAGGCACCTGCATGGGGATCACACTCAGGCGGTGGAAGAGATCCTCCCGGAATTTTCCCTCCCTGATCTCCGCTTTCAGGTCTTTGTT
>CAZBIF010000023.1:17640-20637 GCA_964492055.1 uncultured Flavobacteriales bacterium
TCACCCGCACATTTACCTTGATGTCCTTTTCCCCGCCCACACGGCTGATGCGGTTTTCCTGCAGGGCCCGCAACACTTTTGCTTGCGCCGAAGCACTCATATCCCCAATTTCATCCAGGAACAAAGTGCCCCCTTCGGCCTGCTCGAATTTGCCCTTCTTCTGCTTTACCGCGGAGGTAAAAGCCCCTTTTTCATGACCGAACAATTCACTTTCGATCAATTCCGAAGGAATAGCAGCACAATTCACTTCCACAAAAGGCATTTTACCTCGTTCTGACAATTCATGCAGGTTACGGGCTACCAGCTCTTTCCCCGTGCCGTTTTCCCCGCTGATCAATACCCGGGCATCGGTGGGTGCAACCCTTTGTATCATTTCTTTCAGTTGCATGATGGCCTCACTTTCACCCACAATTTCATGGGTTTTGCTTAAATGCACCTTGCGCTTGAGGGTTTTGGTTTCCTGCACCAGTTCTTTTTTATCCAGGGCATTGCGCACGGTTACCAGCAGGCGATTCAAATCAAGGGGTTTGGAAATAAAATCGAAAGCCCCTTTTTTAATGGCTTCCACCGCCGTTTCTATATCCCCGTGGCCGGAGATCATCACTACCGGAACTTCCGGCTTCTTTTCCTGTATTTTTTCCAGTACTTCTATACCGTCCATTTTTGGCATTTTGATATCGCACAGTACCAGGTCAAAACTGTCTTTCCCGATCTTTTCCAGGGCAACTTCCCCGTTTTCCGCATCCTCCACCTTGAACTTTTCGAATTCCAGGATTTCCCGCAAGGTGTTGCGGATCGGTTTGTCATCATCAATCACTAATATATTCGCCATCTCATTATTTTATAAATATCCACTTGCCCATTTCCTTAAAGGTGATCTTTTTGCCGTACATTAAAATTCCGGTGCGGTAAATGCGGGCGGCCAGCCAGGTGGTGAAAATAAACATCCCGGTAAGCAAGGCCATAGATAAGGCCACTTCCTCCCAGGGAACCCCGCCGGGAATGCGGATCATCATGATGATGGGGGAGGTAAAGGGAATGATGGAAGTCCAGAAGGCCAGGGTGCCATCGGGATTTTCCATTACCGATTGCGCAAAAACGATTGCCAGGATAAGGGGAATCGTTACCGGCAGCATGAATTGCTGGGTGTCGGTTTCACTGTCTACGGCAGAGCCTATTGCGGCAAAGAGGGAGCCATACAGTAAGTAACCGCCGATAAAATAAAAGAGGAAACAACCTAATACCAAAGGGAAATTGATCATGCTTAATTTTTCGTTCAACTTCTGCACAAAAGTTTTATCTTCAAGTTGCGCATTGGCTTGTGCCGGATTAAACCCTTCTACCATTTCAGTTTCTGCCTTTTTACTGGCTTTCAGTTCATCGGCAAATGCCGATTGCACCCCGATTATGATAATGCCACTGAGGATCACCCAGATAAGAAATTGGGTGATGGCCACTAACGCAATGCCCACGATCTTGCCCATCATCAGCTGAAAGGGTTTTACAGAGGAAATGATCACTTCCACGATGCGGTTGGTCTTCTCTTCGATCACCCCCCGCATTACCTGTACCCCGAAGATAAAAATGAACATATAGATAAAAAAGGAGAGCATAAAACCTACCCCCGAAGCCAGGGCACCGGCGGATTTTTGCGCCTCTCCGCTTTCGTCGATCTTGCTGGAAACTATATCCACATCCGGCCGCAGCCCACTGATCTGATCCAGGGAAAGGTTGTATTTGTCTTCCAGCTTTTTATTCTCGATCACCTTGGCGATTTGGTTCTCCATGTAGTCAATGGAGCTGCGTTTGGGGCTGCTTTTATAAAAAAGCTGGACGGTGTTCGGCAAACTGACTACCACTTCAGGGATGTGTAATACGGCCGTAAATTCACTGCCCTCATTGAGCGCTTGTTTGGCTTCGGCCAGGGAACGGAATTCATAGTGAAAATTGATCTTATCCGTATTTTTCAATTGGTTGATGAAGAGGCCCGTTTCATCGATCACTTCTACTTCCTGCAGGTCCTCATCCTGGGTGGCCAGATAGGTGGGCACAATCACCAGTCCGGCAATGAGTATGGGCCCGATGATACTCATGATAATAAATGATTTTTTCTTTACCCGGCTGAGGTATTCCCTCGCGATGATCAATTGTGTCTTACTCATTTTCTACACTTTTTACTTGGTTTGTTTCGGATACCTGTTTGATAAAGATCTCATTCATGCTGGGGATGATCTCTTTCAGACCGTGGATCTCCACTTCGTTTACGAGGCTTTTCAGCAGGTCATTGGGCGAGCGGTCCTTGCCCATTCTTATTTTAGCATAATTCAATCCTTCGTTTTCCCGGCTGTCGATCAGTTCGGCAGCAGTCCATAAACCGTTGGTAAAAGCTATTTTATTGCCTTTGTATAAGATCTCATAAACACCTTCTTTAAAATCCTGCTGAATCTTTTTCACGGAACCCCCCAATATTCTCTTGGATTTGTTGATCAGGGCAATGTATTCACAGATCTCTTCCACCGATCCCATGTTATGGGTGGAAAGAATGATAGTGGTGCCTTCTTCTTTGAGTTTCAGGATCTCGGCCTTCACCAAATTCGTATTGATGGGATCGAAACCGCTGAAAGGTTCATCCAGGATAAGTAGCTCCGGTTTGTGCAATACGGTAACGATGAATTGTACTTTCTGGGCCATGCCTTTGGATAGTTCCTCCACTTTCTTATTCCACCATGGGGAAAGGTCAAACTTCCGGAACCAGTCTTTCAGCCGTTCTTTGGCTTCAGCCTTCCCCATCCCTTTAAGCTGGGCCAGGTACATGGCCTGTTCACCTACCTGCATCTTTTTGTATAAACCACGCTCTTCGGGCAGGTAACCGATGTTTTCAATGTGTCGGGGATGTAATTTCTCCCCATTCAACCTTACTTCCCCGCTATCGGGGGCGGTGATCTGATTGATAATACGGATGAGGGAGGTTTTCCCCGCCCCATTCGGGCCTAATAG
>CAZBIF010000023.1:20647-24037 GCA_964492055.1 uncultured Flavobacteriales bacterium
CTGCCCTTGGGCACTTTCAGGCTAACCTGGTCCAGGGCCCGGTGTTTTTCATATTCTTTCGTTACCTGATCGACCTCTAAAAGGTATTCCATATCCCACTGTTTTGAGGCAAATATAGGGGTCTGTTTCGGTAGTTGGGCAAGGGGATTTCATAATGGATTTTTACCGCTGATCAAAAAATATATGAAATAATAGGTAGTCTGAATCTTTTTTCTAATTTAGTATGCTCTTTTATATTAACCTCATTTTAAAAAATTATGAAGAAAATAACTACGCTATTTATTGCTATAGTGGGCTATTTATTTACCACAAATGCTCAGCCTATTTTTGCAGATGATTTTGAAACAACTGGCTTTCCGTCAGGATATAAAGTCTATGACGAAGATGGAAACACGGTTCACTCCTCTTTATCTTCCTTCTTTCCACCTGCATGGGTACGTTTGAGGTTTTCAGGTGATCCTAATTGGTTTATTGCCAGTACTTCCAGGTATGCCCAAGCAGATACTTCCGATGATTGGGTAGTTACCCCCAAAATAAGTTTAACTTCGAATAATTATCTTTACTTTGATACCCGAAGTGGTTCCTCTACAACTCCAGACGGTTACGAAGTGAGGATTTCAACTACTGATTCTGCAGTAAGTAGTTTTAATACTACTTTATTAACTGTTCCTTCTGCAAGCACCACTTGGACATCATATAAAATTGATCTCTCCGCATATGCAAATCAAGATGTTTTTATAGCATGGAGAAATAATACTTATGCTGGTTACATCCTTGCATTAGATAATATTGAGGTTAGAGAGGTATTTAATAGAGACCTCGAACTATCCGGCATCAATACGATTAGTGGTGGAGGTGATCAAAATATTGTTGGTACTGTAAGAAATGTAGGATTAGATACTATCACCTCTCTTTATTTTACTTATAACATTAATAATGGGGTTAATTATGTCGATACTATAACCAACCTTAACCTTCTTCCTAATGCACAAATTGACTTGAGTCATAATGTAAGTATACCTGATAGTTTCGCTAATAATTTTATTTCCGTTAAAGCTTGGACTTCATTACCTAATGGTATGGCAGATCAAAAGTTATCAAATGATACTGTTACAGCTTCAGTATTTGCAGTTTTAGGAAATACTCTTGCTAAGAACCCAGTTTTTGAGGAATATACAACTTCTGTTTGCCAGTTTTGCCCTGATGGTCATGTGATTATGGCACGCATTTTAAATAATACCCCCACCACTATTCCGGTAAGTGTACATGCTTGTTTCGGTACGGATTCCATGACCGTACCTGAAGCTTCGACTATTTGCAGTACCCTGGGGATCAATGCTGCACCTACAGGTCAGGTTGATAGAAAACTATTTGAAGGGTTTACGGATGTGGCCTTTGGCCGTGCCGGAGGAGCCTGGGACACTGCTGCTGCTCGTCAAGCCCGTTTAGGTTCAGCAGTAGATATTACAATGAATGGAACTTATAATCCGGGTACACGGCAACTTGTAATGACTGTTACATCTTCATTTGTTGATTATGTTCAACCTGGCGATTTGAGAGTAAGTATGTTGATTGTTGAAGATAGTATGTCCAAAAGAGGCCCTGCTAATCAATACTTTGAAGGTTGGGATCAGGTTAATGCTTATTACGGCGTGCAGGGGCACCCTTTCTATCAAGTGGGGACTCCCACTGCTACACAAGGATTGTCTATTATTCAAGGATACGAACACCGACATGTTCTTCGTGATATCCTGCCTTCTACCTGGGGCGATGCCAACGTGATACCAACCAATTATGCTATAAATACTCCTTATACCCGAACCTTTACCGTTAATATTCCAGGCAGTATGGATGCTGATCAGGTTTATCTGGTAGGTGCAGTCAATTACTATGGCGGTAATGATATCAGCAAGTATGAGATCATCAATGCAGAAGAAGTGAAGATGAGTAATTTGCCAGTATCACTTGAGGAAGTCAAAGAAGTTAAAAACTCTTTAAATATATATCCTAACCCAACCAACATGTCTTTCACTAACGTGGAGTTCTATTTGAATGAAAACAAGAATGTGGAAGCGACTTTATTTGATCTGACCGGTAAGGAAGTGTATACTGAGAATTATGGCCAAATGAGACAAGGCGCTCAGCGCTTGCGCCTGGACCTGGCTAACTTGAATAATGGCTTTTATTTCCTTAACTTGAAAATAGGAAATGAAGTAATTACCAGAAAGATCTCTGTAGCAAAGTAAATTGATCAGAATATTTTCTAAAAAGCCATCCCGAATTTATCGGGATGGCTTTTTTTATGCGTGTATATTTGACTTCTCATGAGCAGCCGGTGGGATACTTCCATTGAATTCCTGAAAGGAGTTGGCCCCAACAGGGCTGAACAGTTAGGTAAAGAACTGCAGGTATCTACCTTTAAAGACCTGCTCTACCATTTTCCTTTCCGCTACATAGACCGTTCCCGTTTTTACAAGATCCGGGAAGTGGAGGCAGGCTTGCCTTATGTGCAGATAGTAGGAGAGCTTGTCTATTTTGAAGAAGTGGGTGACAGGTACCGGAAACGCCTGGTCGGGAAATTAAAAGATGAAACCGGTATCATCGACCTGGTATGGTTCAAAGGGGTTTCCTATTTTAAGCGGCAGCTCAAAGCAGGCACTACCTATCTGGTTTTTGCCAAACCAAATGCTTACAAAGGTCATCTGAACCTGGTCCACCCGGAAATGGAAGAGTGGGTTGAGGTGAAAAATCAACCGGTATTTGGATTGGAAGGGGTGTATCCTTCTACCGAAAAATTGAACCGTTCGGCCCTGGGTAGTAAGCAACAGCTGAAATTGATCAAGCAATTGCTTGCCGAACATGGGGATTACATTCCTGAAAATCTGCCCCAACCGCTTTTAGAGCAGCATAAATTGATGGGTAGAAAACAAGCTTTCCGGAATATCCACTTGCCACAAAGTGTGGAAAAACTGAAGAAAGCAGTGTTTCGGCTGAAATTCGAGGAACTTTTCCTCATTCAGCTGAACTTGTTGAAACTTAAACTACTCGCTACCGAAAGAGAAAGGGGACATGTTTTTCCCACCATTGGCGAATTTTTCAATCGTTTTTACGAAGAACAACTGGATTTTGAACTGACTGCGGCGCAAAAACGGGTGATCAAAGAAATACGCCGCGACCTTAACAGCGGGAATCGCATGAACCGCCTGCTCCAAGGAGATGTAGGAAGCGGCAAGACCATGGTGGCAATTTTGAGTGCCCTGATCGCAATAGACAACGGTTTTCAGGTGGCTTTAATGGCCCCTACTGAAATATTGGCTCAACAGCATTATCAATCCATTTCTGGCTACCTGAAAGAGGTGGGAGTGACTATTGCCTTACTCACGGGTTCAG
>CAZBIF010000024.1:0-9336 GCA_964492055.1 uncultured Flavobacteriales bacterium
CTCCCAGCTGGAAGATTGTTTTCCTGCCGCTAGTGCTTTTTTACAACCTGAGCTGTGCCCTGGCTTTCACCTTCCTGATCACCTCCTTTTCCATACAAAAAAGAGATCTGCTGCAGGTTTTACCTTTTCTGCTCCATATGGGGATCTGGCTGACCCCGGTATTCTGGGCGGCCGACCTCCTGCCGGAAAAAATGAACCTGCTTCTTGAGCTTAATCCCATCGCCAATATGATTCAACTCTGGCGATGGATGTTGTTCGATCATATTGACTTTCAGGAAATATGGCTTTTGAATGGTATATTCGTCTCGGTCATTTTAATCATGGCTTTCTATTTTTATTCGGTAAGAGAAAATAAGTTTGCAGATTACTTATAAATGGAACAAGCTAATCAGATAGGGAAACGGTATCGGTCGTTTTTGCTTTACCACAGTATGCTATTTATCAATTACATACTGCTTTTTTCCCTCTTATCTTCCACTCCCCTGGAGGCAGAACTGTTCATTTCCTTCCTGATCAGTTATCTAAGCGCGGGTGGTTGTGCTTATCTGATCAATGACTTTTACGATCAGGAGGTAGATGCTAAAGCCGGGAAATTCAACCTCACTCAGCAGTTGAACCCTGTGGCAGTGGCTCTGATGGTGGCCGCAGGCTTCCTTTTATCCACCTTTTTGATCTGCAGGCTTTCCATTATGGCAGGCTGTTTACTGGTCTTCCAATTGCTTTTATTGCTGCTTTATTCTCATCCCCTGCTCCGCTTAAAATCAAAACCTGTAGCGGGAATTATTACCGACGCCATTTACGCTTATCTGATTCCGGCCCTGCTTTTACTGCTGGTGTTTTCCGTTGAATTACTACAGCCGCAGTATATTGCTTTTCTGCTTTTTAACCTATGTGTGGGAATGCGGGATATATTGCTTCATCAGCTAAAGGATAAGCAGAACGACCAAAAAGCCGGCATCGATTCTTTTGCCATCCGTTATCAGGGCAAAGTAAAAAAGTTGCTTGCCCTGCTTGAAATTACCGGCAGTTTAAGCCTGGGGTATTTTCTCATCCGTACCTTCTGGAAAGTGGAAGAGTATTTCCTTACCCTCCCTTTGCTCCTCGCCTATATTGTGGTTTTAGTTTTTCAGCTCTCAAAAACTCAACAGGCCATCAGGAACAATTACCTGATCCGGTTTTATATTCTTGCTACTTCCTGCCTGCTCGGCTGCTGGCTTTTAAAAGGCGGTCAACCCCTGTATATCCTTCTTCTGCTCCACCCCTACCTGCTGCAGTTTTCAGCACAGCTCAAAAGCAGAATCTCCCTAACCTTTAACTATTCGCTTTATTACGCCTTTAAATTAGTTGGCAGGGATCTGAAGCAAAAACCGCTTTTGAAGAAGATTTTCGGGCATACGGTCTAGGACAATAAACGGCTTACCATCCCTTCCCTATCTGTAGGGCAGCTATTCTTATCTTTTCTGAATATTTTGTTTGCCGTACAACTGCAGAAATTCCAGATACAAAGCGGTAGTCAGGGCGGGAGATCCAAAAACATTTAGAGCTTCACCGGTCTCCGGATGCGTGTCTAGCATGTTATGGGAAGAATAATAAGCAGCCGGGGTTTTATACCTTCCATCCTTGATATGGGTAAAGCAACGGTCCATCAGTTGCTGATGGGCATGCCTGTCTTGACCAAAATACAAAAGCGTATTGGCCAGAAAAACGTCTTGCAGCTTAAAGGATGTATGATCGAGCATCCCATAAAGCCTGTCAACATGAGCTGCTACTATTTTCCCGGAAAGAAAAAGATCCTCATGTTCTCCGCGGTAAAACAACCTGGCATAGGCGTAAATACTGTAAAACAGATCATAGTAGCGACGCTCAATGGTATGGTTCGCAAAATCAGTTTTAATTTTATTCCAGACCCCCAGGTTGCTCTTCATTTTTCCGGTATGCAGCAAGATATTGCAATTCATCGCAAATTCCCTGTCCCGGTGGGAGATGTTTAATTTATTGAAAAGTAAGGCCCTGGCGTTTCCATAGAGCATTTGAAGGAATGTACCTACCGGTAGTTGCCTTGAAGGAAATTTCGGAAGCAGCCAGGTTTTATAATTCTGATCTTCATCGATGAAAGAGTTCAACAGTTCTTTATTCACTATGGTATAGCCTGACTGCTTTAATACCCATGAGCAGAGGGCAGTGGCATCCGAATCATAGGGTAAGGGGTCATAGCCTTGTCCGGCACTAAATCGCCATACTTTCCGGTTTAAACTACTCCCTAAAAGAAACTCATTCCCTTTAGCCACTATCTCCCGGGCCGTTTCCGTATCAATTGCCAGGACAGAGAGCAGTACTGAAGCCGTATCATAAGGGGTATTTCCCCAGCTGATCCACCCTTTTCCGGGCTGGGAAGGATAATGAAATTTCACTTCAAAGCTTCCGTCCTTGTTTTGAATACCATGCAGGTAATTGAGCAGTAAATCAATTAATTCTTCCGCTTGATCTTTAGCTGCCATGATAGATCACCTCAAAAGCTGACAATCGAACCACCCCCTGGGTTACGTAAACCGGTTCAGGGTTTATGACTTCTAATTTTTCTGCCCCGGCAGCTATCTCTCCTACTATATTGAGTGCCATTCTGAAAGCTGCAAACTGACCGATGCAGGAAATCCGGCCCCGGCCAAAAGCCAGGTGTTTATTCTCCCGGTCAAACTTAATTTTCTCAGCATCCTGAAAAACTTCCGGATCCTTATTTGCCGCCCCGATGAATAAAGCGATCAAGGAACCTTTTTTGAAGGGAACCCCCCGGATTTCCGTATCTTTCAAAGCCGTCCTGAAGGTGATGAAATTGGGCGAAAATATCCTCAGCACTTCATTGCTTAAAGCCATCAACTGTTTAACATTCCCCTCCTTCATCTGAAGCAATTCCGGATAGCTGCTTAGTACAAAATACACCAAAGAACCTACAAAACTTGCTGTATTTTCTATGGCTGTATAAATTACGGTGGTATAAAACAAGGGCAGATCCTCTTTTTCCCACTTCACTTCTTTCCCGATTTCGTCCAGTAGGTCTTTTATCAGGGCAGGCCTGTTTTCTTCCGTCATGACCTTCCGCATCAAAGCTTCGAGGGAGCTTCGGTTTTCAAAGATCTCTTTGGATTGTGCTACCAGCCTGGCGTATGAAAATTCCTCCTTATCAGGGTCGAAAGTGGTAAGCACCTGCAAAAAGCCCAGATCGTTCAGCGCATTGACGAGAATAATGGGATTGATCAACTGATCAGCCAGATCAAATACCTCCCCCTGAGGCAGGTTTTTACGCATCAGCTCAAACAGCTTAGCTACATAGGCACACCCAGTAAACTGCAGTTTCTTAGATAAAAACTCAAGATGCTTGATGGCTGCCCTTTTGTTATGAGCATGTTTTTCAAGATTGGTCTGAAAATAAATATTATTTAAAGCGGTATGCATGGGTGAAACCCCAAAATCATCCGATAACAGCACTTCTTTTATCACCTCATACTTTACGGCACCCATGGTGTTGATCTCTTCAAAAAAAGAAAAGTCTTCTTTATGGTAATACTTATGGGCTTCCCGGTGGATCTTTATAAGTGAGGACTGATCTATGGGTTTAAGTTCATGGGTTGGTTCCGACTGCCTCATTGCATATCCCAGGGTTTGTTTGATTTTTGAAATTATTGAGTTCATAATTATGCTATGCGAGGCTTGCTTCCAAAATTAGTACGTCAAAACTATAAACCTCCATCCACATGGGTACAATTGCGCCAGTTAAAGGCAGGTAAAAGGCTTCCGTGAAGATTTATATGGCTGATGTCAATATTCATGAAGTTATTTTTCAAGACGGGCTTAAAGGTGATGACATTCTTCCAGTATAAAATAACTTCGCAGCCTATTTGCTCATCTAGTTCCTTCCGGTTGAGTTTTAGGGTAGCCGGATTATTTTTCATGCTTCCGAGGTTCTTAATAAAGCATATACTGATCCGGTAAATTTGTGAACCGAAAAAGTGGCTGGGAATTTCACATTGGTATTTTACTTTTCGGTCCGTAATTCTTTCCTCCGCATCTCTGGCTAAAAATGGCCCGCTTGATAACAGAATGTTCTCTGCCATGCCGGATACAATTAAAACGGGATCAATTTCCTCCTCCCGGTTACGCTTTTCAAACTCAATTTCAAAAGTAAAAGGTGCATTGGTGCTGAATTCAGCTGCATGATTTTGGTAAAATCTCATGCCTGACACTTGCACTTCAGGCGAGGGAGAAAAGGCAGAAAAATCACGGAGGTTTACAGCGGAGGTATGAACCATGGTATTTTCATCTTCCAGCATATCTTCCAGGTAATTGGAGAGCAGGTTGCGATTGCGGGTTTTTTCAATGAGCTGACCGTGTTTTAATAAAATGTAAGTATCCTGATTTTCTAATTCCGCGAGGTTGTGGCTTACAAAAACGATAGTCTTTCCGGCGGCATTCAGTTCCCGTAATTTTTTTTGTGATTTGGCATAAAAGGCAGCATCTCCCACACTCAAAACCTCATCGAAAAGGTAAATGTCAAAATCTAAATGAGACAAAATGCTAAACGCCAGCCTCAGGTACATTCCACTGGAATAATTCTTTACAGGTTCTGAAATGAACTTTTCAACCCCGCTGAATTCGATGATTTTATCCATTCGTTGGGAAATCTCTTTTTTCGAAAAGCCGTGGATTTTTCCGTTGAGAAAAATGTTTTCATAACCATTGAGTTCCGGGTGAAAACCAGCCCCGATATCCAGTACACTAGCTACTTTACCGCGAACAGTTACTTTACCTGAAGTGGGTTTGGTAACGCCGGCCAATACTCTTAGCAGGGTGCTCTTGCCGCTACCGTTAGGCCCAAATACTCCCACACTTTCTCCCGCCTGGATGGTAAAACTTACCTCATCTAAAGCACTATGCTCATCTTCTAGCTTACCTGCCGTATTGATCCGGGGGTTGGTCAGTCGGTATACCTTAGACAGCTTCTCCACTTTAATACTAAAACTACTGCTCATTTCAGTTCCTGGTATTTATTAATAAATCTTTTCGTCTCCTCTTCATCAATTAACCAGGGAAAATACAAAGACAGATCATCAAAAGTAGAGAACAGATAGTCTTTTAAAGGCTTATTTCTTACCGCTAGATCGTATACCTGAGATAATGCCTGATTACCTGACCCCTGTGTGGAAGTGCGGTTAATATGATATAGATAATTTATCATCTGCGAGGCATATTTCAAGTGTGCCTCTTTTAATAGCTCTGTTTTATTATGGTTGCAGTAGTTAATTATTTCCTTTACCAGATTCACCCCTACATCCACCCCACTATTATATCCATGTCCTAATAAGGGATCATTTTTGGTGATGGTCTCTCCTATGCCTAAATACAATTTATTCCCCATGCTTTTTACGGGCTGCTTATAATAATAGGAAGTGTTCAAAATTTTAAACTGATCATCGGCTAAGGTACTATGATCTATATCGCTTGCTAATTCACCGAGATCATTACTCAGTAATTCTTTAAATTTTGTAAATGCCTGCTCACTATCATTATCATTTTCAAATTGATCCCAGGGGCTGCCCTTTATGATATTGACCGTAATATTGATGGTGTTATCGCAGTTGGGGTGCAGAAAGGGATAGACCAGTATTTCGGCTGTATTTGCTATAAAATAGGTACGAAGCTCAGTGGAAAATCTTTCATAAACCGACTTGTCGCATTTTAAATTGAAAAAGAACAAATCCCTCTTTTTCTCAAAGTGTAAAGTGGGAAGATCTTTGATATCTGCAAAATGTGTAGCGAAGCGTTCCCCACCTCCCACAATATTGACTTTAGATCCGCTCGGATGTAACAGTTCGTCTTCTGCTGCAGACTCTTTCAGCTCAACGAAGCGGGATTTTCTTAAAACATCCGTAAAACACGCTAGTCTGATCCGGTTATCGATCGCATAGGTACTGCTTTTATAAGCTCCTTTCGTAGTGCGGTATATTTTAGAAGCCTCATCACAAGAAATAGCAAGGTAATTTTTAATGACGGGAACTGCTTTAAGGTACCTCTCGGGAAGAATTTTTTTTTCAATCCGGCTAGTGGGACCGTTCACTAAGGGATTTGATAAAGGGGGTAATACCAGGAAAGATTCCGGAAGAGGAGTGGTATAAAAAGTATGCTCGACCTCATGTTCAGTCAACAGTATTGAAACTACCGAGGCTACAGTACTAAAACCTAGTATGGATATATCTGATCTATGGGTCAAGACGGTTGGATATGAGCGGTTGGTAAATTAGTACGA
Organism: uncultured Flavobacteriales bacterium; assembly: GCA_964492055.1. GTDB lineage: Bacteria > Bacteroidota > Bacteroidia > Flavobacteriales_E > Vicingaceae > CAZBIF01. The sequence goes on from CAZBIF010000024.1 coordinate 6,299, forward strand.
TCCGGCAGATCCGGGAGCTGTTTACTTTCACTTTTCTGCGGTTACAATATAATATTTTCCGATGGTGGTCACTTCGGTAAACTTCTTGAGCAAAGCTTGCCTTGATTCTTCATTAGTATTCTTTTCACTAACTAAATCGCTCGCTCTCCAGCCCTTGGAATCAAACATTTCCTGGGCTGCTTTAGGAAGCACTCCATCCGTTATATCTTGTTTCACTACGTTCTTGAACCCTGCCTCCCTCATTTTATCTATGTAATTGTGAATACTGTATAGGTTTGCCAGGGGAATGGCCATTCGACTGGCAGCGCTTTTAAATGCTTCATCCGCTTTAAATTCAGGAGGAGGCAAACAATCAGCAAGAGCAATTTTTCCTCCGGCTTTGAGAAGCCGGTAAGCCTCCTTGAAAAATAACTCCCGGGTATTAAAATGAAAGGCAGACTCAATCGCAATCACAAAGTCAAATTGCCCGTCTTTAAATGTAGTTCTGCTAGCATCTTCCTTAAACAGAGAAATTCTGTTCTCTAATTGATGCTCTTTTACGAGGGCCTGGGCGATCATCAACTGCGATTCGATCACATTCACCCCGCTTATATGGCAATTCGGATATTGCTCCGCCAGATGAATATCTTGTACCCCGTAGCCGAAACCAGCATCTAAAATTTTTGCACCACCCTGAATCTGAAGGGTATCCACCGTTTGATCAAATAAGCTTTTACAGGCTTCCTCAACTTCATCCGAACCATGCCATAAACCTAAATTGAGCCATAAAGTAACCGGCCTTCCACTTGCACTTTCCTCTACGCTTTTATATAATTCAGTTAGTTGAGCTGTAAAACTATTTTCCTGCATTAGAAATTAAAAATAACAGATATTATTGCAATTCAATAGATTCAAAAAAGATTTTATTATTAACGTTATCGATACTTTGAGCTGATCACCTCATTTCAATCGTCACATTCCCGAGCTGGGTAGCTGTCATATGAACACTAGACATTTCCTAAGTAGACAAATCATGTATGTTATATCAATACCATTCATATGGGTTTCTTGTGAACGATCTGTAGGAATTGATGCTAATTATATCAAAAAGCACTATGTATCGGGTGAAAATACTCAAAATCAAGCTGTCACTAAGTTGGATGCGGTTGATTTTATATTACTAAATGATTCAATAGAATCAAATGTTACTATACCGTCTAATGATCTTATCCCCTATCTGCACCAGGAGTTATCCCGGTTTGATTCCCTGAAAACCAATAAAGAAACCTTACTGTACATTAAAGCATTGTTCTTAGCAGATTTTGTTTACGCTTCATTCAGCTCTCAATTTCTCGGTGAAAAATTTGGACTGCCACCCAATTCTTCGGTCAAACTAACATGGCATAAATTAGCACTTAGGCAACAATTTGAATATGGAAATACGAATATCCTTGCTATAGATTGTGGTGTGAGAACCAGGTTCTACATGGATTTGGTGAATCAACTACTACCCATAGATGTTAGAGATACTTCAATTGCGGGAGTTCATACCTATCCCATCACCAAAATCCTGAAAATGGAGTATATTATTGATCCCTCAGAGCCTATTATTTTCTTTGATAAAAGCGGAAAGAAAGTTCTTACGCTTAATGATCTACGAATCAGGAGAGATATTAACTTTAGCCGATCTAAGCGTTCCTTTGGTTCCACCCGTCTTTTGATCTCCTCCAGACTTATATCTTATATTGCACCCTTAGCACAAACATTCAAGTTTCAACTATTGGCCTATTTAAATCAAAGAGAATCAGCAATTATTGCTCATCTCCCACTTTGTTTCAAAGCAAAATACCCTCCTTCACTGCTCATCTTCAATAGCGACAATACCTTTAATCCCAAGGCTATTTTATTTGATGACAGGGACCTGGGGACTCAAATTTCAGTAGAAGTATTTGAGAGGAACTATTTAGGTAAGCAGTGTAAGCAATAGTATGTGCGGAATAATTGGTCAATACAATAAGTCCTCACCGGTACCTGAGGAAGTGTTCCGAAAGATGGTACGATCCCTGGCCCACCGCGGCCCTGACGGTGAAGGAGTTCATTTTTCAGCAGACCGTAAACTGGCCCTTGGCCACCGCCGCCTGTCCTTTCTCGATCTGAGCGAGCAGGGCGCCCAGCCGAAGAGTGACCAGGAAGGTTCGGTTTGGATTACCTTCAACGGGGAAATCTACAACTACCTGGAGCTGAAACAGGAGCTCAGTCCTTTTTATAACTTTAAAACCACTTCAGACACCGAAGTAATGATTGCCGCCTATAAGCAATGGGGGCTTGACTTCATACCCCGTCTGAAAGGCATGTTTGCCTTTGGTTTGTGGGATAAAACCCAAAAAAAATTATACCTCGTACGTGATCGCTTCGGGATCAAGCCCCTCTATTATACCCTGCAAAAGGATCAGTTCCTCTTTGCTTCAGAATTGAAGGCCATCATGGCTTCGGGGCAGGTAGATAAAAAGGTGGACCACAGTGCGATTGCCGACTATTTCGTTTACCGCTACATCCCCTCCCCAAAAACCATCTGGCAAAACGTACATAAATTGCCTGCTGCTACCATCCTCAGCTTTGAACTTGAAACGGTCAGTGTGGAAACTCAGCCTTACTGGCAACTTAATAGTGGAGAAAAAGATTTCCTGCTCCAGGAAATTACTGCAGCTACCGAAGTTCTGTTACAAAAATCAGTGAAGCAACACCTGAGGGCGGATGTACCGATGGGTAGTTTTCTTAGTGGGGGGTATGACAGCAGTGCCCTGGCATATTACATGAAAAGGGAAAATCATCCTCCGCAAACCTTTTCCATCGGTTTTGAAAAATGGGCGAATAGCGAACACTTATTCGCGGAAGAGGTAGCCTCGCATTTGAAACTAAACAATAAAAGCCTCATAGCAGACAGTACCAGCCTGGATCTGCTGGAGCAGATGCCGGTGGTTTACGATGAGCCGATTGCCGATATCTCCATTATCCCAACATTCATGGTAAGTCAACTCGCGCGGGAAGAGGTAAAAGCT
>CAZBIF010000024.1:9426-18143 GCA_964492055.1 uncultured Flavobacteriales bacterium
CGGTGAAGGTGCTGATGAACTTTTCGGAGGTTACACCTGGCAGCATCAGTATTACGAACAAGTATACAACCGCAGTATTCTGCAACGCATAAAGAATTGCTTTCAAGCCGCTGATCCAGTTAATTATTATGCCCGGGCCATGGCCATGGGCTGGTTTGACCGCACCGAACTAAAAAACCTCTTGCATCCACGGCTTCACTCCACCATCCCGCAAGATGTACATTGGTTTTACAGACAGCATTTTCGACAGGATTACAGCCCGGTGAAAGCCATACAGTACCTGGATGTGAAATGCTTTATGGGCGAGCTGGTACTCACCAAAATAGACCGCGCGAGCATGGCGAATTCCCTGGAAGTGAGGGTACCTTACCTTGATCATTCCCTGTTTGAATACATTTTTTCCTGTAGGGAAAGCCACTACCTTTCTCCCGCTCAAACCAAAAAGGTCTTGTATGAACTGATTAAGGATCAGTTGCCTTCCACTATATTGAAGCGGAAAAAGCAAGGTTTTGTAGGGCCTGACCACTACTACATGAACATGGAGTTCTATCGGAAGACATTAAGAAACTCCCGGCTGGTAGAAGAGGAGATCATCAAGCCGGATTATTTAACAGCTCTGCTTAAAGAGAACTACAACTGGAAACTGTGGAAAATAGTCGTACTGGAGAAATGGTTTGCCTATTGGATGGCATAACTTTCTGTTTCAACTTCCTGCCCTACCTTTGTGTTGCTCAGCTAAAACCAATAACTGATTTTTGAAAGCGAAAAACGCCTTTGTTTTTGTGGTATGTGGAAGTCGGGAACACATTGAGACCCTGCATTTTTCCCTGCGGTACCTGAAGTATTATTCCCGGCAACCCATCTGGGTTTTAACCGATACCAGTCGCAATGAAATTCCCCTGATGCACGATCAGGTAGTGGATGTTGCTACTCCGGCGGAGTTAACTCATCATCAGGCCAGTATTTATTTAAAAACAGCCATTCACCGCTTTCTTCCTTCCGGCCCTACCTATTGCTATCTGGATACGGATGTGATCGCCATTCATGAACAATGCGATGCTATATTTGACGAATTCCTCCCCCCTATTCGCTTTGCTCCTGATCATTGCCGGATCCGCAGTTTTAGTGCCTATGCCGTAAATTGCGGATGCTTGAATAGGTGCGAAAAAGACCGGGAGCGCTTTTTTAACAGCCTCAACCGACACGAGCGAAAAGTGGAGAATGAATCCGAATACGTCAGAAAAAAAAGAGGATTCATAGAAGATAAGTACCACCGCATACAACAGTCTTTTCTAACTAAACTGTTTTACGCTGCCAGGTATTACCTGAACTACCCCCGGTTCTGGCTCAGCCGGGATATCTACTTCGACAAAAAGCGAAAACTATGGGCGACTGCGGGGGGGGAAATCGTGAAATACGAACTGGATGTGAAAAGCATCGCCCGGGAAGCCAATCTCAAATACACTTTGTGGTATAACCAGTGGAAAAATAAAAAGGGGGAAAATATTTTCGATACCAGCTGTGATCACTTAAGGGAGATGATCGGGCAGACGTTTGGGGTCAAGGTAAGGGAAAAAAACTGGCAACACTGGAACGGAGGGGTCTTTTTATTTAATGAAAAAAGCGAAGAATTTCTCGAAGCATGGCACCGCAAATGCATGCAAACTTTTGCCCTTCCGGAATGGAAGACCCGCGATCAGGGCACCCTCATCGCTACGGTATGGGAATTTGGCCTGCAGAACCAGCCTCTCCTTTCCAGAGAATGGAATTTTATCGCCGATTTCCACAACAACAAACTGGCAGTAAGCCGGGAAAACGATACCCTCACCGACGACCTATTTAAAACTACCTGCCAGCCCAGGTTTATCCACGTCTTCCATGAATGGGCCAATCCGGACTGGGCGGTATGGCAATGGATAGAAGACAAAATGCCCGCCCATGAGCTGGTTGAGTAAGAGAACCGATTTTTTGATGGCAATTCTCCTCGTCTCACTTTTTTCTTATACTTATTATTCTCTCCTACCCACTTTATCTGTTTGCTATAGGTTATAAGGGATTATGGTTAAAATTGAAGGCTGTTAGCAACTAACTTAAAAGCATCCATTGCAGAACTTCTGTACCATATCAAACGTATCTCACTTGTTCAAAAGCTTTGCTTTGGCAGATAGCCTGAGTAGGTACGGTGGGGTTTTGCATCTGCTGCTTACGGATGAGGATAAACCAGTCCAGGGGGAAATCCCAAAAAATATCCGACTTCATCAGCTGCGGGAGATTAGTGATCCCCGCCTTGCAAGCCTGAAAAAGAAATACGGCCGGCAGACCGACCGGTTCCGCTGGGGCCTGAAACCTTTGTTTCTCCGGGAATTATTGAAAGAGTTTCGGGAGGTAATTTATCTGGACAACGACATTTATTTCCTCAACGACCCCAGCCTACTATTTGCCGAACTGGCTGATCACCGCTTTTTACTCACCCCCCATTTTTACCCGGATGATCCCCTAACCCAACCTACCTGGCTGGAGGCTAACTTTCGCATCGGATTATACAATGCCGGTTTTATCGGGGCGAACCAAGAAGGCCGGGAAATCCTGAACTGGTGGGTCGATTGCTGTTTGTACGAACTCAAAAGAGCGTACTGGAGAGGTTTATTTGATGATCAGAAATACCTGGATCTGGTACCGGTAAAATTTTCAGGGGTAAAGATCCTCAAAGAGCGGGGCTATAATTTTGCCGGCTGGAATGACAACAGCGGACTGAGTAAAGAGGAGATCACCTTTATTCATTTTAATCCTTTTACTTTGAAAAAGTTCGGGAACCCTGAAAACAGGTACCATACCCTCTTTCAGAACTATCTGACCCATTTAAAGCAATACCGGCAGGATTACAACTGGGACAGTAAACTACCTGGTTCATTTGAATGGAATAACGCCTGGTATTTCTTACGATGGAAAGTATGCAGATTACTCAATTTATAGTTCATCCCTATGAGGTCAGTACTATTATACAATAAAGTCGAATTAGGGTGAAATACAGTTATCTTATCTTGTTTTTGATTACCATCTTGCTTTATGGGGCATCCATTACCCACGATTATAACATGGATGATGAATTAGTAAGCCGGGATCACCCCTTAACTTCTGCTCATAGCGAGAATGGATTGAGCGAACTCTTTACCGGCTCCTACCATCAACTGGGTTCCTACAATTATGGCTACAGACCGATCACTCTAACCACTTTTTATCTGGAACACAGAATATTTGGTGAGTCAGCCTCCGTGAGTCACCTGATCAACGTGATCTTATATGCTCTATTGGTAGTCATTCTCTTATATTCGTTAAGGATTGTCTTTCCTCGGGTGAACGTTTATATACGTTGGTTTATAGCCTTACTTTTTGCCCTGCATCCCATTCATACCGAAGTGGTTTGCAGTATTAAAAACCGGGATGAAATACTGAGTTTGTTATTTTGTTTGATCGGTCTATTGGCAACAGTCCATTGGTTTAAAAGTAAAAAAATGCCCTGGCTCATCCTTGTCATAGTGGGAATAAGTTTCTCCATCCTGGCAAAAAAGAGTTGTCTTCCAGTCTTATTCATCTTACCCGCCCTTTTCATCTTTCGCTACTCATTATCCTTCCGTCAATTTCTTTATTTAAGTGCTGTTTTTAGTATACCTCTATCGGTGTTTGCCTTTAACTTTCAATTTCTGCCAGGTTTGCTCCTTTTTTTTGTTTCAAATTGTTTTTATTCTTCATGCTATTACTTCAAGTCCAAGAAGAGTGAATTAAATCTTCACTTTTTCGATTTGATCGTTTTACTCTTATCGCTATCAACCTTAGCATTTGCTATATTATTCAAGGAATGGATATTCCTTTTAGCCGGAATGATGCTGATCCTGTGGTTTAATAAAAAAAGAAGCGGATTGACCGAAATTCTGATGGTGTGTATTTCCTTAATGGGTTATGGCTTATTCTATCATTTGGAATACCTGCTTATAGCCCTCTTTCTACTCTCGGCCGGCTGGGTTACCGGGGACAATCACCCGTATAGCAAGTGGCTGCGAGCACTGATGTTATTAGTTGTATTGATCTTCATTTTCTTTAAAGTGAATAGTTTCCTGTTTACCATCGCCTACCTCACACCCATTTTGGTTTTTAGCAGTTTTTATCTTCATCGTCTGCTCCCTTTTGCCATAAGTATTCTAGTGCTGATCATTACTTCCTTTTTTATACCTGTTAATACCTTTCATTTTGGTTTATTACTATTTGCCATCCTGCTGGCTTTTTTCACTGATCCGGAGAAGGTTCGAAAATATTACTTACCACTTCTGGCAATTTCTTTAGTGCTATTTATTGGTTGGAAAAGTTACGTAGGGAGTGGAAATCTGGGAAGTTACCAGGAACGACAGTTTGCTAAGACAGAGGCTGGAAAACAACCCAGTAATAAACTGGAGGAAGGCAGAAAACTGGAATTTATTGAAAATACGCTGGTCGCCCCACACACTCTTGAAGAACGGCTAGCTACAGGTTTCCTGGTGATGGGTAAATACCTGCAATTAATTGTATACCCGCATCCTTTATCTTTTTATTACGGATATGCCGAGATCACCACGGTTGACTTTACCAGCCCAAAGGTATGGCTCAGTATCCTGGCCCATCTCTTCCTGCTTTTTATCATTATCTACTTTGGCAGGCATGAACCGCTTATCCTGCTGGGGGGAATCTGGTATCTTACCTCCATCTTCCTGTTTAGCAACTGGCCTGCCTTAGTAGCGGGTATGCTGGGCGAGCGACTGGCATTTTCTGCTTCCGCAGGATTTTGCCTGATGGCAGGGGGGCTGATCCATCATTTCAGGCCTCGCTTTTCCTTCAAAAAACCCCGTTTGCCTGAAGTGATCGCCGTTATGGTTTTGGTGGCATTATCTGTTAAGACTTATAGTCGTACCACACAGTGGAAATCAGCTTATACTTTAATGAAGCACGACATTTCCCATCTGGAAAATTCAGCGCAGGCTCATTATCTGCTGGGGATTCATTCCATTAAAGCATTTTTAGAAAAATCAACGGACAGTACCCCGGATCCACAACAAATTCAATATTCCATTGACCAATTTCAGCGCGCCATTGAGATCTACCCTGAATATTATAATTTCCACTATGACCTGGGCCGTGCCTACCTGGTGATCTCCGATTTTGAGAATGCCAGGGAAGCCTTTTATCGCGCCTACCAGCTGGAACCAAGTGCTTTATTGGGATTGCAACAGCTCGCTCAATTGCATTTTCAGTTGAAGGAATTTGAGGAAGCTCAATACTTTGGTGAAAAGTACCTCTCCCATAGCTCCGGTCGTTCCGATATTTATGAAATTACAGCAATGAGCGCTTATTTTAATGGAAATTTATCTAAGGCAACAAGTTTGACCCAACAAGGCCTTCATTATTTCCCTGACAATCAAAATTTAATAAGGCTATTGCAAGAACTAGGAGAATAGCCAAAAAAAAAGGAGTTTAAAAAAACTCCTTCCTTTTTATTTATTTAATTTGTTTTACTACGCTTTTTCTTCCATGCGCTTCAGCTCATTTACCGATTCGGCAATTTTGGCTTTCTGCTGGGATAAGGTAGATGTAACCGTAGTATCATCAATGTTGGACAGGGCATCTTCATAATCATTCAATGCTTTTTTCTGTCCTCTTTCACATTCTTCCAGGATCGCTTCATCATTATCGCTGGAAACACTGGCCTTTAAATCCATCCATCCTCTATGCGCATCACCGGCAACAGATGATCCTTTATCCGGGGAACCTCCGATTTTGCTGATCTCGCTTTTCAGCTGATGGCCGAAATCATAATGCATCTGGCTGTTTCGCTGGAAATAGCTCTTCAGGCTTGGGTTTTTGGTGTTCTCTGCAGCGGTTTTAAATCCTTTCTCCGCATCGTAGTTGCGGGTCAATAATTTGTTCAATACACTTTCGTTACTCATAATTTTTGTTTTTAGGTTTAAAATAAATTCAATACCTCTAAGGAAAATATCATTCCATAGCCTGTTATCACGATTTTTGGGTCTCTTCTCTCATAAAACTGAGGTAAATTTTTCCCATCGTGGGGAATATTTTACGAGTTTTAACCTCTCAAAATGGTTAACCCTTACTTTAAATTATACCCCCATTTAAGAATGCTTAATTTCGCGGCAGCCTCAGGTAAATTTGGGGGAAAATAAAATCACCATGCCCCTAATCGATAAAATATTAAAGGAACCTTCATACGGTTGGCAAAATGAACAGGGAGAGTTAGTTAAACCTACCACTCAAACCCTCTTTAAAGAAGCTTTTCGCAATCTCAATGTATTTCGCAGCAGGAAACACTGGATCTCCATGATCAGCTGGCTGATGGTGGTTTGCATGCTGCCCTTCTTTTATTTTTTTATTACCCAGTACCTAAGCTGGGCCACCCTGGCCATATTTCTTTTTTACGCCCTGATCGTGATGGGAACGCACGGCACCATCTGGTTTCACCGTTACTCCACGCACAAAGCTTATTCCTTCAGTCATCCCATCTGGCGTTTTATTACGCAGAACCTGGTGATCAAGACCTTCCCTGAAGAAGTGTATGTCATCTCTCATCATGTGCATCACGCCAAATCCGATGAGCCGGGAGACCCTTACAATGCACGCGCGGGTTTATGGTACTGTATGCTTTCCGATGTTAATCACCAGGCAGTGGCACATGATCTCAATGAACAGGAATACCAGGCAGTAAGGTCTTTTATGGAACACACCGGGGTAAAACTGAATTCTTATAAGAAATACCTGAAATGGGGATCGGTAGCCTCCCCGCTCTATACCGTACTGTTATGGCTGGGGAACTGGGCTTTCTGGTATGGAGTATCTTATTTGATAGGGGGACATGCCCTTGCCTGTACCTTATTCAGCGCGGCCATGTTCTGGTTTGTACTGGTGCGCGCATTTAATTATACCGGACATGGCAAAGGAGAAGAAGAACATAAAGAGGGTATTGATTTCGACCGCTCCAACCTCTCCATTAATCAAAGTCGTCCCGGCTGGTTTTCCGGAGAGTGGCACAACAATCACCACCTTTACCCTAAGAGTGCGAGGGCTGGCTTTTTACCCTACCAGCTCGACCTGGCCTGGATCTATATTTATTGCCTGCATAAGCTGAAAATGGTGGATTCCTATCAGGATGATAAACAACGGTTTTTAGATAAATACCGAAAAAAGTAGAGGTACCTTTAATTTAAAATTTAGAATAATAGGTTAATTGTGGAGAGGGTATTGCTTCTGTCTCATAAAAAGTATCTTGCCCATCTTTATCTATCTGGGGAGTAGACCATCTCCTTAAATAAAGGCGATCAAGGCGATCAATATACTTTGTAATCGTAATCGCAGGGGGCCCCAATTTTCCTCCTGCCATTACCAAAAGATACTAAGATTGAGGAAGTAAAAACAAAAATTCCAAAAACCTCTTTAATTAGTACTTCTTGGTGAACAAACTATCTTTCTTCGGGGTTCTTAGGGGAATAACCAAACTAGATTCCCATGTTAGTATACAATCCCAAACAATGGTTTGGACTGATATTCCGTTTTCATCGCAGTGATACTTTTCGACAAATGTTATGGGTATTGATCGCCTATGCAATTTGTACCGCCATCATTGTATATATTGAATTGCACGTAGAACACCTGCGCATCTTCAAAGATACCTTACAGATCCACTCCCTCATGGGTTTTGTCATCGGCCTGCTTTTGGTATTCCGCACCAATTCCGCCTATGACCGCTGGTGGGAAGGCCGCAAGCAATGGGGGGCAATGGTGAACAACACCCGTAACTTCGCCATCAAGATTGATGCTGCCTTTCCGGATAAACTCTCAGCTGAACGCCGCCTCTATCAATTGATGATCCCCAACTATGTAATGGCCATGAAAGAACACCTTCGCGAGGGTACAGATATGGAACTGCTGGAAATTGAAAATAACCTCGATCGTAAATACATCGAAAAGTACGATCACAAACCCAACGCTATCTCGCAATTGATGTATAAAAACCTGCATGACATCTACCGGCAAAAACATATCTCCGGGGATCAGTTGATCACCCTCGATAAGGAGATCAAAGCGTTTACCGACATCATCGGTGCCTGCGAACGGATCAAAAAGACTCCCATTCCCTTTTCCTATAACTTGTTCCTCAAAAAATTTATCTTTGCCTATACCATCACTTTGCCTTTTGGGCTGGCGCATGATTTCCATTACTACACCGTACCTATAGCCACCTTTGTGCTGTATATATTCGGTAGTCTGGAGTTGCTGGCAGAAGAAATTGAGGATCCTTTCGGGATTGATTCCAATGACCTGCCCACCGACGATCTGGCCATTACCATCAAAAGGAATGTGGATGAGATACTGGGATGAACAAACTCTTATTCGCCTTAGCCGCAATGAGCCTTTGGCTGGCATGCAACCGCAGCAAGCCAGATTTCAGGAATTGGTATAGCCGGCAGAAGAAGGTTTCTCAAACCGAGGAAGATCCACAAATAAAGGTTAAGGAATTTACCTCCTCTTCCCTGCTGATCGATACCATTTACCGTTCCATGCAAGGGCCGTATGTGATTGAAGAATGGCAGATAGACCCCAGTTCATCTGAGCTACTTTGGATCACCGGTTATGAAAGTGAGGTGATAGATGCCACTAGTGGTAAAACCGTTTCCAAG
>CAZBIF010000024.1:18153-18406 GCA_964492055.1 uncultured Flavobacteriales bacterium
TGTCATAATAACCTGAACCTTTCTGCACCGGAAAACCTACCCTGGAAAGTAGAAACCAACGGCGTTCATCCCCGGCTTTTCACGCTCAGTGAAGGGCAGGAAGCATTTCATTTTCCAGAAGGCTATGGCTTACCCATTCCTGCCAACAGCAGGCTACAGGTAGTCTCGCAGGTATTGAACCACCAGCAGTTTCCGGTAGGACTCCACACCCGCCACCGGGTGAAATTATATTATACAGAAAACACCCCGGGGA
>CAZBIF010000024.1:18479-23085 GCA_964492055.1 uncultured Flavobacteriales bacterium
CCATATACATGGTGCGACCGGCGGAGAAGGCATGCATTGCGGGATAGCCTATGAAGATGGCGAATACAATCCCTATGAGGATCAATACGGGAGAAAATTCACCGGCCATTGGACATTACCCGATTCCCTGAAGCAATGGAAAACCAATGTCAGCCGTATGCTCGATTTGGAAGATACCACCACTATTCACGCCATAAGTGTACACTTACACCCTTTTGCTACTGCCTTTCAATTCTGGGATAAAACCGCTGATAAACTGATCTATGAGGCCAGTTTTCAAACGGACAACACCGCTCCGGGTTTTGAAAAAATTGACTATTACTCCAGCGATACAGGGATCACTGTCTATCCCGGCCATCAGTATGAATTGCTTGCCACCTATCACAAAACCGATACTGGAGTGATGCATACAGCGATGGCAGTGATGTACCTTTACCTGAAGGAATAAAAAAAACCCTGAAGCATGCTTCAGGGTTTTCCTTTCTGAATTAATTAAATGAAGCTATTTACTTTTTCTTTTTCTTAGCTTCTTCTTCGCCTTTGTTAAGCTCATCCTTAAGATTAGCCAGGGCATCCAGATCACCAAGGGTGGTCCTTTCCTGGTTCTTGTTCATATTGTGGATGGCCTTCTGCGTAGCTTTTTGATTTGCTTTCGCTTTGCTTCGCTTCGTCAGGCGCTCCTCATGTTCAAGGTCCTTATGGATTTGCGTATGGGAAACTGTGATCTTCTTGGCATGACGGTTAAAGTCCATTACTTTGAAGTCCAGTTCCTCATCCTTTTCAGCAGTGCTGCCATCCTCTTTTACCAGATTGCGCTTGGTAGCAAAAGCTTCCACGCCGTAAGGCAAGATAATGGTGGCATTCTTTCCGCTCAGGTCTGACACAGTTCCTTTATGAATGCTGCCGATCTCAAATACCGTTTCGAATGTTTCCCAGGGATTCTCTTCAAGCTGTTTGTAACCCAGGCTGATGCGACGGTTTTCCTTGTCGATCTCCAGGATCACTACTTCCATCTCCTCACCTACGGAAACTACTTCCTTTGGATGATTGATCTTCTTCTGCCAGGAGAGGTCAGAAATATGGACCAGTCCATCGATACCATCTTCAAGCTCCACGAACACCCCAAAATCGGAAATATTAGTGACTTTGCCTTTGTGCTTGGAATCAATGGGGTATTTTTCTTCAATACTTTCCCATGGGTCGGTAGTCAATTGCTTCACGCCCAGTGACATTTTGCGCTCTTCCTTATCAAGCGTAAGGATCTCTGCTTCTACCTCATCGCCCACATTGAAAAAAGCCTGTGCTGGCTGCAAATGATTGGACCAGGAGATCTCTGAAACGTGTATCAATCCTTCCACTCCGGGCTGGATAATCGGCCACAACCACTACTTTTCCTTTCACTTTATCGCCAACCTGTAGCTTATCATCCAGTTTATCCCATGGATGGCCTTCCAGTTGTTTCATACCTAAGGCGATGCGTTTTTTCTCATCATCGAAGTCGAGAATAACGACTTTCACCTTTTCGTCTAATTCAACTACCTCTTCAGGATGGTTTACCCTGCCCCAGGAAAGGTCGGTAATATGTACCAGACCGTCTACTCCACCCAGGTCGATAAATACGCCATAAGAGGTGATGTTCTTCACGGTGCCTTCCAGTACCTGGCCTTTTTCCAACTGGGAAATGATCTCTTTCTTCTGCTCTTCAAGCTCAGCTTCGATCAGCGCTTTGTGGGATACAACCACGTTCTTGAACTCCTTGTTGATCTTCACCACTTTAAATTCCATGGTTTTGTCAACGTAGATGTCGTAATCGCGGATTGGCTTCACATCAATCTGTGATCCCGGCAGGAACGCTTCGATGCCAAATACATCTACGATCAAGCCACCTTTGGTGCGGCACTTTACATGCCCTTTGATCACTTCCTGGGTACTGAGGGCGTCATTTACCCGCTCCCACGCACGCAGGGCACGCGCTTTTTTATGGGACAACACCAGTTGCCCGTTTTTATCTTCCTGGCTTTCAACAAATACTTCAACGGTATCGCCTATTTTCAGGTCTTCTTTATATCGTAATTCACTTTTGGAGATCACCCCGTCGGATTTGTAACCGATATTTACCACCACCTCACGGGAAGTAATGCTCACCACGGTACCGTCGATCACATCCTGCTCGTTGATAGAGGTCAGGGTTTCATCATATATCTTTTCCAGTTTCTTTTGCTCGGAAGAAGAATATACATCATCGTATTTTCCTACGGCATCCCAGTCAAAATCCTTGCGGAACTTTTCCATCTCCTTCTTGCGATCTTCAGGGCTTAAGGCCTCTTTGCGCTCCGGTTTTCCACCATCCTGATCGTCAGGTTCATCGGTGATGTCATCATCCTCATCATCAGTATCAGCTTCAGCTTCTGCCTGCTTATCTTTTTTCTCAGTATTTACGATGGAGCCTGGTTCGCCGGAGCCCGCTGAAGTTCGGGAGATATCGTCAGCCTCCACTTGCACTTCACCTTTCTTCACTTTTACTTCTTCATCGCTGAGTTTAGAATTCACCGTAGCATCAGCAGCTTGCTGATCCTTCACCTCTTCCGTGGTTTCTTTGGTGATCTCTTTTTCCGCTTTTTTCTCCGCTTTAGGGGTTACAGCATCTGATTCTGCCTTTTCCTGTTTTGCCTCGGTTTTCACCGGATCAGCTTCAGGGGTAGGAACAGGGGTAGTGGTTTTTTCTGCCTTTACTTTTGCGTCGGGCTTGTTTTCCTCCTGTTTTTCAGATTCTTTCTTCGGGGTTTCTTTTTTTGCCTCAGTAGATTTACCTTCGGCTTTTGGAGCAGTTTTATTTTCTGCTTCCTTCGTTTTAGATTCAGCCATTAATGACTTTTGTTTTGTATTCCGTTTTTTACTTCGGTATGAAAACGAAAGTGGTTTATACTATTCCCGGTATACCGATAACCAGGCTTAAAAAAATGAGGGGGCAAAGGTAAGGATTTTTTCTATACGATTTTATTGATTTTCAAATGGCTGCAAGGAATAGATTAGCTGTAGGCCGGATGTTGATGAATACGTAACTTTGCCGACAGTAATTTATGAAACAATTTGACATACCCCACGCTTATCGCAGTTCTTATATCGGACAGATCAAAGAACTGCGCAAGCAACAGGATCCCCGCAAGAAGGATTACCGTCCTACCCTGCTTGATTTTGGGCCGCTGCATGTACTTATCGCCAGGCATTTTGGCTTTTGCTACGGGGTGGAAAATGCGATAGAGATCGCCTACCGGGCAGTGGAAGAAAATCCCGGTAAAACGATTTACCTGCTTAGCCAGATGATCCATAACCCCACGGTTAATGCGGACCTGCGTGCTTTGGGAGTGCGCTTTATCATGGATACCCAAGGGAATCAATTTATTCCCTGGGAAGAGTTGAATGCAGATATTGTGATCATCCCGGCTTTTGGCACCACCCTGGAAACAGAGGCCCTCTTAAAAGCAAAAGGAATTGAGATACAGACCTATGATACTACCTGCCCTTTTGTGACCAAAGTTTGGAAACAGTCGGAAAAGCTGGGGGCCCGGAATTTCACGGTGATCATTCACGGCAAACATAAGCATGAAGAGACCAGGGCGACCTTTTCCCACAGTAATAAGCATTCCAAATCGGTGGTGGTCAGGGATATGGAAGAAGCCATTTTACTGGGTGAGTTCATGGAAGGTAAGCGTGAACCGTCTACTTTCCATGAGCATTTTGACGGGCAATTTTCTGAAAATTTTGATCCTGATAAAGACCTGCAACGGGTGGGGGTAGTCAATCAGACTACCATGCTGGCCTCCGATACCCAGGCTATAGCGGATTATTTTAAAAATATCATGCTTCGGAAATACGGTGCCGAGGATTTGAAGGAACATTTTGCAGATACCCGTGATACACTTTGCTACGCAACCAATGACAACCAGCAGGCCACCTTTGGTTTACTGGAAGAAGATGCAGACCTGGCCATAGTGGTAGGAGGTTTCAATAGTTCAAATACTTCACATCTGGTGGAACTTTGCGAAGCCAAAGTGCCTACCTATTTTATTTCTTCCGCTGAAGAAATGCAGTCACCGGGCCTGATCCGGCATTTTGATTACCACAACAAACAAATGCTCAGCAGCAGGGATTTCCTGCCAGATAAAGATCCGGTAAAAGTGATCCTGACCTCCGGTGCTTCTTGCCCGGATGCAGTAGTGGACTGTGTGCTGGATCGTTTGCTGGCATTTTTCCCGCATGCTACAGATAAAGAAAGTGTTTTGCAATTCATTCAACCAAACTAAAAGCAATGATAAGCTATACCAACACCATCATCATTGAACTTCCTCGCGAGGAAGTAATCAAACTTTTCAACAGTAAAGAAAATCTCTATAAATGGATGAAAGGCTTGAAAAATGTAGAACCTATAGATGATGTAGAAGGGGAAGTGGGATCCCGCATGCGTTTGCAGTTCATAACCGGTAAGCGGGAGATGGAAATGATCGAGACCATTACTAAAAAAAACCTGCCCGAAGAATTTCATGGCACATACGAAACGAGTGGAGTGGTGAATACCCAGCGGAATTTTTTTCGTCAAGAAGGGGCG
>CAZBIF010000024.1:23095-23942 GCA_964492055.1 uncultured Flavobacteriales bacterium
CTGAAAGTGACTTCCATTTCACCAATTGGATGCGCTACTTTGCTCCCCTCATGAAAGGTTTGTTTAAAAAACAATCCTTTAAATTCATGCAGGATTTTAAACGCTTTGCCGAAGATGGAATCAACGTAAACAAGGAAGGGAAAAAGTAGTTAACCCCTGTTTATAAAAATGCTAGATCAGGTCCATTAATCCACTCATGATCTCGATCTGCCAGGCCTCCGGCCATAACCAGATGAGCAACAATCCGAACACAATAGTTATCCCGAAGGCGGCACCTACCCATTTAAATAATTTCCACCCACAGAGAAAATAGGTCATCCCCCCTTTAAAGAGCAAATTGGACAGGCCGGCCACTACAATAAGTTTCCAACCGGTTTCGGTTTGCAAACTACCCTGCCCCATCAGTTTAGACAAGGACAAAGTAATGGCATCCACATCCGTAAGGCCGCTGATGATGGAAACCGCAAGCAAGGCACTGTTTCCCATTTTGGCTTTCACTACCGCCACCACAAACAGGATCACGCCGTACAACAAACCGAACACCAGGGCGCTTTTAAACTGGGCGGGATTCTTCGGTTCGGGCACCTCCTTCTGCTCTTTACCCTTTTCCTGCTGGATCAAAACATACATCCCTATACAGAGAATGATCATGAATAGGACAATGCAACTCACCGGTAACATGATGGCCGGCAGATGCTGTGGCACCACTATTCCCACTTCCACAAGTACCCGGATAAAGGAGATGGCAGAAGCGGTGATGATCACAAAAGCCGCCAGGCGGGTGATGTTTCCCGATTGCTTGGCAAAGCGGGAATAACTTACTGTGGTGGCCGTGCTGCTGATGAGC
>CAZBIF010000025.1:0-1835 GCA_964492055.1 uncultured Flavobacteriales bacterium
TTCTCTATCTTTAACGGATAGATTATTACATGGGAACTTAAGTGCATAGCCACCCTCTGCGACGGCAGCGCCCTATATATTAATCGTTAGCCACAAGTAGAAAATCAACGATATGGCAGACATTTATTGTAAGTCAATAGGCAAGGTAAAGAAATTTCTTATAGTAGTTCTGTCACTTCAACTCTCAGCTTGCACAGGGCAAGTAAAAGAAATAACTATCCATGTTAAAACAGATAATGAAGTAAGTGCTAATCCCCCCAATGTTAACACAACATTTCCACAGATTCATACCAACTTAGGCGGAATGGTAAGTCAATTTGTGAGGATAATGCATCAGGACAAAAAAGGCAACTATTGGTTTGGAACAAATGGTGATGGAATTATACGTTACGATGGGCAGAATCTTCAAAAAATGGATATTGCAGGAGTTAGTCCACATATGAGAGTCTTAGAAATTGAGGAAGACAAAATAGGGAATATGTGGTTTGGAACATCTGATGGCCTCATTAAGTACGATGGTGAAAAATTTGAAACCTATTCTTCGATAAATGGGGAGCAAGGTACGGAGGATGAAATCTGGGATTTAGCCATTGACAAAAGTGGACGTATTTGGGTTGGGTCAACAGCAGGAGTCAGTCATTTTGACGGAGAGAGGTTTGTTTCTTTTTCTATGCCTGATTCAGTGGTTGAGAATCCCAGGCCTATGCTTTCCCTTAAATTGGTTTTCAAAATTATAGAAGACAAGAATGGAACTATATGGTTTGCCACTGATGGAAATGGAATTTTTAAATTTAACAAGGAAAAGTTCACTCATTTGACAACTAAAAATGGACTTCCCGATAACAATACTTCTGATATCCTGGAGGACAGTAAAGGAAATATATGGATTGGAACTTTTTATGGTGGTGTCAGCAAATTTGATGGAAAGACCTTTAGTTACTTAACAAAAGATGGTATCATTAAGGGGGAAGAAACCTATAATTTTTATCAAGATAGCAAGGGAAATATTTGGTTTTCAGCAGAAGGCTATGGTGTTTATCGCTTCAATGGAGATGAATTTGTACAATTCACAACTGAAAACGGCTTAACAACAAATGTGGTCCAATCTATTTTTGAAGATAATAAAGGACAAATATGGTTTGGAACTTGGCAAGGCCTGTGCATTTTTGATGGTAAAAAATTCGTGAATGCAAACGAAAGAGAGATTTGGACGAACTAAAAAATACTGTTGCTTGCAAAGCCTTTCATGAATAATCTTCCTGTTTCAAATTTAAATTTTTTATTTGCTTGGCAATATATTCCGCATCGCAGGATTTGCAATCTTGCGTCCCCTTAAACCTCCCCACCGCTCCATTAGCCTGAAAGCTTAGCCAGCCTAAACCTTCGTGCCGCAGGATTTAAAATCCTGCGGCTCCATATATACCTTTCAGCCTAAACCTCAAAACGGATACCCAATGGCAATATTCAGGACAAAATTATCAGGATTCGTACCTTGATTGATTTGCCTGCTGCGGATACTTACGTCCTCTTCTTTCGGGGTTTTGAGGGGAAAACCCAGATCCAGCCGCAGCACAAAGAAATCCGGATCGATGCGCAGGCCGAAACCGTAACCCACGGCAAGTTCACTTAAAAAATTATTGGCTTCGAATTTACCGCCGGGGCGCAGGCTGTCGCGGTTCGCCAGCCAGATGTTTCCCGCATCTATAAAAACCGCCCCCTTAAAGATGCCGCTTATCAAGAAGCGCAATTCCGAATTCACCTCGAACTTCAGGTCACCGGATTGGTCGATAAAAATATTTCCGTTTTGATTCTCCCCTCGGGTGTAAGTACCCGGG
>CAZBIF010000025.1:1854-2993 GCA_964492055.1 uncultured Flavobacteriales bacterium
TGTTGCTACCTCCGATAAAGAACTGTTTCACATAGGGCAGGATGGAGGAGTTGCCTACCGGAATGCCCACCCCCGCAATCAGGCGGTTCGCCAGTACCGTTTCCTCATTGAATTCAAAATAGTATTTAAAGATATTCTCCAGTCGAAAATATTGAGAGAAAGGGATTCCCAGCAGTTCGTAGTCGGTTTCTTCGTTGAAGTTGCCGCCGTTGAGTAACTGTGCGATATTTCCTGAAAGATCTGCGGTTCCTTTGTAATAAAATTGCCCCGGATCATCCCGATCCAGCCGGCTGTCATAGGTAAAAGAGTATATGCTACCAATGATGAATTGCTCTTCAAAACTTCGCCTTACCAGGGGATTTTGCGCCAGAATAGCTTCAAAAGCCGGTTCGGATTTTCCCAGTTGAACATAATTTAAATTGACAGGCAGCAACTCATGCTGCTTGGAATAACTTTCCTTCCATCGATAACCAAAGGAGGCATCTATCGAGCTTAAGCGGAAAAATTGCACCCGATTGAGCGTGTTGTACCCAACTTTATAAATAGTATAGGGAGTAAAGCGGCTAAGGGATGAACTCCAGCGAAAGGGAAGCACAAAGCGGGGTACTTCCAGCTTGGTTTCCACTCCCAGTTCATAGGAATTCAGCCCGCGGGTACTGGAAGAGATCTGCGTTTCGTAACCGGCGGTAAACTTTACGGTCAATAGTTCCGCCCCACGCATGGCATTGCGGTTGCGGAAGGAGGCTTCAAAACCGGGGCCGGTAAAACCATTGGATTTCGTAATACCGCTCAACTCCAGGCGGATGGACTTTTTCATATAGGGAGTCAAATGAATTAGCACATTGAGGGTGTTTCGCTGTGTGCTATCGGGCACGTATTTGATGCTTACAAATTGAAAGGCCTGCAAACCATTCAATTTATTTACCGTGTATTCATGGGACCTGCTGCTGAACACATCCCCCGGCTCGAAATAAATGGCATCGGTGATCACTTCGGGAATAAAAGCACTGTCCTGTTTCAGGTAGTGGTACTTATCAATTACGACGGTATCTTCCGCACTATTGGCGCCTATATCGCTAAGGTCGTAATCGGGAAATACATAGATTTTTCCCAGGGAATAGCGGTCCAGGTATTCGGCT
>CAZBIF010000025.1:3003-4528 GCA_964492055.1 uncultured Flavobacteriales bacterium
GTCAGGTAAATGTTGCATTTTTTCTTCCCGAGGGTAGTATCTGCTTCAAAGAGAATGAAGTCCGGATCAAAATAATAATACCCTTTGCTCCTTACTTCTTCAGTGATGCGCTGTCGCTCTTTTTTCATTACGTCCAGGTCATAATTTTCGCCAGTCTGCAAGAGGGAAGTGGATTTTAAGCCTGCGATCAAACCCAGCAAACCGTGCTGTGCTTCCGGATAATTTATGGTATCCAGCTGATAGGCATCCTCTACCTGTAACTGATAATCAATAGAGGCTTCCTTATCCCCGTAATTGATCTTGTAATCTACTTTATTTTCAAAATACCCTTTGTTATAAAGGCGATTATGCAGCAATTTTTCAATGCGGATGGGGTCTGTCTGTTCAAGTAATACCGGAGGTTCCCCCACCTTGTATTTTAACCAGTGCTTCAAGCCTTTGTCCTTCTCGGGTTCTTCGGTGATGTTATAGAACCAGAGCTTGGTGCGGGCTATGCCGAAAGTTTTGGTATTTGGATCGGGAAAGAGCAGTTGGTTTAGTTCGGTCATCAGCTGTTTGCGGTGCTCTACCGGCTTCTCGGCCTCAAGTTTGATGTTGGCCCCCTCATACAGGTACTCGCCTTTCTGCAGGTGCTTTTTGTTGTTGCAGGCGGTAGCCAGCAGCATCAGCAGGCAAACAATTAGCTGATATGGTTTCGGGTAGCTATTCCTCATCTGTTGTAGCGGGTTCTTCGGGTTTTCTGAATAGGTCCCTGAAATGTTCATATTCTTTGGTGTAAATAAGGGACACGCCTGTTTCAATCAATTCGCCTTCAATAATACCGGCATAGCGGTTGTCACGGTATAGTTTTAATTTATATCGGCCATCTTCGTTTAATTTATAAAGCACAGCTACATCCCCCGCCATATTTCGCGTTCCGCCTTGTTGCTGTCCCCCTTCCACATTGATATCACTTTCCACACTTACAGTAAGTCGGTCATCCATAAATGCTTTGCTCAGACCCAGGTTAACATCTGTGCGCCCCTGCAATTGCCCCTGATCATTATAATCTTCGTAACTGTCAACACTCAGGTCAATACTCACTCCCTGTATGTATTTATCCGTCAGATTATTCAGCTGCTGGTTCAGCATCTGACTCACACTTTGTCGCGCGGTACTACCACCTGCTCCTCCACTGGCAAAGGGATCCTGGGAAATGAACCGCCGCAGAACGATCAGGGAAAATACCTGCTTGTTCAACTCCGATTCATCCTGGTTGATCTCGTTTAACTTGGCCATGATAGCCCCTCCCAAATCGCCTTTTTCATCATCCGGCAGGTCCAGTTCAAAACGGATCTGTGGCTTCATTAGCTCCCCTTCAATAAAAAGCATCACTTCAAAGGGCCGCTGCCGTTTATATTGCAATTGCTCATTATCTGAGAGATTCGCTACCTGACTGCCAAGCAGGCCGATGGGCGAGGCTTTCACGGTATAGGTTCCCCGAATGTCCATCTGCGCTTCCAGCGGATCGCCGCTCCAGCTTAAA
>CAZBIF010000025.1:4538-4792 GCA_964492055.1 uncultured Flavobacteriales bacterium
TTCCGCTCTCCAGTACAAACCGGCGGCGTACCAGATTATATAGACGCAGTTCGTAATCCCCTTCCTGAATGGTGTACCGCCCGTTCAGGTCTACATTTCCCGCTTTATCTACATCCGCCCGTATCTTGCCCCCACCTTGTACGTGCAGGCGGTCACCGGTGACGGGGTCAATAATGATGGTCAATTTGGTGGCATCGTCAATTTTGATGAAAGAGGTAAGTTCTATGCCCTGTATATCAAGCATTACTGTATCT
>CAZBIF010000025.1:4802-5348 GCA_964492055.1 uncultured Flavobacteriales bacterium
CTTCCCGCAATAAGGCCGGTATGTTACCATCCTTGTCGACAAATTCCACGATCCCTTCCCGGTCCACACTCACATATTCCTGCTCAGGTACGATCAGGTAAATGTCCGTGCCTTCCTCCAGGGTCAGATCAGCGGTGATCTTAGGTAATTTGAGGTCGCCCCGGATCTTCGTATTGGTACTGACATATACTTCCCCGTAAAACAGGTCATTCTTATTTTCCCGGCTGGTACTTAAGAGGTGAAATTCCTTGCTTACTACATCCAGGTTAAAGGCAGGATTGGTCAATTCCTTAAAATTAATGGAACCGCTTACCGCAAACTTGTGGTCGGTACTGTCCAGGATGGTGAATTTATTAAATAGCAGGCGTTCGTTCTTAAAGGTCAGGCTTTCATCATTCAGGTGATAGGTTTCCCCCAGCAAAGCACTGGCAAATTGGATCCTTTTGAAATTGAGGTCACCGGTGAAAACCGGATTCTTCACCGAGCCACTTAAGGTAGCATTGCCTTCAATGTAACCGTCTGCATTTTTTATAAGTCCTGAACTCA
>CAZBIF010000025.1:5430-13208 GCA_964492055.1 uncultured Flavobacteriales bacterium
TTCTGCTTTCAGGTCGCCCAGGACGATGCCGGAGACCGCAAGTTTTTCAATCGTGAGATCTACGAAAGGATTGGCTTCCTGAATTCTGGGCATTTTTAAAATTCCCCGAACATTTCCGGCGATCAGGGGCGGATTTTTTTCCACTACGGTATCTTCCCCATCTACAGGTTTATTGGCAAAGGGGTCTATACTTAAATTCTCCCCCACATCCTGCCGGCTTAGGATGGTAGTAAAGCTCTCCAGGGTAAAGTTATCAAAATTGACCAGGTGGTGACGCTTATTGGATTGTATGGCAATGGACTGGTTCTCATGCGACAAACGAAAATCTTCAAAGGAGATAGGAGAGGTGAAAACCAATTGATTCTCCGGGTTTACGGACCAGCTATTATAGTTGAGGATCTGTTGTTGGGGTAGTAAAGAATAAACATAGTGATCCTTGATTTTATCCATAAATCCGCTAAGCCGGAACAGGGTGGATCCGGTATCGTCTTTTATGGTCAGGCGGTTTAAAATACTGTCGTTGCGCAGGTCGGTGGTAAAAGCCAGGTTTTCGATGGCCAGGGTATCGTAGGCAAGCTTATTTACCGTGAGTTCTGTATTGAATTTATTCTGAGTGGAGGAAGTGGTAAAATTCAGACTGTCAATGATCATATTGAGGTAATTGATCCTCGGAAATTCAATGTGAATATCCAGTTTGTGCTTTTTGCTGTCAAATTCGCCACGTATCTCTCCGGTTTCGAAATAGTTCAGATCAGGCAACAACACTTCCGTGAGTAAGTCCGGATCGTGTATCTGAATATCAAAAGCAAAATCCTGGGCCGGCGCATTTTCATCTGGCGTGGCATGGGGCAGGTAATAGGCAAAGTAATTGTCGAAAGTTTTCGCAATATCAGCCAGGTGCAAGCGCCCTTTAATCGTGGCATCCATGATATTCGATTTAATGGAAATGTCGGTCTTGCCGGTATCTACAATGGAGATGAAAAGCAGGGAATCCACATGGTAGGATTCATCTTCATGCACGATCAACACCTCCCGAAAATCGATCTTTCCGTTGAGGTTGTTCAGGTCTTTACCCTGAATATCCGCAGTAAGGATCCCTTTGAAACGCACATCGTATTCATAGATCCCCAGATGTTGCAGGTCAGCAGCTTTCACGTCCAGCTTGAAATCGAAATTGGGTAGGGTGGAATCCAGATCGGCGGTGCCCGTGAAATCAAACATGAGGTTGGAATCGTTCATGTGCAACTGACCCTGGAAGAACTGATCCTCCAGTTCTCCGTCAATTTCCAGATCACTGTAATGATAGCCCAGATAGTCAAACTCTTTTACCACAGCATCAATATTCAGGTGCATGGTTTTCATCTCGAGTCCTTCACCGGCTACCGTACCGTCAAAACTGAAATCCCCGATGGTGGTGTCGTTCAGTAATTCCCCCAGGTGAAAATCTTCCATGTCAATATTTGCCTCATAGGTAGGGGGCAAGGTAGTATCCGCCGGGTGGCAAAATTTCCCATGCTACTGTTTAATTGGAGATCCGCCTTTAAATCGCTCACACTGCCATTTATACGGGCATTTAAGGCCATTTCAGCCGGAAGCTGAATGTTGGGAGGAATGAGGCTATCGGGCAGTAGGCGATTCAATTCACCTGCTGTACTTTTTAAACCTATGCGTACATCTGAGAAACTAGCCTTATCTGCCTGTAAAACATTCATAATATCTCCGTCAATCGTCAGGCTGGTATGTTTCCGGGTTCTGATTTTAAGATCATCTACCCGTGCATTCCCATCTTCATAGGCAAGCTTTCCATCGGCATAAAGTTGCAGTCCCCTATAATTTTTCAGTTCCTTCATTTGCTGAAGTTGAGGCACCAGATAAGCTACGTCGCTCCACGCTATACGAGTCCCATCAAAGGAGGCAGTGGCCTGAAGTTGATCCAGTTCATTGGCTATCCCCTCCAGGGAATTGAAAGCGAGTTTAACATCCGAACGGATGGTGCTTTCTTCTGTTTCCAGTAGTAAATTTTGTACAACTAGCAACTGTTCGCTCATCTTAAATTCCAATTGCAGGTCCTCCACCGTAAAACCATCGGCTGTACTTACCTGCAAGGTGTTGATCTCCCCGGAGATGGAGTCCATTCCGGCGAAATATTGATCTTCCACTTCAAGCTCAGTTACTTGTATATCCATATTCGCCGGGTCAAACCCATTGGCGGTAGTTTTTACACCCTGATCACGAAACTTGAAATGAAAATCACGAATGTCGACTTGACCGGATTCCACAATCCAAACCGGCACAGGTACGCTGTCTGTAGTATTCCCGGAACCCGTGGCTAAAGAATCAGCTGTACCTGCTTCGCTGTTCATTTCAAGATAAACATGGGAATTTTCCAGCATCATTTCATTCAGTTTCACTTTGGCATCTGCCAGTTGTATGGGTTCTGCTGTTAGGGAAAGGGAACCCACTTTACTGTCCATTACCAATTGAGTGGTCTGGTCCTCAAAAAGAAAAGCGGTATTGTTCAGCTCCAGACTTTTAGCTCCTACCAGCATTTGCGGCATGGGGGTGGCTTCGGAGGTATCAGGCACAGCTTTGGTAATGATAAACTCCCCGTAGGTATTTTCAAGTTCTATATAGTCAGCCAGGTAAATCTGCTCCTTCAGGTCCAGTTGGTCTACGCTCAGCGCCAGCCGCCCCACCTTATACTGCATCTCCATCCCATCTGCTACAGAGTGATATGAGAATTTTACATTTTTAAGAGTTACATTGCCGATATCAAAAGTGAATGGGGCAGCGGATGAGGTATCGGCGGGAGGGGGGCTGGCGGTATCCGCGGCCAAGGAGTCGATCATGTATTGAAAATTGAAAACCCCTTCTTCATTCACCCTCAATTCTACATTGCTGTTGGAGAGTTCCAGGGAACCGATTTCAAATTCCTTGTGCAATAAGGCAAAATAATCCACCGATATATCCAGTTCACCAATATAGGCGAGGGTGTCTTGACTTTGATCTTCAAGATACAGCCCTTCCAGGTAGACTGAATTGGGAAAATGAAAGCGGACTTTTTCAAGGCTTACTTCCGTTCCGATGGTTGGCTGAATGCTGTTAACCACCTTTTGCACTACAAAATTCTGTACCGGGGGAACAAAAAAGGCGAGGCTGATCAATAGCAGAAGTATAAGTACACAACCTACTATCCACAGGATGATCCTGAGAAATATGCGAAAAAAATGTACCAGCTTATTCTTGATCGTACTCTGTTTGTTCAATCACTTAACAACTTTAGGGGAGATCGGTTGAAGATTTTTACCGGCAGGGTTAATTCAAGCCCGGATCTTCAGGAAAGTTAGCCATTTGCGCAATAGGTGGTTCGGCATTTTCCATGATTTCTTTCCAGAGGGTTTTTGTATTTACCCCAAAGACGTATTTGTTACTGATATCCTGTACAAACCAGCTATTCTCGGCTATTTCTTTATTCAATTGTTCTTTGCCCCAGCCGGAATAACCAAGGAAAAAGCGAATTTCCTTGCTGCTGATCTGCCCCAGCTGCAATTTTTCCTTCACCGCTTCAAAATCACCGCTCCAGTAAATACTCTTAGCCACGGGAAGGCTTTCCGGGATGAGATCGGGGCGGGAATGTATATAAAATAAAGATTGGGGCTGTACCGGACCACCCAGGTATACCGGAATCTCACTTACTGTGAAATGTGTGATCAACTGATCAAGTGTAATATCCAGGGAATTGTTGAGGATCATGCCTACAGTCCCTTCAAAGTTATGCTCCAGCAGGAGTACGACAGAACGCTTAAAATAATGGTCAGCCATAAAAGGCTCTGCAACAAGTACTTTACCCCTTTCCAAGGGGGTAGAGTTTAATTCCGAAATTTTGTATTTGAATGGGTTATAAACCATTTATACAAAAATGTAATTTTTTGTTTTGTAAAAGTAGAAAAGGAGAGTGAAAACTCATCCTTTTCCCTAGTGCAATTTTATTCTTCAGGTTCAATCATATCGCCGCGTTCAGCTGCTTTTTTCAATTTTTCATTGGCGAAAATGGCCATCTCCACCCGGCGGTTTTCCTGCCGGCCTGCTTCAGTTTCATTATCGGCTACCGGCTGGGTCTCTCCATACCCTTTGGTAGTGATACGGCTGCCGTCTACACCCAGTCCAATCAAATAATTGGATACTGACTGAGCGCGTTTTTCCGAAAGGGTCTGGTTGTATTCATCTTTACCGGTTGCGTCGGTATGACCCTCGATCAGTATCTTGGTGTCTTCGTATTTCTGTAAAGTATTGGACAATTCATTTAAATTATCCTTGGTGGCAGGGGTCAGACTTGACTCATTTACCTTAAACAGTAAACCCGAGTCAAATGTGATCTTGATCCCTTCACCAACCCGCTCTACTTCGGCTCCTTCCAGGTCTTGCTCGATTTCTTCAGCTTGCTTATCCATGTAATGCCCAATGGCAGCCCCCGCAGCTCCGCCAATTACCGCTCCTAAAATAGCGCCTTTGGCAGTGTTTCCACTATTTTTTCCGATTATACCACCAATTACCGCCCCCCCGGCAGCACCGGCTGAACCACCTTGCGCAGTTTTGCTCCAGTTACATGAATAAAAAATAACCATGCCCATGCAAGCGATTAAGCTCAAGGCAATAAATTTACGTGTCAATAACATTTTGTTTAGTTTTAGTTTCTTAGCTCTTTTCAATTGATGTGCCATTTCAATTTAAGTCAATAATATTTTGCCTCCGGTAAATCTTATTTAAGCTGATTGTTATGGAATTGCCCTGTTTTTTAGCAGATGCATTATATTTTAGTTAACGGTGGGCATGAAGGGCGACTGTAGATTAATTTCTACGTGTAGCAATTAAAGTTGGCCTTTACTTTATTCTGTAATTTGCCTGCGCAAAATGATCAACCTCGAACAAACACCGCTCTTTCGCATCAGGTGGTTATACCTGATGATCTTTACCATCGCGGTAATGATCTATTCCAATACATTCAAACACGGTTTTGTACTGGATGATGACGTGGTAGTGGTGAAGAACCAGTTTGTGCAGGAAGGCATTCGCGGAATTCCGGACATATTTTCCCATGGCTTTCTCTATGGTTTCAACCAACGTAACGATCAATCCTACCGACCGATCGTGCTGCTTAGTTTTGCCATTGACCGTTCTCTTTTTGGGAATGATCCAGTGGTCATGCACATTTTTAATGTTTTACTTTATGCCCTGGTATGTTGCCTGTTGTTTCGTTTTTTACTACAGATATTCAGGGCAGAGCACTTTTGGCTCTCTTTCTGGGCAGCCCTCTTATTTACCCTGCACCCCATACATACCGAAGTGGTAGCCAACATTAAAGGTCGGGATGAACTCTTACATGCATTCTTTATGCTGGTCACCCTAATCTGGATCCTTGATTATTACGATCACGATAATAAAGTAAAACTTGTGCTCGCTTTGCTTAGTTTTTTTCTTGCCCTCATGAGCAAAGAAATGGCAGTTACCCTGCTTGGAATATTGCCGATTACTCTGCGTTTCTTCCGCGTAATTGGTGCCCGTGACATTGCAAAGGTAACAGCTATGTTGTTCGGGGTTTTCTTTCTTTACCTGGCTATCCGCAATACAGTGCTGGATACCATCACCTTTGACGAACGAATGAGCATCATCAACAACAGCATCGCGGCTGCCACTACCTACGGGGAACAACTAGCTACCACTTTCTACATTCTAGGTAAATACATCCTCCTGCTGGTGTTTCCACATCCCCTCGCCTGGGATTACTCATTTCCTCATTTTCCCATTGTAGGACTCGACCACCCTATTGTTATCTTTATCATGGTTACCTTTCTGTTTTGCCTGATCGCTTCTATCAGAGGGGTTAAAACCAAGAATATTTTTGCTTATTGCTTTATCTTTTTCGTGCTTTCCTTTTCGGTGGTTTCTAACTTTTTTATCCTTATTGGATCCACTATGGGCGAACGCTTTTTATTTTTCCCTTCCATTGCCTTTTGTATTCTCATCGTACATGCAGTAAAGAAAGGGTTTTCCCTGATCTGGAATTCACCGGTCAAAAGACAATTGATAAGCCAGATATTCTTTTCCTTATTGTTAATTGGCTATGCCATCAAAACGTATAGTCGCAATTTCGATTGGGAAAGCAACTACACCCTGTTCCATGCCGGGGCTGAAGCCACACCGGAAAACTCCAGGGCTATTTCTGCCCTGGGAACCATTTACCGGGAAGAAGGGGAAAATAGTGTTAACCCTCAGGTGAAAATAAGCAGTTTTGAGAAGGCCGTAAAAGCCTACAAAAGAAGTGTGGAATTATATGAAGAAAATACGGATGCCTGGTATAATCTAGGGGTTACCTATATGAATATGAACGATCAGGAGGGAGCACGCCAGGCTTTTGAAAAAACCCTGGAATTACATCCCAACCACCTGAACGCCCTTAATAATTTGGGAGTAATCCATTTTAAAAATAGAAATTACATAGAGGCAGAAAAACTTTTTCAGGCGAGTTTACGGGTAAACCTTAATTTTCAAAATGGCTATGCCAATCTGGGGGCAGTTTATCATAACCTTGGGCAATATGATAAGGCACGCAGGTATTATACCAAAGCATTGCAGCTCAATCCTGCAGATCAATCGACCAGGGCCAATATGCAACAACTACCTAATTAAATAACGCCTGCGATGAAGATGCAAACCATCAGATGGCTGGACAAATATGCAGGGTCATTGATCTTGTTAATATGTAGTGGTTTCAACGCTCTTTTTCCCTCCCGTAAAAAACCCCCGCAGCGTATTATTTTTCTCAAACTGATTGAACAAGGGGCTACCGTACTGGCTTATTCTTCCCTTAAATATGCCATCGAGCGCTACGGAAAGTCGAATGTGTATTTCTTGGTCTTTAAGCAGAACCGTTTTATTCTGGATCAACTGCAATTATTAGCTGATGAAAATATCATAGAGCTCAGAAATGAGGGGATCTTTTATTTACTGGCTGATCTGTGGCCTGCTATAAAAAGATGTCGCAAAGCCCGTATCGACAGCAGCGTGGACATGGAATTTTTTGCCCGTTCTACAGCCATCATAGCCTATCTTATAGGTACCACCAACCGGGTAGGTCTGTATCGCTTCAATGCAGAACAACCCTATAGGGGAACTATAATAAATCATCGGGTATTGTACAATCCTTACATCCACATAGCCGATCAATATCTCTTATTGGTGAAAGCCCTTGAAAGTCCTGACATAACCGAACCTTTATTAAAAATAGAAAAAGAAAAGATCAAGGCCACTCATCCACAGCTGCGATACGAAGCAAAAGATAGGGAAGAGGTAAGGAAAAAATTTGCGCTACCTGAGAACAGACGGCTAATAATCTTCAACTGCAATGCCAGCGACATGTTGCCCCTAAGAAGGTGGGAAATGCACAAATTCGGAGAATTGAGCCGAAAGGTGGTGGAGCAGTTTCCCGATCACCTCATCCTGTATACAGGCTTAGCCGAGGAGCGGGGAAAGCTGGAAAAAATGCAAAGGGATTTTGAACTTTCGGACACCATTAATCTGGCAGGAAAAACCAGCATGAGGGAATTAATGATATTATTTGAATTGGCAGACCTGGTTTTGACCAACGATAGTGGCCCTGCCCATTTTGCCTCACTTTTTGATACGCGGGTGATCGTCTTATTTGGGCCGGAAAGTCCTTCCCTGTACGCTCCCAGAAGCGAAAAAGTGAAGGTAGTGTATAATAATCTTGCCTGTAGTCC
>CAZBIF010000025.1:13218-18327 GCA_964492055.1 uncultured Flavobacteriales bacterium
GCATTAGGGTAGAAGAAGTTTTTTCCCATTTAAAAACAGCTTTGAATGAGTGACATCAGGAAGCAGGTGAGGAGTAGCCGCACCACCTACGAAAAGGATGAGTTGATCGAACAGAATACTCCCGATGATCCGTTCCTTTTATTCGAAAAATGGATGCAGGTTGCCATAGACGCCGGCGTTAAAGATGCCAATGCGTTTGTGTTGTCCACCATAGCGAATAACACACCTTACAGCCGGGTGGTTTTATTGCGGGATTTTGATGCGAAAGGGTTTGAATTCTTTACCAATTACCAAAGTGATAAAGGACGTCAGCTGGAAGAGAACCCCCAGGTGGCGATGAATTTTTTCTGGACTTCCCTGGAAAGGCAGGTCCGTATAAAAGCAGAATCAAAAAAGGTAAGCGAGGCGGTGTCAGATGAATATTTTAACAGCCGCCCCCGGGAAAGCCAGCTTGGTGCCTGGGCTTCAAGTCAAAGTGATGCATTGGAAAAGCGGGAGATACTGGAAGAGCGGCTGAAAGCATTTACTGAGAAATTTGAAGGTAAGCCGGTGCCCCGTCCTGACTTTTGGGGCGGCTACCTGTTGCAACCCACCCATTTTGAATTCTGGCAAGGCAGGCCTAGCCGCCTGCACGACCGTATTGCTTATAAAAAAGAAGCAGATAGCTGGAAAAAATACCGATTATACCCCTGAAAGCAATAGATAAATATTTTGAGTCCAAGGTGTATAAACTTGGGCTAATAAAAGCTGCCCCGGCAGAAGATCTTGGTTTGGTGATTGTCATTCCGGTATACGATGAACAATACCCTCTTACCCCTCTAAAAAGCCTGGCGCGAAATGCCCGCCCTGAGCAAAGTGTGGAAGTGATCTGTGTGTTGAATGCGTCAGAAAACAGCCGGCAGGAAATACTGGAGCGCAACCGGCAGGCAAAGCACGAGATGGTTCAGTGGGTGGAGGATGAAAAACCTTTTTTCGACCTGCATATTATTGAAGAAAACCAGCTGCAGGAGAAGTTTGCCGGCGTAGGCCTGGCACGAAAAATTGGCATGGATGAGGCAGCTTATCGCTTGCATAAAGTGGGGTTTATGAATGGTATTATTGCTTGCCTGGATGCCGATACCGAGGTGGAGAGCAATTACTGCAACGCCCTGATCGGATTTTTTGAGCAACATTCAAAATTTACCGCCTGTTCCATCCATTTTGAGCACCCGCTGGATTCCCCTGGCTACAAACGGGAAGTGATTTTTGCCATCATGCATTATGAATTGCACCTCCGCTATTACCGGCTGGGAATTGCCTATGCAGCTTTGCCTTTTGCCTATCATACCATAGGTTCAGCGATGGCAGTAAAGGGGGAGGCTTACATTATGTCAGGCGGCATGAACAAACGAAAAGCGGGAGAGGATTTTTACTTCCTGCAAAAATACATGACCGTAAACCAGTTGGGAAGTTGTGCAGCTACCACTGTCTATCCTTCTCCCCGTCCTTCGCATCGGGTACCTTTTGGCACCGGCAGGGCGGTGGGTGAATTTTTAATGGGGGAACGCAATATAGAGGAATCGTACGATCTTAGGGTTTTTGAAGAATTAAAGGCTGCCTTTGGCACTACCGCGGACTGGTATGAAGGTAGCGTAAAAATAAACGATAAGTTAATGCAGTTCACCGGCGAGGGACTTCTGGACCAGATTGAAATGTTCAGGCAGGAGGCCGCTGACCTATGCGACTTCAGAAAGCGGTTTTTTCAGTGGTTCAATGCTTTCAAGACCTTGAAATTCATCCACTTTTTACGCGATGAATATTTTCCCAATAAAAAATTGGTCGAACAAACCCAATTGCTTTGTGAGAGGTCTGGAATAGAACCCAAGTTTAAAAATGTTGAAGGCTTATTGCTCACTTTGCGTGAGCACGATCGTTCGTCAGGAAATTAATTAACGTCAAATATAATTCTTCTCTAAAAAGGGTTGACCTATGAAAAATACTTGAAAATCAAGTTCCGATTAAATCGAGGCATTCCGTCGACCCTGGAGGTTAAAATCACGCATTGACTTTATCTGTTAAGAATTTAATTCAGCGTATAACTAATCAATTACATGTCACCCCTACGGGGTTTTAGAAAAATGCATTATACAGCCTAATATTATGTCATCCCTCCGGGATTGGGATTGAAAAGGCTAAACAAGAGGCGGATAATTCTTTGCTTATATTAGTGATCTATTATCCAAATTTTTGATACTTAGCCGTTTGCTGATTTTTTCGGGATAATAAGAATTAAACTTTGGCTGAAGACCCTCCGATTAAATCAGTGCTTTTCCATGTCAACCAAGGGGGAAATAGCCTTCAGGTTGGTTAAAAATGTTTAAGTTAATCATTAACAGATTAAACCCCGTAGGGGTGATACCGCAGTAGGAAAAAGGGCCGGAAAGGAATATAACCCCGTAGGGGTGACATGATGTTTCCTTCAAAAAATTGATTGATTATTGTGTTAAGTCAATTAAATAGTAGACAGATTAATGCTAAATAGCTTAAACATTCATCACTTTAATTATGGAGGGCCTTGCGGTGCAGGTTAAGGGTATTGAATATGCTACTGTCCACCACATAACAGCCAGACTCTATCATTTTAAAGATCACCTGCTCCCGTTCAATAGGGTAGGATTCCGTGCGTTTATAACTGCGGTATCCCTTGAAGTCATTCCCCGAGATCATTTTCAGGGACTGAATATCAGTGAGATCAATATTACTGCTTTCAGGGACTTCAATACCAATAATGGTCATTTGATCCTCCCCGCATTCAATGGCTTTCAATTGTTTTTCGCTGCGATGCTCAAGGTAATTCACATTGCTGATCATGCCGTCAAATATCTTATCGCTGTATTGTTCCAACAGGCCAAGGGCTTCCACAGAATAATAATCTTGCAAGATGCACCATTCATAATTGTTCATGCCTTTGGTATAGAGGAAGTTATTAAAATCCTCTTCCAATACGTCAAGTTCCTGAAAAGTTAAGTAACGATATTTCACATTTTAAAAATATACGTATGATTTGAAAGTTGCAAATCTTTTTCTTTACTCTTCAAATGCCTTGATTTTTTCTTTGATCTCCTCCGGTACCGGCACACTACTTTGGGTGCCGGGATCAAAGGCGACAATGGTTTGCAGTGCACGGGCGGCTATCTCTGATCTTCCTTTTTCCTGCACCACAATCAACGATTCAAACTGAAAACTTTTATTCCCCAGCCGGGCCACCCTCGTATAAATTTCGGCACATTGGCCAAAGAATAGCGGTTTTTTGAAATCGATCTCTATTCTCGCCACCACCACATTCAGGGTAGTAAGGTCATGGTAAAGATTAAGTACTTCCTGGCTATAGGCAATTCTCGCCTCCTCCAGGTAGTTCAGGTAACGGGCATTGTTCACGTGTTGCATGGAGTCAATATCCATATACCGAATATGGATCGGCATGCGGTGTTTGAATTTTGCCAGGTTTACTTTCAATTCAGCCATTTTATTAGAAATTGTCGGAAGGTATGATGATAGTGTTCATCTAACCCATTTAAAACGGCTAGGTTCAGGACTTTTACCAGTTTAAAGAAATCCATAGAGCTGCCCTCCTTTGTGAAAGGCGTGGGGAGGGATTTATAATCCTCACTATGCACATTGTGATTAAATTCGTTACCGTTTATGGAATAATAGAGATTTGATTGTGTGTTCTTAGAAGGGAGAATTTCAGTTATTACAGGAGGCAGGTATTTACCTTTCAGGTGTAGGGTGAAGCTAAGGTAATTCCCCCACCAGAAGAGGGTACGGAAAGCAAAAACATCCTCTTCGGTAAAAATGCGCGGGTAATCGAGCACCAGGTAGGGGAGACCTTCATAATTCTCCCCCGGCTTACTTTGGGAGGTGGGGAATCCCCAAATGTCTTCTGGTAGCTGGCATAAGTAGTATTTCCCAATTCCGCGAAGGTAGTGATCAATTGTTTTAAGAGTGCATTCTTTTTTAGCAGCCAGTCAGCGTTTTCAAGCTGCAGTATCTGATCGGAAGAAAATGGCATAAAAAATATAATAATGCATATATATGCAAATTTAATTTAGTATTATTGTGATATCAAAATAATATCAAATGGAAAAAATCAATCATGAAAAAGTAGTAAAACCCATGTCGGGTTATGTAATGCTCAGTATTGTACTGCTTGTATTAATCCTCTCCATTCTCGGCCTCATTTTATTTAAAAGCCCCTGGTTTGTCCTGATAATCATCCTGGACCTCTTGCTTTGCATTGGGTTTTTCTTTCTTTATCCCAATGGTTCCCGGGTGCTTACGTTATTCGGTGAATACAAGGGCACGGTAAAACAACATGGTTTTTACTGGGTAAACCCATTTTTCGTGCGAAAGAGCATTTCCCTACGGGCACGAAATTTTGACAGTGAACGCCTGAAAGTGAACGACAAACTAGGTAACCCTATAAACATCAGTGTGATCCTCGTTTGGCGGGTGAAGAATACCTACAAGGCAGCATTCGAAGTGGACATTTATGAAAATTTTGTGCGGGTGCAAACCGATGCGGCGGTACGCAAGCTGGCGGGCATGTACGCCTACGACAATTTTGATGACGATGAAAGTGAGATCACGCTACGCAGTGGTATGGAAGAGATCAATGATAACATGGAACGGGAAGTGTCGGAGCGGCTGGATATTGCAGGCATAGAAGTGCTGGAAGCACGTATTGGTTACCTGGCGTATGCGTCTGAAATAGCTTCTGCCATGTTGCGAAGGCAGCAAGCTACAGCCATTGTTGCAGCACGGATGAAAATAGTGGAAGGGGCCGTATGGATGGTGGAAGAGGCCATCAAGCAATTGAGCGCACGCAATGTGATCAATCTGGACGAAGACAAGCGGGCGGCTATGGTAAGTAACCTCATGACCGTATTGTGCGCAGATAAGGACGCTTCCCCGGTGATCAACGCCGGTACTTTAAACCATTGATCAGATGAATACCTATAAAATCGTAAGAAAAGGAACCTTTGAAACCCAGGCCAAGTTTGAAGATAAGATCAACGAACTGGCCCGTCAGGGGTGGAGGGCACTATCCATAAGTTCACAAAGTGGGTA
>CAZBIF010000025.1:18454-23588 GCA_964492055.1 uncultured Flavobacteriales bacterium
CCCCTCCGGATGATAAATGATATAATTTTTATTTGATCAGTTCTTGATCTCTACCAGTTCAATTTCAAAGGTTAATTCCTTACCGGCCAGGGGATGGTTGCCATCCAACTTTACCTTGTCCCCATTCACTTCGGATATCACAAACATCTGCTTACGTCCGTCTTGTTGAGTGGCTTCCAGTTGCATGCCTTCCTGGGGTTCCAGGCCTTCCGGTAACTGGTTTTTTTCAATGGTTACCACCTGGTTTTCGCTCCGTTCACCGTAGGCTTCATCGCAGGGAATATCTACGGTTTTGGTTTCTCCCACTTCCATGCCTTCCACAGCCTTATCAAATCCCTGGATCATCTGTCCGGCACCTACTTTAAACTCAAGGGGTTCGCGCTCCCTGGAACTGTCAAAAACCGTTTCATCCGTCAGTTTGCCGGTGTAATGAACCGCCACCTGATCTCCTTTAGTTGCTTTATTTTTACTCATATTTGCGAAGGTAAGCTTTTTAATCCGGAGGAACCAGAAATATAGGATAGAATCTCCCCATGGAGCTACCGCAAATTCATGGTATGACTACTTAATGCTGAATGGAAATTTTTTAAAATCAAATAACCAGATATATACCCCTCTTTTAACACCCTCGTCGAATTGAGAACCTTTTATATAATGTTTATGTTAAACAAGGTTATTATTTTCGAATTTATAAAACACCTGCTATTTGCCATCTCCCCTCTATAATTTCTGAAATGTCCAAAGCTCAAGAAGTACCCCCTTATCTCAATCAACAACATTTGCACGAATTGCTGATGCAACTTCCTGCCTTTGTTTCGGTACTCAGAGGGCCTTCCCACCTTATCGAATTATGCAACGAGCAATACAAGGAACTGGTCGGAAAAAATCGAAAGTTAATAGGTAGAAAGGTAGCAGATGCTTTACCTGAAGTAGTGGAACAGGGATTTGTAAAACTACTGGATGCGGTATATGCTTCAGGCCAGCCTCACTATGCCGAGGCGGTGCGGGTTCAACTGGACAAAAATCAAAATGGGATCTTACAAACGGCCTATGTCAATTTCACTTATTCCCCCTTTAAGGAGGGTAATGAGGTTAAAGGTATTATAGTGCATGGTAAAGAGGTCACCCAACAGGTACAAGCCCGGCAGGACCTGCAAGCCAGTGAGAAAAAATACCGCAGCATTTTTGAAACCATTGATCAGGGTTTATGTATTGTGGAAATGATCTTTGACAATAACGATTTACCTGTGGATTATCGGTTTGTTGAAGTGAACCCCACCTTTAATAAACAATCGGTATTGCAGAATGTGGAAGGCAAACGGATAAAGGAGTTAGTTCCTCAGTTGGAGCAAAAATGGCTTGATATTTATGGAAACGTATCCCTTACAGGAAAAACCGCAAGCTTGACGGACTACTCTAAGCTTAGTGGGCGGTGGTTTGATATAAATGCTTTCCGCATAGAAGATAACCCAAAGGGAAAGGTAGCCATTTTATTCACTGACACTACTGAAAGGGTAAGAGCCAAAGAGGCCCTCGTAGCCAGTGAGTCAAGGGTTAGAGAGGAATTGAAGGTCATGTTTCGCCTGCATGAATTGGTTATTACTTTAATGGGAGATACTTCACCTGCTAAAGCTTTGGAGGAAGTGTTGA
The DNA here is from genome assembly GCA_964492055.1 of uncultured Flavobacteriales bacterium. Taxonomy (GTDB): domain Bacteria; phylum Bacteroidota; class Bacteroidia; order Flavobacteriales_E; family Vicingaceae; genus CAZBIF01. The sequence continues at coordinate 20,105 of CAZBIF010000025.1, forward strand.
ATGCCACCCTCGAGGTACTGAATGCCGATAAGGGATGTATTCATTTATATTCAGCAGCAGAGGATCATTTGAGGTTGGAAGCACAGAGCGGATTGGATCAATCCTTTATTTCCCATTTTGCTATAGTGGATCGTAAGCACGGAAGTACCAGTGCGGCTGCTATGGCAGGGGAAAATGTATTAATCGGGGATGTAAATACGGATCCTGCTTATCGTTCATTGAAAAATATTGCCAAGAAATCAAACTACCGGGCGGTATACTCTATCCCCTTAATGAGCCGGGAAAATCAATTACTTGGAGTGGTTAATATTTATTATACCCAACCTCAGCAACCTACGGATAGGGAACTTCGGGTATTAGACCTGTTTACCCGGCAGGCTGCTGATTTTATTACTCTCTTTCAAGTTCGCGAAGAGATAAAAAACAGGGAAAGGCAATTTAAAACCTATATAGAGGCTCTCCCCCAAATGGCTTTTATTGCCGACAAGGAAGGAAATGTTACTTATTTTAATGAACGTTGGTATAACTATGTTGGAAATGGAGAAGGAACTGAAGGCTGGGGTTGGAAAGATAAGAACATAATCCATTCTGAAGAGATAGCCTTGACCATTGAAACATGGTCTAACTCACTTAAGTCTGGTCTGCCTTATGAAATAGAATACCGTTTACGACGTCGAGATGGTAAGTATTTGTGGCACCTGGGCCGTGCTGAGCCGGTTGTAAATGAAGAGGGAAAGGTGGAAATGTGGCTGGGAACGATGACCAATATACATACCCAGAAACTCGCTGAAGAGGCTTTACGCAAAAGCGAGGAATACTACAAAACCATGACCGACAATACCCCGGTCATGACCTGGATCACGGATCCGGAGGGGACGTGTACCTACCTGAATAAACCCTGGTTCAACTATACCGGACAAAAGCAAGAGGAAGGATTGGGTTATGGATGGTTGCAGGCAGTACATCCCGAAGATAGTAAACGATCCTCTGAAACGTTTAAGCAAGCCAATCAAGTACAAAAGGCTTTTACGCTGGAATACCGTTTAAAAGATGCGCGTGGTAATTACCGATGGCATATTGACACCGGTCTGCCCAAATTCAATGAGGAGGGGGACTTTGAGGGATTTATCGGTTCCGTAGTGGATATTCACGAACGTAAAATGGTGGAAGACGCCTTACGGGAAAGTGAAGAGTATAGTCGCACGTTGGTAGAAAGCAGTCCTGATTGTGTGAAGGTATTATCGTATGATGGAAATATTCTATCCATGAACAGTCAGGGTTTGCTAATGCATGATATAGATGATTTTAATGAAGTGAAAGGCGTTAATTGGCTAAAGAGATGGGAAGGTGGAGAGTATTACCATAAGGCGAAAGCGGCTACTGAACTTGCCCGGCAAGGAAAAATAGGTCATTTTCAGGGAGCTGCCCCTACGATAAAGGGAACTTTTAAGTGGTGGGATATTTTAGTTGCCCCAGTATATAACAGGGAAGGTAAAGTTGAACGCCTGGTAGCAGTGTCCCGGGATATCTCCAATCTGAAAAAACTGGAACAGCAAAAAGATGATTTTCTGGGCATTGCCAGTCATGAATTAAAAACTCCCGTAACCAGTATAAAGGCTTACGGACAAGTTTTAAAACATCGGTTTGAGAATAATGAAGACCGGGATTCTTCTTTGATGCTGGAAAAGATGGATCAGCAACTGGATAAGTTAAATAAACTGATTGCCGACCTCCTGGATGTGACGAAGGTTGAACAAGGAAAATTCATTTTACAAAAAGAGAATTTTGACTTTAATCAGCTTGTCGGGGAAGTGGTAGAATCTGTACAGCATACTTCAGAAAAACACCGTTTTATTTTGAATTTAACTTCAACCTTTGATATAATTGCCGATCGGGAACGTATCGGACAGGTAATGATCAATTTTTTGAGTAATGCCATCAAGTATACCCCCGCTGGGGGGAAGATTAAGGTGAATTCAATGCAAGATAAGGATGAGATTGTTTTTTCGGTGGAGGATAGAGGAATTGGATTATCCGCAGCTGACCAATTGAAAGTCTTTGAAAGATTTTACAGAGTGGAAGGGGAAACTGCCAAGACCTATCCCGGCCTTGGTCTGGGATTATTTATCTCCAGGCAGATCATTGAAAGACATGAAGGAAAGATATGGGTGGAAAGCAAAAAAGACAAAGGGTCTACCTTTTATTTTTCCTTGCCCTTTAAGGAAAGGGAGGAGACGACAATTGGATATAAAAAAGAATTGCTATGAGCAGGAATACCATTTTAGTTGCTGACGATGATGAGGCCATCCTGGATGTTATGAAAATTATGTTTTCAGAAGTAGGTGGTTATGAGGTGGTAGCGGAAAGCAATGGGAAAAAAGTCGTAGAAACCGCTGTAGAATCCAAACCGGATGTAGTGTTACTTGATTTGTGGTTGTCAGGAATAAATGGCCGGGAGATTTGCAAGGCATTAAAACAGGACTCCCGGACAAGCAAGGTTCCGGTAATGCTTTTTTCTGCGAACCGGGATATTGCTGAAATAGCCGAAGAATGTGGTGCCGATGGCTTTATTGAAAAACCTTTTCAGATGAAGGAGTTATTGGGTAAAGTGGAAGGGTTGGTGAAGACCAAATAGAAGGAATTTCGAAAGCTACCGGGGGCAGATTGATAATCCGCGAATTGTTTATTGAAATTATCCAGGGGTTTCCCTATGGGGCTTTCTTTCTCATATGATAGACAATATAGGAAAGGCTTACCAATGGTAAGTTCTTCAAATGTAGTAAAATAGCTTACTTCCTTAGTGTGATCAAAACTGATAATAGCTTTTCGAAAAACAGAAATGGTAAATTTGAAAACAGTCTCAAATTACTTCTATGAATCTCAATCACCTGCTTGATTCCTTTCATCGGTCTGCCTTTCATCGCTTGAAAGTGAATTTTCTTTTGCATCGGGTGATTCCCTTTAATGCCCCGCACCGCCTTCAGTTACATAAGGTAAGCAAGGAGGAGATACAGGTTGGAATCCCCTTTAAAAGAGCCAACCGCAACCACTTAAAAGGATTGCATGCCTGTGTGATGTTAACCGCGGCTGAATATGCCTCGGGTTTGTTATTACTATATAATCTGGATGCAAGAAAATACCGCTTGATCATGAAATCCATTTCTGCCGAATACCATTATCAGGGTAGAATGGAGGCTTTAGCTACTTTTTCGTTGAATAAAGGAACTTTTGAAGAAAAATTGCAAAAACCACTACGGCGGGATGGTGAAGTTTTTTTCCCCTGCCGAATAGAAGTAAAAGATAGTGAAAGCAATTTATTGTCTGAAGTCACTACCAACTGGCAAATCAAAGAGTGGAGCAAAGTAAGGAGTAAATGAGTTAATATAGCAATGTACCAATGTCCCAATGTCCCAATGCGTCGCCCTGAGGGGCCTGCACTGAGCATTCTAAGATAAAAACAAATATTTAAGCTGCTAATTTTACA
>CAZBIF010000026.1:0-221 GCA_964492055.1 uncultured Flavobacteriales bacterium
CCGCATAGGCAATCCCATTCCCATCTTCACCGATTCGATTTAGTCCAATCACAAAGGCTTGATTTTCAATCGCCCTAGCAAATAACAATTTTCTCCAGGCCTCACGGCGCGGGGCAGGCCAGTTAGCTACATATAACAAAAGATCATATTCTGCCTCTTCCGGTTTTTCCCGGTTAAATTTATTTCTGCTCCATACCGGAAAGCGCAGGTCATAGCAGATC
>CAZBIF010000026.1:267-7428 GCA_964492055.1 uncultured Flavobacteriales bacterium
GAAAAGATGCTTCTTATCATAAGTATGAAAAGTTCCATCAGGCTGCATCCAGACCAATCGATTGTAAAAATTGTCATCCTCCCGGATGATCAGACTTCCGCATAGTACTGCCTGGCTTTTCCTGGCTGTTTGCTTCATCCATGAAATGGTAGTACCGTCCATGGTTTCAGCCAGTTCCCTGCTTTGCATGGAAAAACCGGTAGTGAACATTTCCGGTAGCAGAATAAGGTCGGTAGGATTTAAGGCTCTGATCTGCCCTGAAAACGCTTCCCGGTTAAAAGTAGCATCCTGCCATTTTAATTCAGATTGTATAATGCTTACCTTAAGCTTTTCACTCATCAAACCTGGTTTAGGATCGCTGCCGCCTGCCGTAAGGTCTCTTCGTGTTTGGCGAAGCAGAACCGCAGGATCTTATTTTCATTTTTTCGGTTATAAAAAACAGAAACGGGAATGGAAGCGATCTTGAACTTTTTAGTCAGCTCTTTGGCAAATTCCACATCCGGTTTATCCGATATTGCTTCGTAGCTAAGGAGTTGAAAATAAGTGCCCTGGGTTTGTAATGCCTTAAACCTCCCCGACCGAAGCAAATCGCGGAATAGATCCCTTTTCTGCTGATAGAATTTACTCAGTCCGGTATAGGCATTTTCGTGCTGTAAATAGGATGAATAGGCTTTTTGTACCGGCCTGTTCACCGAAAAAACATTGTATTGGTGGATCTTTCTGAATTCCGCCATTAATTGTTTCGGCGCTAAACAATATCCTATTTTCCAACCAGTTGTATGGTAGGTTTTACCAAATGAAGATATCACAAAACTGCGTTCAGCCAGACCGGGAAATTTACACACACTTTCATGGGTTTGCCCATCGAAAATAATGTGTTCGTAAACTTCGTCGCTCAAGACCAGTATGTTGGTCCCCAGGCAAATTTTCTCCAGTTCTTTCAGGTCCTGCTTTTTGAGGATACTTCCGCTTGGATTATGAGGGGAGTTGATAATGATCATCCGTGTATTCCGGTTGATCACCTTTTTTACATCTTCCCAGTTTATTTTAAATTCCGGGGCTTGCATTTGAAAAAACACGGCCTGCCCGCCGGCAAGTTCCACTGCGGGTTCGTAGCAATCGTAGGCCGGGGTAAAGATCACTACCTCATCGCCGGAGTGGATGGTAGAGAGGATGGCTGTAAAAATAGCCTGGGTGGCCCCGGCAGTTACCGTAATTTCCTCTTCCGCTGAATAATCAGCCCCATACAGTTTTTTCGTTTTTTCGGCAATTTGCTGCCGCAGTTCAGGCAAGCCGGCCATAGGAGCATACTGGTTTTCCCCACTGCGCATAGCCTGGTTAACCAGATCAAGCAGATGCGGGTCACAGGCAAAATCCGGAAAACCCTGCGATAGATTGAGCGCATTTTCCTCCTGGGCCAGGCGGCTCATGGTAGTAAAAATGCTTGTCTTTACCTTAGGTAACTTGGAGTTTAAATTGAGTCTATAGTCGGGCATATAATTACTTGCGCAAGCTTGCAGCAAGGTATTCACGATTCATGCGGGCAATATTTTCCAGGGATATACCTTTCGGGCATTCCACTTCACAGGCACCGGTATTGGAGCAAGGTCCGAAACCTTCTTTTTCCGCTTGCTTTACCATATTCAATACCCGCCGTTCTGCTTCCACTTCCCCCTGCGGTAATAAGGCAAACTGTGAAACTTTGGCGGCAACGAAAAGAGAAGCCGAAGCATTTTTACAGGCGGCCACACAAGCGCCACAACCAATGCAGGTGGCCGCATCGAAGGCTCTATCTGCGTTTTCCTTTTCCACGGGGATGGCATTGGCATCCTGGGTATTACCAGAGGTATTTACTGAAATATATCCCCCGGCCTGCTGAATGCGATCAAAGGAAGAACGGTCTACAACCAGGTCCTTGATCACCGGAAAAGCTTTGGCACGAAAGGGTTCAATATAGATGGTTTCCCCATCCTTGAAGGATCGCATGTGCAGCTGGCAGGTAGTGATCAACCGGGCTGGTCCATGAGGGCGGCCATTTATATAAAGGTCACACGATCCACAAATCCCTTCCCGGCAATCGTGGTCAAATTCTACCGGATGGTCACCTTTTTCGATCAATTCCTCATTTAGCTGATCCAACATTTCCAGGAAGGAACTATCAGGGGAAACATCCTTCAATTCATAAGTTTGCATCGCCCCTTTGGCAGTAGCATTTTTTTGCCGCCAGATCTTTAAGGTCAAATTCAATTTTTTTGCTGCTCCCATATCTGCTATTTGTATGAACGGGTTTTTAATTCCACATTTTCGAATTCCAATTGTTCTTTGTGCAGGATAGCTTCTGATGGCTGTCCGGTGTATTCCCAGGCGGCCACGTAGGCATATTCATCATCACGCCGTACCGCTTCCCCTTCTTCGGATTGGTATTCTTCCCGGAAGTGGCCCCCGCAGGATTCATCCCGGTGCAATGCATCTTTGGCAAATAATTCACCCAGTTCCAGAAAGTCAGCTACCCGACCGGCTTTTTCCAGTTCCTGGTTCATTTCATCTGCACTGCCGGGCACTCTTACCTCTTTCCAGAATTCTTCCCGCAACTGGGCGATTTCACTGATCGCCGATTTTAAGCCTTCGGCATTTCGCGCCATCCCCACTTTGTTCCACATGATATTTCCCAGTCGTTTATGAAAGTGGTCCACGCTTTTGCTCCCATTATTGTTGATGAGCTTATTGATCTGCTCCTTAACTTCTTTTTCAGCATGCTCAAACTCAGGGGTGTCAGTAGAAATTTTACCGGTGCGTATATCGTCGGCAAGGTAGTCGCCGATGGTGTAAGGCAGTACAAAATAACCGTCGGCCAGTCCCTGCATTAAAGCGGAAGCTCCGAGCCGGTTGGCCCCATGGTCAGAGAAATTAGCTTCTCCGATAGCATACAATCCGGGTACCGTGGTCATCAGGTTATAATCCACCCACACCCCACCCATGGTATAGTGCACAGCCGGATATATTTTCATGGGGGTTTCGTACGGGTCTTCAGCAGTGATCTGCTTATACATATCGAAAAGGTTCCCGTATTTCGACGCCACGATCTGTTTGCCCAGAGCCAGAAATTCTTTATCTGAAGCGCCTTCCATGCCCCTTACATTGGCTTCTTCCTTACCATAGCGCATAAAAGCTGCAGAAAAATCGAGGAAAACTCCTTCGTTGGTTTCGTTATTTACTACCCCATAACCGGCATCGCAGCGTTCTTTGGCTGCTCTTGAAGCAACATCCCGGGGCACCAGGTTACCAAAAGAGGGGTAGCGGCGTTCCAGGTAATAATCCCTTTCTTCTTCGGGGATATCATTAGCAGTTTTTCTGCCCTCCCGGATAGCTTCCGCATCTTCTTTTTTCTTAGGCACCCATATACGACCATCATTTCTCAATGATTCTGACATCAAAGTGAGTTTGGACTGCTGCGTTCCGTGAACCGGAATGCAGGTAGGGTGGATCTGTGTATAACAGGGATTTGCAAAGTAAGCACCCTTTTTATGGATTTTCCAGGAGGCGGAAACATTGGAACCCATGGCATTGGTCGAGAGGTAAAATACATTCCCATACCCTCCGCTGGCGATCACTACTGCGTGGGCAGAGTGTCTTTCAATTTCTCCGGTTACCAAATTTCGGGCAATTATCCCGCGTGCTTTGCCATCTACAATTACCACATCCAGCATTTCATGCCGGTTGTACATGGCAATTTTCCCTTTGGCAATCTGCCGGTTCATGGCAGAATAACAACCTAGTAAAAGCTGCTGACCGGTTTGCCCTTTGGCATAAAAAGTACGGGAAACAAGCACCCCACCGAAAGATCGGTTATCCAGTAAGCCGCCGTAATCGCGGGCGAAAGGAACCCCCTGGGCAACACATTGATCAATGATGTTTGCCGATACTTCGGCGAGACGATATACATTGGCTTCTCGTGAACGATAATCTCCCCCTTTTATAGTGTCGTAAAAAAGACGGTAGGTGGAATCTCCATCACCCTGATAGTTCTTGGCAGCATTGATCCCACCCTGGGCCGCAATACTGTGGGCACGGCGGGGGGAGTCCTGATAGGCTTTTACATTGTATCCCAATTCAGCCAGGGTAGCGGAAGCTGATCCTCCGGCTAAGCCGGTACCTACTACAATTACATCTATATTTCTCTTGTTTGCAGGATTGACCAGCCGAATGGTATTCTTATGATTCACCCATTTGTCCGCTAAGGGCCCTTCCGGGCTATGGGCTTTAAGTTTTGATTCCGTGTTTGTTTCTGTCATGATTGAAGAAATAGGTAAATGGGAATGATAGCAAAAGCGGTAGGAACAATGATCGCAAAGGCCATGCCTACCTTATGGGTAATGCTTGCGTATTTATTATTTCTCAAACCCAGGGATTGAAAAGCACTGGCAAAACCATGGGAAAGATGGAAGCCCAGTGCTACCATGGCCAGTACATAGAACAATACAAGCAATGGGTTTTGAAAACTTTCTATCACAATGGAGTACAGGTCTTTCATAGCTTCACCTACGTGGGCATCAGCCACATATAGCTGACCGTCACGAACTGTGGCATTCGCGAATGCTTCTCCGTCATTATTCAATAGCTGGCTCCCATCTTCACTTTTCATATAAGGTAGATCACCAAACTTCATTTTATACCAGAAATTTTGCATATGGACTACAATATAAACCAAAATTATAGTACCGAGTATGCCCATGTTGCGGGAACTCCAGGGTGAGTTTGCAGAAGGTTTGCTGTAGGTATAATCGATTTTACGTGCCTTTTTATTTGCGATGGTGATCCACAATCCGTCTACCGCATGGAAAATAATACTGAAATAGGTAATGTAGGAAAGGGTTACAATAAGTGGGTTATGGGTCATGAAAACAGCATATTCATTGAATTGCAAAATACCGGCATAATCGGATTGGAATAATTGCAGGTTCCCAAGCAAATGCCCGATCAGGAAGAGGCAGAGAAACAAGCCCGTCAGGGCCATCCAGTATTTTTTTACGATATGCGACTTAATCAGTCCTTTTGCTTCAGCCATAGCTAATCACGTATAATTTGAATCGTTCAAAATTACTCCCCGGGCAACGCATTGACAAGTATTATCCATTCGCCCCCCAATTTAGATTAATTCTAAATAACGGGGGTGTGAAGCTTCCCGTATTTCATAATTGAGTATTGGCCAGCCTAAAGGGTTTCTCCGGATTTAATTTTATCCTCGGTCGAGATATTTTATCTTTGCCAAAACCCAAAAAAATATGAAGTATCATCCGATAAAAAAGCAATTATTCATTAAAAACCGGAACAAGTTAAGTAAACGACTTAAGCCGAATTCGTTGGCTATCGTAAATGCCAACGATGTGCCGGTCACCAATGCGGATGGTACTTTAGCTTTCAGGCAAAACAACGACCTGTTCTACCTGAGCGGTGTTGATCAGGAAGAAACTGTCCTATTGCTTTTTCCCGATGCCCCTCTTAAAAAATACCGCGAGGTATTGTTTCTAAAGGAAACCAATGAGGAAATTGCCATCTGGGAAGGTGCAAAACTCACGAAAGAAGAAGCCACAGAACGAACCGGAATAGAAACGGTAATCTGGCTAAAGGATTTCGAAAAAACCCTGAAAAGCATTGTATATGAGGCAGAGCACATTTACCTGAATGACAATGAACATTTAAGGGCCAAAACAGAGGTGCAAACCCGTACCGACCGGTTTCGTGAATGGGTAAAGAAAGAGTTTCCCCTTCACCGTTATGAACGGCTTGCCCCGCATCTGCATTACCTGCGTTCAGTGAAAGAAGAGGAAGAAATCGATTTGATGCAGGAAGCCTGTGATATTACAGCCAAAGCGATTGATCGTATCCTGCCATTCATAAAACCGGGGGTGATGGAATACGAAATTGAAGCAGAGATCATGCATGAATTCATACGTAACCGTTCCCGTGGATTTGCCTACACTCCTATACTAGCTTCGGGTTTCAATGCCTGTGTGTTACACTATATTGAGAATAATCAGCCCTGTAAGGATGGCGATCTTATTTTAATGGATTTCGGGGCTGAATATGCCAATTATGCGGCAGACCAAACCCGCACCGTTCCCGTAAACGGAAAATTTACTAAACGTCAGAAGGAAGTATATTCAGCGGTATTGCGGGTAATGAAAAAATCCATGAATATTTTAAAGCCTGGCATCACGCTATACGAATACCATAAGCAGGTGGGGGAATTCATGGAAAAGGAATTGCTTGACCTCAAATTGCTAAGCAAAGACGAGGTGAAAAAACAGGATCCGGACTGGCCGGCGTATAAGAAGTATTTTATGCACGGCACTTCCCATTATATCGGTCTGGATGTGCATGATGTAGGGAGCTGGTACAAGCCCATAGAAGCAGGAATGGTATTTACCGTAGAACCGGGAATTTATATTCGTGAAGAAAGTATGGGCATTCGTCTGGAGAATGACATACTTATAACCGAAAATGGTTACAAAGACCTGATGAAGGATATTCCGCTGGAAATTGACGAAATAGAATTGGCCATGAATGCCTGATGCTCCGCTATTATAACTTCAGAAACAGCCGGCAAGCCTACCGTAGAGTTGGTAAAGGGCCGGTGGTGGTATTGTTGCATGGCTTTCTGGGAAACAGTAATTGCTGGAAAGAAACCATGGAAGTATTAAAAAAACAGTATACTGTATTAGCTCCCGACTTACTAGGTCACGGTAAAAGTGAAGGAGTGGGCTATGTGCACACCATGGAATTAATGGCCGAGGCGGTAGCGCAGATAATTTCCAGCTTAAAGATCAGAAAGTATCATTTGCTGGGACATTCCATGGGGGGATACGTAGCACTGGCACTGGCAGAACAAAAACCAGACAGCCTACGGTCGCTGATATTACTTAATTCCACCGCTGCTGCTGATGATCGTTCCAGAAAACAATCCCGCACTCAGTTCATTGATTTGGTAAAACAGGAACGCAAGCGGGCCCTGGATCTGCTTATACCTACCTTTTTTCTGCCGGAGGTGGATAAAATACATTATAAGATCCGTCAGTACAGAAACATGGCTGAGGCTATCAGCGTTAAAAATATTGTAGCTGCAGTTGAAGGGATGAAACAACGCAGGCAGCGGGAGATCAT
>CAZBIF010000026.1:7438-18089 GCA_964492055.1 uncultured Flavobacteriales bacterium
CTGCAATTTGCAACATACAACTACCTGATCATGGGGGGGGAGAAAGATAGTATCTTATCCTATAAAGAACTCCAAAATCAGGCGAGATTGAATGAGCAGGGCAGCTTTATTTTAATGAAGGACACTGGCCATATGGCTTTCTGGGAAGAACCTGGCATGTTTTACAAACTGCTGCTTCAGCATTTAAAGAATAATTAAACCTTTATTCTTTGTTTCAGGATATTTCCCTCGTCAATTAAGAAGAATAAATAGTCGCCTTCCCTTAGGGCTGCAATATCAATGCGGTGATCATTTCTTCTTTCAAGAAAACCGGTCAGGCAGATCCGGCCATTCATATCACATATATCGTAGATCACTTCCGGATGACTGGCAGGGTAATCAAGGTAGAGATCTTCCTCACTCTGCACTTTTATATGAAGTTCCTGTTTAATAGTTAATTGAATTAGATGGATAATATTACTAACAGTAACGAAAACCTTTACAAAAGGGTTGGAAAAGTAGACTAAGGGAAATTTTACAGCTACAAATGCCAGAATATCAAATACCAATTGAAGGAAAAGTATTGATTGGCAGCTTAAAAAACTACTTGTGAAGCCCTACCTTTGTCATCCATTTGAAAATTTATGCAGGAATACTGGGAAAATCTTACCGGATATTGCCGGCGGCTAAGCCGAGAGGTAAAGGTTGGTGAAGTGGGTATTGGAGGAAAAAATCCTCTCCGATTACAGTCCATGACCACTACGGATACCATGAATACGGAAGCTACGGTAGCCCAATCCATACGTATGATCGAAGCCGGTTGTGAGTTGGTCCGCATCACCGCTCCCAGTAAAAAGGATGCTGAAAACCTGGCCTGGATCAAAGAAAAATTAAAGGAAAAGGGATACGACACCCCCCTGGTGGCCGATATCCATTTTACTCCCAACGCTGCGGAAATTGCTGCGGATATTGTAGAAAAAGTCAGGGTGAATCCGGGCAACTATGCCGATAAAAAGAAATTTGAAGAAATCGTTTATACGGATGAGGCTTATGCCGCTGAACTAGATCGTATTGAGCAGAAGTTTACCCCTCTTGTTTTAAAATGCAAAGCCAATCAAGTAGCCATGCGCATAGGCACCAATCACGGTTCGCTATCCGACCGTATAATGAGCCGCTACGGTGATACCCCTAAGGGAATGGTGGAATCCGCCATGGAATTCCTGCGCATCTGCCGCAAGCACGATTATCATCAGATCATACTTTCCATGAAGGCCAGCAATACGCTGGTGATGGTGCAGGCTTACCGCCTGCTGGTGGCAACCATGAAAGAAGAGGGAATGGATTATCCTTTGCATCTGGGGGTGACCGAGGCAGGAGACGGGGAAGACGGGCGCATTAAATCGGCCGTGGGGATAGGCACCTTACTGGAAGACGGATTGGGGGACACCATCCGGGTTTCTTTAACAGAAGAACCTGAATTTGAGATTCCCGTGGCCCGCAAGCTGGCGGAACGCTATGAGAGCAGGGAGCCAAAAGAGGATAATTATGTGCCACCCATTCAGAATTACCCCATTAATCCCTATGCGTATGAGCGAAGAGCGAGTCAGCAGGTATTGAATATGGGAGATAAAAATGTGCCGGTAGTAGTAGGTGATCTTTCACAGGTCGAAATATTGAAGCCCTCCCATTTTTTTCCTTTTGGCTATGCTTATTCAGTACCCCTGGATAAATGGAATATCGCCGATCAGGCCGCAGATTATATTTACATAGGAGAGCAACAGGTAGATTTTGAAATTCCCGGTACTTTGGGCCTGATACAGAATTACGGTATCTGGCAAAAGGAGCAACGGCCGTCTGTTTACCCACTAATTTCAAAAAAAGATTGGCAAGCTGATTTTGGCCAACCTCATTTCCTGGAATTGAGGGTGGAGGAAGTATGGAGAGATGATACTATTTTCAAAAAACTTTCTCAAAATACCTCTACGGTTCTAATCCTTACAACCCGGTTGATTACTGCCGTAACTGCAATTCGCAGGTTCGTGGTCAGATTGATGGAAGAGAATATAGATTTACCGGTAGTAATTAAGCGGGGATATCAATTGAAGGACCTTGAAACATTTCAGTTATACAGTGCCACGGATATGGGGGCTTTGCTGGTAGACGGTTTGGGGGATGGGATCTGGTTGGAGGGAGGTGACGCCATTCAGAAAAGGGAGGTTATTTCCACTGCCTTCGGCATCTTGCAGGCCAGCCGAACCCGTATCTCCAAAACCGAATATATTTCATGTCCATCCTGTGGGCGCACCTTATTTGATCTGCAGGAAACTACGGCAAAGATCCGAAAAGTCACCTCTCATTTAAAAGGGGTGAAGATCGGGATCATGGGCTGCATCGTGAATGGGCCCGGGGAAATGGCAGATGCAGATTACGGTTATGTGGGTACCGGTGCAGGGAAAATCACTTTGTACAAAGAAAAAGAAGTAGTAAAACGAAATGTTCCTGAATCAGAGGCGGTGAATGAACTGATAGAACTGATCAAAAAGCACGGGGATTGGGTGGAAGCAGAAATTACGGCTTAGCTTTGTCCTCCTTCTGCAAGTGTTTATCAATTTCTACCAGCCCTTCGTACCATTCAGCCCCATAGCGGTTGATCAAAGGTTCTTTTAAGAACTGGAACACTTTTATTTTAAGTTTTGAACCACATTCACAGGCAGGTTTGCAGATGGGCCAGCGATGGTAGTTCAGCCCTTCCAGTTCATCCAGCTGCTGTATGCGGATGGGGTATAAATGACAGGAAGCAGGCTTTTTAAAGTCCACTGCTCCTTCGCGGTATGCTTTTTCAATCCCGCATTTGGCAATACCATTGTCATCAAAAATAGCATAAGCACACTCTTTTCCTTCCACCAGGGGCGTCACCAGGTCCCCTTCCGCATCGAAGGTGGTATGGCCTTCTTTTTGAATCGCATCCCTGCCTTCATCACGCAAGAAGGGTTTCAGTTGGTCATAAATGTCTTCCAGGATTTTCTTTTCCTCTTTTTCCAGGGGCGCCCCAGCCTCTCCTTCAACGCAACAGGCCCCCTTGCAAGCCGATAGGTCACAAACAAAATACTCGGTGAAAAGCTCCCTGGCCAGGATGGTATTTTCATGTAAGATCACAGCTGACAAAGTTGCTTATTTCCTGCTTTATAACTGTGCGGAACGGTTGAAAAACGGCATTTTTCCACAAAATTGCTGTTCAAAAATTGTTTCTGCATAAAGAATTGCAGAGAAGGAAGACATAAATTCCTTGTAAAATAAGGGTTTGCGCCTGATTAAATACATGTTCTTTAAATAAAATTAACTTCCTTTTAACCCTAATAGACAGGCAATTAACACATTTTTTTGGAGGGGGATATTTTTTTTTCATACGTTTGACACTGTTTAATTTAAAAACGGAAACCAAAAACTTAAAAAAATGAAAAAAAGAGTATTAATTATTGCAGCTGTAGCTTCAGCTTTTGTTTTTACCTCCAATGAGGTGAACGCCCAAAGTGAGTATAAGCCTGCCGCAGGTGATAAAACTATTGAGGTTCAGCTTATACCTTTTAATGATGAAGCTCCAATCCAAATATCTGGTTTCAGACTTAGAAGTTTTTCTACAGAGTCCATGGCATACAGATTAACAGTGAATATAGGCTATAGCTCTGAAACCGAGGATCCGGATTTTCAAGGTCCTGATGCAGATAACGATGGGATACAGGATTTTGAAACAGTAGATAAGTCTTCTACTTTTGGCATTATGATCAAGCCTGGTTTTGAAAATCATTGGGCAGGTACTGAGCGGCTTTCTCCTTACTGGGGTGCTGAATTAGGCTTGGGATATTTCAGAGAGTCCATGACGAACGAATCTTACGGGGATGTAAACTTAGGCAGTGATGCAGATAATGATTTGGATCCAACCAATGATCCCAGTGAAAGTCAGGTTTATGAAGATGAGCAATCTGAAAGCAGCTTAGTAATCCAGGCTAACTTCTTATTGGGTGTTGATTACTATTTTACTCAGAAGATGTATTTAGGTACTGAAGTTGGATTTGGACTACAATATACCAACCTGGGTGACATCGAATATGAATATGGGCAAGATGTAGCTGCGCCAGATAATCGTATTACTGCCACTGAAAGAGGTAGTGATTTAGAAATCGGAACATTTGCAGTTGGAGGTATTCGATTAGGTTATGCTTTTTAGTAGAATCTTTACTAAAAAGATTCTGACTAATTTTATAACTTAACTAGAATATTATGAAAAGAATGAAATACAGATCGGTTTTTGCTTTGGCAGGGCTGTCTGTATTTCTTTTCACAGCTTGTGAAAAGGAAACAGATAACCCCATTATAGGAAAGGAAAAGCAAGAATACGATGTTTTAGAAAAATTCAAGCGGATCACGTTCACCAGCGGTTCATCAACCTCAAGTACAAATTCCGGAACCGGAACTTTTTCAAGTGGAAGTGGAAGTATTACATTTTCCAATCCATCAGATAATAAGGGGGGAGTGTATTTTTCATCACTTGAACCTCAAAGTCCTAATTTTAGCGGTAGTTCTATTACTACAACTAATTTTACTAATCCTCTTGATGACGGTACGGACCGTTTCGTAATCAAGGGTTCGAGAAGTGATGGCACTGGAGGAGGTAGTTTTACTGTGGATGGGGAAAGTTTTGATCTTGATTTTGGATACTGTGCCTCTCAAGCTGTTGGTGGAAATACCGATTTGCCTGATTCTTCAAGCGTAAGGGTATTTGTAGGTATTCAAGGACCCTTTGATAATTCCGACGAGGAGCAAGATTTGAAATTTATCTACGTAATATCCTTCAATGATGCCACCACCATTAGTTCGTTTGATTCTTATTACAACTATATTCCTGATTCCATGCAGTTAGGTGCTTATGTAGTATATGTTAAAATAGACGAAATGGACAATAATCAGCAAGCTGTCTATACGTATTTCGGTACTAGTGGCAGTATTGGTTTCAATGGAAATTCCGTTGAACTAACTAACGTAAGAGTTGAGGAAGTGATTAACGGTGAGATTTTCGAAGAGTATTCATTATCCCTTTCTGCAAAATTTGAATGTGTGGATTATGAAGAGCATGACGATAATTAGTATATAATACTAATGACACAACAAACCGTCTCGATAAACTAATCGAGGCGGTTTTTTTATTTATTGAATCTGGCTCTATAAATTTCTGCTTTAGATTAAATATTCAGTTATAGAAAGGTTAGCCTATATTAATTTAAGCGCACATATTTCTTGTATTATGCGCTAAAGCATGTAATCCAAACTCCAACTTTACTTTTTCAAGTCCCCTGAAGGTAAATCGTTTCCTATTGTATTTAATATGTCTAAAGACCGGCTTTACATCTGCCGTTCTTTGTTTTCTTTTTTTCAAGGCCGGCCGGAGAGGTTAAGCATCTTCGGATTTACTCCCGATAGTTTTCTATGCTATTAATCCGTTCTATTATCCTGTTTGTTTTAGCGTTGTGACATATTCATCCCAAAGCACATCCACTAAAGTTTTTAGCCTGATAAAGATCATTATGTTGCAAAAAGTCAGATGTGCTTTGTGCCATCGGTATATACCTGTTTTAGGCTAACCAGTCTATCTTGGCCAGCAGAAGTACTCCCTGCTTAAAAACATCTTTAATAGCTGCCTTAAGCTTTTCACTTCGAAAACGGGCGATAGTATTATGATCCGCTACTTGTCGACTGAAAAGCCACATGAAATTGATATTCTCCCGCTTGGCTTTTTCTATCTTCCCCCTAGGAGTATATATTATCCATGGAGGCATTAATCAAACCTTCAACATCATTTTGGGATGAAAGCTAGGTTTACCTTCCCGAAGGTACTTTCTAACCAATGTATCAATATTGATCTGTTCGATAACACCATTTACGATACGTACCGAAGGACCTTAAGGGATAAAATATTCAATGGAAGGAGGAAAAAGCCAATATTGCTGTTGGTCTTAGTCCTTAAATATTAAATCCATCTATTTGAAGGCCAGATAAAAAGATAGCGAAAGCATATATAATTAACTATAAATCAATGGATCAAAAAAAAACCTCCCAGTATTGAGACAGCTTCTTTTTTTACCTCTCTTTTAAAGTAATACAACGGTCTAAGTGGGAGGACACCTATAAATTGATTTTGTTTTATGTATGAGGGAATTTACAACTTACATCAACCTATTAATTTAACTAAGAAGTAGACTCGCTCTCTTTTAAGTTAGAAGTCGGTAAGGCCTCTAATTATAGTTAGCATAATGCTAATCAAACCTTTACTCCCATTACGCATACATCATCAATCTGCTCAAGCCTGCCTTTCCATTCATGAAAAGCTTTGCGGATATATTCTCCCTGTTTATCCATTTTGAGATTGGCTATTTCCGCCAGCATTTTTTTAAAGGGCTTATACATAAATTTTTTCCCTTTTTCTCCCCCAAACTGATCAGCATAACCGTCTGAAAAAATATAAACGGCATCTCCCGGATGCAACTGGAACTGATGGTTGGTAAATGCCTGACGAAAATCATACTTGCCAATTGGCTGCTTGTCAGCTTTGATCTCAATCAGGGTTTTACCACTTTTTTCATCACTGACGTTACGTCGCTCGTCTTGCTCTTCCACTATTGCTGAATCCCTAACCAGGTACAATGAATTGTTGGCCCCGGCATATTCCAGTTCATTGGTTTCTTTATTCAGTTTGCAAATGGCCAGGTCCATGCCATCCTTAATAGAAGAATCTGAGCGGGAAAATGTTTCTTCCACCAGTTCATTTAATTTATCCAGCATAGCGGCGGGTTGGGGCACTTTAAATTCATTCAATACCCGGTTCAGCCCGTTGTAGCCCACCACACTTACCATGGCTCCCGGAACCCCGTGACCGGTACAATCCACAGCGGCAAAATACACGTGTTTCTCCTTCTCCTCTATCCAGTAAAAGTCACCGCTCACGATATCTTTCGGTTTAAAAAACACAAACGATTGAGGGAGGGAACGCTGTATGGTTTCCCTGGTCGGAAGAATGGCATTCTGGATACGCTGCGCATAGGTTATGGAGTCTACAATTTCCCGGTTTTTTTCTTCGATGATCTCCTTCTGTTCTTCCACTGCCTTTTTTTGACTTTCCACTTCATTTTTCTGAGCCGTTATAATTTCATTGGCTCTTTGCTTGTTTTTATATCCCCTGAATAAAACAAATGCCAGCCCCAACATCAATAGAAATCCGGCTCCTCCCGCAATGGTGAGAATTCGTTGCCGTTGTATTTCGGCCTCCTGCTTTAAATCTTTTTCCCGCTGTAACAAAGCGGCTCTCTTTTGTTCTTCTGCTCGTCGAAGGCTATCCTGGTACTGAATTTTATCAAATTCATACTGCATGGCCTTTTGGGTGATCTCTTTGGTGTTTTCCCGGTTGATTAAACTGTCTTTGTAGTTTACATATTCTTTAAAGTATTTGTAAGCGGTGGTTTGATCGCCTAATTTCTCATAACCCTGCGTAAGGCATTCACAGGCATACATCTGGGTTTGCAATAAGGCCAAGTCATTGGCTATTTTCAGAGATTGCTTACACATATCCACCCCTTCAGTGGGTTTATTTTCATAATTGATCTTTAATTTTCCCAGATTGGTTAAAGTTTTTGCAATTCCCTTACGATCTTCCAGTTTTTTAAAGATTCGCAATGACTTGAGATGGTATTCCATAGCGAAACTATATTCTTTATTTATCTCCTTAATATGGCCAATATTGGAAAGGGTATTAGCCATATTGATGGAAGCTTCACCGTTTCCTTCCTGCATAGCTAAAGCCTGAAGAAAGTAATCCAGGGCTTTATCGTAGTTTTTTTGCTTCAGATACACCTCACCTAAATTATTTAAGGCATTGGATTCACCAATGGAGTTTTCGGCAATTTTAGCATGGGCCTCCCTGGAGCGTTGATAATATTCCAGGGCGCTTTGATATTCCTTCATATGGGAATAGATTACGCCGATATTGCTGAGGGTATTTGCATAGCCATCGGCAAAAGTTTTATTTTGTTCATAAACCTTGAGTGCATTCAGGTAGTACTCCAGTGATTTGGGGTAGTCCCCTTTTTCTTCGTAAATTATGCCAATGTTATTATAAGTATTGGCCAGCGCAGCATTATGAACAGCGAGGGAATCAAAAATTTCCACAGCTGCCTGGTAATTTTTTAATGCCTCATCTAATTCCCCTTTGTCTGTGTAGATCAAACCAATATTATTGTATGGATTGGCCATATTTGCTGTCAGGCTATCCTGTTGTTGATTGGCTTCCAGTGCACGGCTATAAGCGGCAATGGCAGAATCCTGCTCACCCTTAAGATAATACACAAGACCGACGTTATTATGAACTGCTGATTGGTTCTCTGCATTATCCATATGTTTCGCTATAATTGCGGCCTGGCGAAAATGCGGTAAGGATTGGTCGAATTTACCTTGAATGGCCAAGGTAGTGGCGAGGTAATTAGATGAGCGAAATAGTAATTTCTGATCATTTAGTTTTTGGGCGATAGACAAAGCTTCTTTGGCTAATAAAGTAGCCGAATCGCCATTGCTGAAACGCAGATCCCAAGCCAGGGAATTCAGGGCAGAAGCTTTAAGGGAATCGGAATGGTTGAATTTAATTACCTGTAAAAGCGAATCTTTCCGTTGACCAATCAAGGAAGTATATTGAATCAGGAGAATTAACGAAGTGAGATACGGTAATAATTTCACAATTCTCAAAAATAGAAAATATCAGCTCAGGAAGTTGAAAGTTTTGGGATGAAAAATTTTTCGGGCTTTTTTGTGCCCTGATTTTTCTCTTACCCTTTCTCAAGCTACTTTTGCCGCATGGCAGAACCGGTAGAAAACCTCAAGGAGATTGTGGCCCATGCCAAGGAGTATGGGTTTGTTTATTCCTCTTCGGAGATATATGATGGCTTGGGGGCGGTATATGATTACGGTCCTTTGGGAAGTGAGTTGAAGAACAACCTGAAAGCGTACTGGTGGAAAAGTATGGTGCACCATCAGGATAATGTGGTGGGGCTTGATGCGGCTATTTTTATGCACCCCACAACCTGGAAAGCCTCCGGCCATACGGACGCCTTTAACGACCCCCTGATTGACAACAAAGATTCCAAAAAGCGCTACCGCGCCGATGTGTTGGTTGAGGAATGGGTAGCGAAGATCGAAGCCAAGATCGATAAGGAAGTAGAAAAGGCATCAAAGCGATTCGGAGATGCTTTTAATGAAAAGCAATTTCGGGAAACCAATCCACGATTGCTGGCCAATCAGCAAAAGATCGATGAAGCCAATGAGCGGTTTAAAACCGCCATGGAAGAAGAAGACCTGGCTGCTGTAAAACAGTTAATATTGGATCTGGACATCGCGGACCCCGTAAGCGGTTCCCGCAACTGGACCGATGTTCGCCAATTCAACCTGATGTTCAGCACCGAGATGGGTTCTACCGCTGAGGGTGCTTCTACCATTTACCTGCGACCGGAAACAGCCCAGGGAATCTTTGTCAACTTCCTGAATGTGCAAAAAACCGCCCGCATGAAGGTGCCCTTTGGCATTGCTCAGATCGGCAAAGCATTTCGCAATGAGATCATCGCCCGCCAATTTATCTTCCGCATGCGGGAGTTTGAACAGATGGAAATGCAGTTTTTCGTGCGCCCGGGAGAGGAGCTGAAATGGTATGAGCAGTGGAAGGAAAAACGTATGCAATGGCACCTGGCCCTTGGGCTGGGGGAAGGGAATTACCGCTTTCACGATCACCTGAAAATGGCACATTATGCCAATGCTGCAGCCGACATAGAATACCGCTTTCCTTTCGGCTTCAAAGAGCTTGAGGGCATCCATTCCCGCACCGATTACGACCTGAAGCGGCATGAAGAATACTCCGGTAAAAAGCAGCAGTATTTTGATCCGGAGATCAACAAGAATTACATTCCCTATGTGATCGAGACTTCCATTGGTCTGGATCGCTTGTTCCTGGCGGTCTTTTCCCATGCCTTGCGCAATGAAGCACTGGAAGATGGCAGCAGCCGGGTGGTTATGCGCCTCCCCGGTTTTCTGGCACCGTATAAACTGGCTATTTTACCTCTGCTAAAAAAAGATGGCCTCCCGGAAAAAGCCCGGGAAATACTTGATCAATTGAAATACGACTTTAATTGCCAGTATGACGAAAAAGATTCCATAGGCAAGCGGTACCGCAGGCAGGATGCCATTGGTACCCCACTGGCCATTACAGTAGATCATCAGACACTGGAAGATAATACCGTTACCCTGCGCGATCGGGATAGTATGGAGCAGGAAAGGATCCTTGTGGAAGAACTATTGAAAAGGGTTAGGGAAAAAACTGCTGCCCCAAGGTTTTAGTTGGTTTCCAGGATCTCAAACAATTCATCCAGTTTGGGCGTAAGTATGATCTCTGTACGTCGGTTTTTCTTGCGGCCCTCTGCGGTTTCATTAGAAGCTAAAGGAAGAAAGTCTGCTTTACCGGCAGCTGTCAATCGGGCCGGGTCAATATTGCTTTTATCCAATAGGATCTTAACCACAGCGGTAGCCCGGCGTACACTCAGGTCCCAGTTATCGGAGAGAGCTCCTGAACCTTTGTAGGGTACATTAT
>CAZBIF010000026.1:18099-23330 GCA_964492055.1 uncultured Flavobacteriales bacterium
CTTCCACCAAAATGTTCACATCCCGGTTGTTCTCCAGCACATTGCCCAGTTTTTTCAAAACTTCCTTGCCCTTACTGTCCACCGTATAACTGCCGGATGCAAAGAGCAGGCTCTCATCCAGGGAGACATACACTTTACCGTGCTTTTGCTCAATGGTAAGTCCGTTGTTCTCAAACCCCAGCAATGCACTCTGGACTTTGGACTTCAAGGCGTTTACCATACTGTCCTTGCGGTTCAGAATGGATTCCAGTTCCTCTACCCTGCGCGCACGGTCATCCAGTTCCGCCCGCATCTGGCGTAAATTCTCCTGTTTCTGGGCCAATACTTCCCTTGCCTGCCGTAATGAGTCGGATTGTTTCCTTAATTCTTCCTGAGATAATTGCAGGTTGCTGAAAAGTTCTTTGGTTTCCCGCTGGTTTCCCTGCAATAATTCCCGGTTCTTTTCCAGCAACAGGTCATAGGTTTCGTTCAGTTTATCATAATTTTTGGTCATTACCCTTAGCGAGCGCCCCATCACCGTAGTATCCTGCAATAACCCCTGGTGCTTTTTTACCAAATCATCATACTGTTGCTTGATCTCATTGTATTGCTCATCCAGTTCACGGTTCCGTTCCTGCAAAGCAGCCTTTTGTTCCTCGCAAATTTCTTTTTTGCTTTTTAGCTCTTCGAATTTTTTGGCCGGAACACAAGCGGTGAGCAGGGTAGCTGTAATAGCCACTACTGCAATTAGTTGATTTATGATCTGATTTTTCATGCTACAATAATACGGCATCCCACTAGGCGTATTCCTGTTAACTACCGCCTTTTATAAACAGGGGTGTTTTAATTAATCAGCGATTTCCAGCAAGGTAGGGCAATGGTCAGAATGGTAAGCCTGATTTAATATGCCAACCCGTTCGATGCGATCTTCCATCGGCTCGCTCACCATCTGATAATCAATACGCCAGCCCAGGTTCTTTTTCCTCGCATTGGCGCGGTAACTCCACCAGGTATATTGATCCGCCGCATCATTCAGTTTTCGAAAACTATCCACGAAACCTGAATCTATGAACTCACTCACCCATTCCCTTTCTTCCGGTTTGAATCCACTGGTGTTGGCATTGCGCACAGGGTTATGGATATCGATGGGTTTATGACAGATGTTGTAATCCCCGGCGATGATCAGGTTAGGGACCTTTTTTTTCAATTGGTCAATATAATCCTGAAAATCTGCCAGCCATTGCATTTTAAAAGCCTGCCGCTCATCTCCAGTGGTACCGGAAGGCATATACACACTCATTACCGAATAATCTTTGAAATCCAGTCGGATCACCCTGCCTTCAAGGTCGTATTGCTCCATTCCACAACCATATTCCACATTTTCCGGTTCTGCCTTGCTCCAGATAGCTACCCCGCTGTACCCTTTTTTTTGAGCCGGATGCCAGAAATGATGATAGACACTGTCTTCCAGATCTGCTTCCGGTAATTGATCTGGCGTCGCTTTGATTTCCTGCATGCAGAATATATCCGGATCAGCTTGTTTTAACCATTCAAGTAGCCCCTTGCGCATGGCTGCGCGAATGCCGTTTACATTGTATGAGATGATCCGCTGCATAAGTCGTAAGCTTTACCTTTATTAAATTTGTTTTATAATTAAGCGCTCAGTATGGGTTCAAAAGTAGTAAACGCTTACTAAAATGCGATTTTTGGCGTTATCAAACTGAGTAATAAAATCCTGCCTTTTTTGATCCCTAAATTTGCGTTTTGCTTTTTACTGATCTTTCTGTTCCTGATTGGGGCAGGAAGTGTGGCACAAGTTCGCTCCACCTACCGGCAGGTAAGCATGGCAATAGAAGATGATACGCTGCAACTCGATACCCTCAGCATTATTCCGGGCTCGGAAATTATTCGAAATAAAGATAATGTAGTCCTTTCCGATTCCCTTTACCGCATAGACTATGCAAATAGCCGGATTTATTTCAGGAAAAAAGCTTCCCTGCCTGATTCCCTGCATATTGCTTATCGTGTTTTTCCGTTTCTTTTTACCCGGCCCTATTATCACAAAAGCCCCCAGCAAGCTGAACCTTCTGATCCGGGGCGTTACGATTATTTCACCCTCAAACCGGAAAACAAAGGCCCTGAGCTATTTGATATCAATGGCTTGAACAAGAATGGGAGTATTTCCCGTGGGGTTAGTTTCGGCAACAATCAGGACCTGGCGGTGAACTCAAACCTCGATCTGCAATTGTCCGGCAGGATTTCGGACGAGGTAGGCATTCAGGCAGCCATCAGCGATAATAACATTCCCATACAGGCAGAGGGAAATACCCAGCAATTACAGGAATTTGACCGGGTGTTTATCAAGTTATTTACCGATCAGTCTGAATTGATAGCCGGTGATTACCTGATCAGCCGGCCGGAGAGTTATTTTATGAACCTGAATAAAAAAGTACAGGGGGGAGGCTTTAAAACCGAAGTGATCACCAAAAGTGAACTGGAAGAAGAAGATAATGGGATTATTCGAACTTCTATTAATGCGGCGGTTTCCCGCGGTAAATTCTCCCGTCAGATCATTCCCGGGCAGGAAGGGATACAGGGGCCCTATCAGCTCAGGGGGGAAGAAGGGGAAACCTTCATTATCGTTTTATCCGGTACGGAGCGAATTTACCTGAACGGTAAACTCATGAAACGGGGTCAGGAATACGACTATGTGATCGATTACAATACCGCTGAATTAACATTTACCCCCAACCAGTTGATCACAAAAGACATGCGGATCGTGGCCGAATTTCAATACGCCGAAAGGAATTACGGACGCTCCCTCATTTTTTCAGAAAATGAATACCGCAAGGAAAAACTGAAGGTAAACCTGAACCTGTATTCTGAACAGGACCACAAGAATCAACCCTTGTTGCAGGAGCTTACCGATGAAGATATCCGGGTATTGAAGGACGCCGGGGATAACCTCAATCAGGCAGTGGTAAGTGGTATTGATACCGTTGGTTTTATCAATGACCAGCCCAATTACAAACTGATAGATACGCTGGGATTTAGTGACGTATTGGTGTTTTCCAAAGATCCTGACCTGGCCATTTATACCGCCCGTTTTACGGAAGTTGGTCACGGGAGGGGTGATTATGTTCAGGAACGGAGCGATGCCAACGGCCGGGTTTTCAAATGGGTTGCTCCTCTAAATGGGGAACCCCAGGGCTCATTTGAGCCGGTGATCCGCCTGATCACGCCCAAAAAACGGCAGTTGTTTACCTTGGGAACCGCCTATACTTTTTCGAAAAATACGGCCCTGGCGGTAGAAGGGGCTTTTTCCAATAATGACGTCAATACTTTCTCTGAGTTGAACGAACGGGACGACCAATCCTACGGGATGAAACTTGACTTTGGCCACAGCCAGCTGCTTAATACCCGTGATACCGCAGTAAATACGCGCTGGAACAACCATCTTTTTTATGAACAAAGGGGTAAAAATTTTCAATACATTGAGCGGTACCGTGATGTGGAATTTGACCGGGACTGGAACATTCGCGGTTTGAATTACTATGGCAACGAATATTTATTACGTGCTAAAACCGGATTGGCCAAAGGGCCGACCTTCTTCAATTATGAACTCTCTTCTTTTATCAAAGGAGATGATTATGAAGGGATCCGGAATGGTTATTCCGGCAGTTATCGATCCGGAGGGTTTCACTTGCAATCCAAAGGCAGTTATCTTACGGCCGAAGCAGATAACAACAGTAGTTTTTTCCGGCATTACAGCACGGTCAGCCAGCAGTTAAAATCATTTGAGGTGGGCGGTTACCTGGAACAGGAACGAATCTTGTTTTACCAGGGACAGAGCGATAGCCTGCAAGCCAATAGCTTCGATCGCATTATCTGGAAATCATATATACAACACGGCGACAGCAATACCGCCAGTTTCTATCGCATTTTCTATAGCGAAATATATGATTATCTCCCGGCAGCAAATGGATTAAAATATGCCCAACAGGGGCAAAATACCGGTATAGATTTCAAATTAGCCCAAAATCCCCGCAGCCGCCTGAGCGGTAATGTCACTTACCGGCGCCTGTTTATCAAAGATGAAGAAATAGCGATAGAAGATAAAGAGAATACCCTGGTAGGCCGGGCCGACTATGATTTAAAAGCCCTGCGGGGATTTATCAGTTCGAATACGTTCTATCAGATTGCCAGCGGACTGGAGTTCCAGAAACAATTTTCCTACATAGAAGTAAATGATGGTCAGGGTACCCACCTTTGGAATGATTACAATGGCAATGATGTAAAAGAGTTGAATGAATTTGAGGTAGCAAACGCCAACAACCAGTTTCAGGCCAATTATATAAAGGTTTTTTCGCCCACCACCAACTTTATCCGCGTCTTCAGTAATCAGTTCAACCAGGTATTATTCCTGCGGCCGGACGCTATTTTGAAGAACGACCGCAAATGGAAACAATGGCTCAGTAAATTTTCCAATAAAACCGCCTACCGGGCAGAACGAAAAACCACCAAAGAAGATGAAATATACAATCCATTCATGACCGATCTGGCCGATAGCAGCCTCATCAATATTTTGAGCTCCGTTTCCAATACTTTTTATTTTAATCGCCTGGATCCCCGTTTTGGTGCTGAACTTTTTTATCTTAACAATACTTCAAAAAACCTGCTAACGAATGGATTTGAAAGCCGGAGATTGGATCAGCGTGAAGTACGTGCCCGCTACAATTTCAACCGCATATTTTCCCTGGAAAGTGTGTATGCTGTCACAAACCGGATCAACCGCTCTGAGTTTTTCGAGAACCGTGATTTTACCATTGAAACTGAACGGATAGAACCTACCTTTATCTACCAGCCTTCGGTTAAGTTTCGCTGGTCAGTTTCGGCTGCTTATGCAGAAAAGGTAAATGAGCTACCGGAATTTGAATATTCCTATCAGCGTGAATTAGCCACGGAGGCCCGCTTTAACGAAGCCGGCAAAGGCACTTTTTCCCTGCAGTTGAAACTAATACAGATCGATTTCAGTGGGGAACAAAATAGCCCGCTTGCCTTTGAAATGCTGGAAGGATTAACGGACGGGAATAATATCACCTGGAATGTTCTCTGGCAGCGGAACTTATCCAATAACCTTCAGTTGAACCTCAATTATTCAGGTCGTAAGTCAGATGATTTAAGGGTGATCCATACCGGGGGCATGCAGGTACGTGCCTTTTTCTGATCACTTCAGTTCATAAGAAGTACTG
>CAZBIF010000027.1:0-22298 GCA_964492055.1 uncultured Flavobacteriales bacterium
TTCTCCCTTTTTATTTAGGACGCTATTGAAATCCACTAACTTTAATAGCGAATGGACCTTAAATATTGATGACCTATTGTAAATATATGGTATTTTTGCCCGGCGAGACATTAGCTTCCCGTCCCGAGAGCTATCCGGATGGGACAGGCAACTTCGCTAATGTCCTTTGAAATACGAGACATTAGCTTCCCGATATATCGGGACAGGCAACTGAGCTAATGTCTTTGAAATACGAGACATTAGCTCAGTTGGTTCAGAGCACTACCTTGACAGGGTAGGGGTCACTGGTTCGAATCCAGTATGTCTCACGCTATTAACTCTAAACTTAAAATGATGAATAAGCTACTATTCCAGCTATATTGCTATCTTTTACCATTAAGTCGCAAACCTTTAAAAATCCCATTACTTCTTTTCCCTATTTTGAAGGGTTTGAAAGCGGCAGTCACGGCTGGAAAGCTAATGGAGACTGGGTTTTAGGCAAGCCCAATAAAACATTTCTTAATGCAGCTGCCAACGGGGATTACTGCTGGGTTACTAAAATAACCGGACCTTATACCAAAAATCAAACAAGCGAGTTGATCACTCCATTTTTCGATATTCGAAATATGTCTACCCCATTTATGGGTTTTACTATGAAATACAGTACCAATTATAATGATCGTTTATATGTTTTCTATAGTGTTGATGGGATTAATTGGAATTATCTCGATAATTACGCCAATTTTCAAAATTGGTCCGGTAATATTTATGGTTCAAATTCTTCCTATACAAATTTTTTTAAATCCTTGGAAGACTACGATTACACCACGATTACCCAAGTGCAATTTAAATTTGTATTTACAAGCTCAAGTGGTAATAATTATAATTATGAGGGGATAGCCCTGGATAATTTTTTCATTAGTGATTATGGCACTTCGCCCTACAATATCAGCTATGATCTTAGCCTATCTTATATAGGCAAAGAGAAAAATATCAATTGTACTAACAGTGGCTTAATAGCGATTATTCAGAATAATGGCTATTATAATAACAATTATAATTATAATTCAAGGATATACTGGAAGGTAAATAATTATATATATTCTGATAATTTCAATATTGCCACCCTCTATGATAAAGATTACTACATTCATGAATTTAGCACTAACAGTACTGCAAATCAGGCTACTGAATTTTGGATAGATCCCTACAATAGTGACTATGTTCCCTCCAATGATAGCCTGCAATACATACAACCTAAAAAAATCGAATCGGATCTGGCCATATCCATTCCATATTCCGGAATGTTGAATTACGAATGCGCTACTCCTGCCCTCGCCTTGGATCTTCCTGTAACCATCACCAATCTAGGCTACGCAAATACTTTGATACAAACCATCAACTACAGTATAAATAATGCTCCTCCCGTTACTGCTACTTTGAACATGGGTAGTGGTACCATTTGCAATAGCAATCATAAAACTTTTCGCTTTCAGGACTCCCTACGTATAAATCAGAATGGTATTTATAATATAAGAGTGTGGGTGAGCAGCGCAGTAGATACATTTAATCTAAATGATACGGTTGATTTTAGTATCTATTATGATAAAATGGCAACCCTCCCTTATCGAGAGAGTTTTGATGGTTCTCCCCAATTAGCCGCATTTGAATACAAATTGCCGGTTCACTGGGAACATGTAGATACCAATTTGAAAACTTTCAGGGTTCTTAGTCAGTATGATTCCTTGGACCTGGGCAGGGGCCGTAACCACAGCTATGATAAGAAGGGTAATTTCCTGGTACACTCTTCATCTAATTTCTACTATAATCAGGGAATAGTATCAAAATGTATATATATACCAAATACATCTAATCGAATTGTTTTTGAATACATGGCCAAAAACATTTATCCCAATGCAAATTCAATGTACAGATTTCAGATTTACACATACAATTCATCCTATGGAAATTCCTGGACCATGGGTATTTATTCAGACGAATACCAACGCTATAGTATAGATATGGAGGCATATAAAGGTGATAGCATTTATATCGTCCTTTCCCCTTTTTATAATTATCCTTTTACATCACGGCATGTAGCATTCGATAACTTCAGGATCTATGAATCCAATCCAATGGATATTGCTTTAGACCGCATTATATCCAATACGATCTATGGTTGTGCGGAAGATGACTTTGAAAACTTATCTATACAATTGACAAACTTGGGAGAAAGGTCGGTAGATAGTGTTGGTATATGTTATCAAATTGACAATGATTCTCCTCATTGCGAAACTCTTACAGGAGGATCTTTGCAACCTAACCAGCAAATATCCTATACCTTCAAGGAGAATTTTCGCCAATTGACCTCAGGAAGTTATGATCTGAAATTGTATTTAGATAATAAGTATGATCTTACAAAGATCAATGATACTATTTACAATGAGATCGTACTCTCGAATTTATTAAATCCATTCAGGGATAATTTTGATTCTGCACATCCCTATTCCAATTGGAAACCTATTTACAATCTCATTTACAGCTGGAAAAAACAACAGGGGAATACCCCTTCATTCAATACTGGTCCGGAAGCTGATGCAAGCGGAACAGGATTCTATTATTACACAGAAACGAATTATTCTAATCAGGCGGCACAGACCACTCTTCGATTGGAAAATTGCATAGCCTCTGAGCAGCTGGATCATATCGTACTGGAATATGATTATCATATGTATGGTAACAGTATAAAACGCCTCCTTCTAAATGTAGTAAGTTCGGATTCAAACAATAGGATATTAATGAGCGATACCATTGAAGGCGAACAGCATACCAGTTCTTCTGATGCATGGAGAAACAGAAAAGTATTTATCAACCTGCCTGATAGTATTGCAGAATTCGTAAACCTTGAATTTGTAGCCTATAAAAATTTAGGGGAACAAGCGGATATTGCCATTGACAACATCATGATCAGGGATACCATTACCTCCCTCAAGGAAACCAAGCTAAAATCTGAAAATGTTGTTTGGTACCCCAACCCTACAAACGGAAGAATATATATTTCCTCAACAAAGCAGGTATTCTATTCTCCTGACTTCATTGTATATAATTCAATTGGGGAGGCCATATTGAGGGGTACATATCAATCGGAAGGAATTGACCTGAGCCAATTCAATCATGGATTTTATTTCATCAGCCTGTTTGAGAACGACCACATGATCAGCAGGGAAAAGGTTTTGTTATTGAGGTAAGGTAAGAAGCAAAGGACGATGAAAAAGGTAGTTTTTATTTGCCTTTTATTTTCTGGAATAACAGGTAAGTTAACTGCACAATCGTTTGAGGTGGAAACCTTGAAAAACACAAAAGATCCGGTCAAGCAAAATCGATTGGAATTATTGATTGGGAGGGCTACGCCTCTTGGAGACTTCAGTTCTTCAGACATTGCCAACCCCTATGCTGCCTACGCTAAAAGTGGCTTTAATTTTGGTTTGAAGGTTGCATTTGGTTTAACGGAAAATCTGGAATTTACGGTAGCCTATAACTTTGCAGGATATCCTGTAAATGAAGAAGCGTTTAGCCGGGATTTAACAATCGTAACTGAATATCTAACTTCAGAGGAAGTAACCACCCAATCCGTTATCTCGAACTTTCAACACCATAGTATTACGACCGGCCTGCTGGTTAAATTTTCCCAAAACCCCCAATTCTATATAAATCCACAGCTTGGATACTCAAATTTTGCCACTCCTGATTATCAAAACAGTTACCAATTTAGGGATACTGCATTGCTAATTGAACAAACACTACCTGGCCATTCAGCAGAAAAGATAATTTTTAGCGTTGATGTAGGCCTGCGTACGCCGCTTACTTCCACTATCGACTTTGTTTTAAACGTACAATATATAGGAACAGAATACGAAATTGAACTAACTTCATATTCCAGGGCAAACGGGGGTCCAACTCTATATTCCACTAGTGTCTACGATCAACCTTTCAGCAGTCTTAACCTCCGGGGAGGTATCTGCCTAAAACTATAGGTATTTCATAAACAGCTAGATTTCCTTATTTTAGCCGCAATGCCGGCTAAATCAATTGCTTATAAAATCCACATTCTCCCCGACCCAATTGAACTCTCCAACGGCAACATTTATTCCAGAACGGCAGTCGTCGAAAAGTGGAAAGGAAACTATCTGCTTAATAAAAAAAAGCTTGCCTGTCCGGATAATAAACAGATATATGGCAAGATAAAGAAAAAAGAAACCATCAATCTTGATCATTGCTACCTGAAAGATTTTTCCTTGAAAGAATTCAGGAAAATGAATAAAATGAATGAGAATGATCCGGTAGAAGTAGCTGATTTTTCAGCGAGTGGGGCTTTTTTTGAAAGTGATTTTGGTACCGACTTCAGTTATGTGCATTTCACCGGTAAACAAACCAATTTCGCCTATTCAATCTTCAATCAGGGTGAAGTTGATTTTCGTCATGCCCGCTGTCATGGCAGCCTTAATTTTAACAGGTCAGAATTTCATCTGGAACACATCAATTTCAAATTTGCGGAATTTGAAGAAGGGGATATCCGTTTTTCCAATTGTATTTTCGATTGTGATGATGTATTCTTTATCAATACCAACTTCGGCAAAGGGCTGGTTTCATTTCGGCAGACTGATTTCAGGGAAAGCAATTGCAGTTTTCAATATGCCCGCATAGACCGGGGCGATGTATCTTTTGATAAAGCTAATTTCAATGGAGAGGTGGTGGATTTCAGAAAAGTGGAATTTGGCACCGGTAAAGCCGAGTTTCGCCGGGCGAGGTTTGGCAATGGGGAGATCAACTTCAGTGAGTCTGAATTTAAGGAAGGGAAGATCAATTTCAGGCATGCGGAATTTGGCAACGGCATACAATTATTTGAAGAAGTAAACTTTGGTGACAATGAAGTGCAATTTGATGGTTGCATATTTAACGGGGGTTTCCTCTCTTTTAAAAATTGCTCTTTTAAAACCCTGTCACTACCTGACACCCGCCTGGGAGGACATGTGGACTTACGCATACGAGAGGGTGAGGTTATTGATCTTTCCTATGCCATTGTAAAAGATATTATCGACCTCCAATCGGGTGATATCCCAGTTCGTTTGCACACCCTTATAATACATGGCTTAAAAATGATGGGGAAATTGTTTATTTCCTGGGAAGACAACCATACTTACACCCTACTCACCTCTCAGAAAGACACCTCCCTGAGAAGCAAAGCAGAACAATTCAACTTATTGAAAGAAAGTTTTCACTCAAATGGCCGTTACGAATCAGAGGATAAGGCCTATGTTGCTTTTAAGCGATTTGATATGAAAGCCAAGCTGGAAAGGGATAAACAAAAGGGTTTTATTTCTTCTTTAAAAGGAAATTTTGTTTACGGTTTTCAGTGGTTAGTATTCGATAAGGCCGGCCTATTTGCAACGGCTCCCTTACGGGTATTCCTGAGCATGATCATTGTGATCTGTCTTTTTTCTATATCCTATATCATTCTCCCTCATTTTATTCATGCTGAAATAATCAGTTCTGTAGGAGATCCCGATCAGCTAAACATTGTGGAGCGCTCCTTTTATCACAGTGCCATTACATTCTTTACCATCGGATACGGTGATTTCTACCCCTCTGGCCACATCCGCTGGTTATCAGCCGTGGAAGGCTGGGCCGGGGTATTCCTTATGTCCTACTTTACAGTGGCATTTGTTCGGAAAATTTTACGCTAACTTAATACCTGGTATCTTTAGGGACTTCGGCAATTTCTATAGAAGGAGGATTTTTCCGGAGGATCTTTAGCCTTTCGTCTATTGCATCCATCATCCGTGCAGCCTCTGTGCCATCTATTTGTCCCCTCTTTTGTAACCGCTCAATGGTTTTGGCCTCATAATTCAGTAATGATCTTATGGCTTGCGTGGTAGATACGGCGGCGAACACGCCTGGGTAGTTTTTTCTCAAATTCCGCAGAAAGGTTTGTCCCTCAATACGGTTTTCGTTAATTTCCCCTTCAATGAGTATAAGGGCATTTTTATCTTCCTTTCCACTTCTCAACATGCTTTCCACCAGCTTTAAGGCTTCCTCCTGTGCCATTACGAAACTTACTGCACAATCATAGCTAAGCATCATGCGGTCCAGGTACCAGTCTTTCGCAACTTTCCCTATAACCGGCCACTTACTAAGCCGGTTGAGCAGTTCCGGGATTTTCCAGCTTTCTTCAAGATCCTTCCGTTCACTTAATGGAACTTTCCCGCCTTCATCCAGCAAGTGACTGATATTATCACTCAACACCCGCACCCCGATAGGGCCTAACAAGCCATCCTTAAACTGATGCCAGTAGCTGCTCTTTTCTGCCTCCAGAAAGCGTTTACGTAGTTCGGCAATAGCTTCCTGGTTTTGTACTCCATTCACCTCTTGCTCCAGGCCCTTTTTAGGACGGTAATTCCCTACCATCTCCCAATTGGATTTTTTTATGAAACGGTCGCTTTTCAGCCGCTCCAGCTGATTGGTGGTATTCTCATACAAATATTCCCTGGCATTTTTTAACATCAGGGCCTTAGCCGGGGAAACTTTTGTAAGACCTAAATAATTAACCACATATTTAATTGTGGAAGCATTGATCAACAAAGTAAGGGTCACAATGCCGGCAGTAAAAAACAAGAACTGATCTTTGATCTCAGCAGAAATAAAACGATCGTCTACCCCGGCTACAATCAGCGCAAGGGCAAGGCCGATGGCCCCACGCAACGCCCCGTACCATACAATGACCGCTTCCCTTTTTGGTAACCCGTAGCCGGCTTTTCGCATAAATGGATAAAAGAGGGCGATCACAATGGCCCTTACCAAGTGGATCCCCACATAAAAAATACCCAAGAGGATAAAATCGTTCAGATGAAAGACGGTACGCTCAGCTACTACCACGCCCACAATTAAAAATATCAGGCAATTGGCAATAAATCCGGCAAGCTCCCAGAATTCATGCATAAAATGCTCCACCTGAGGACTGATCCTCGACCTGCCCGGCCCTCCGATGATCAAGCCCAAAGCTACCAGGCCAAGCACCCCGGAAACATGAAATACATGCTCTGCCACATAGAAAGTAAGATAGGCAATCCCGATTACCAGGCTTATTTCTACCATGGCATCATTGAATACATTCTTTACCCAGTTGATCACAAGGTAGCCAAAGATGATCCCTATCAATAATCCACCAAATGCCACCCGTACAAATTCAAGTACCGGGCTGCCATCGGTAGCCTCCCCGGTAATACCGAGAAAAAATACCATAAACAATACGATGGCTGTACCATCATTCAAAAGGGATTCCCCTTCGATGAGGGTACCCAGTTTTTTACTTGCCCCTAACTCTTTCAGGAGAGCTACCACAGCCACGGGGTCGGTAGCGCTCACGATGGCGCCAAACATCAACGCCATTGGCCATGTCCAGTTGGTCAGGCCCACCCCTATGGCTTTGAGTCCCATGGCCAATGCTCCGGTCAAACCCAATGCTATTAATATACCTGGTACAGCCAGTATAATTGCATTTGTAGAGGTCTTTTTAAAAGTATGCAAATCCATGGCATAGGATGCCTCGAATATCAGGATCGGCAAGAAGATAAATAGCAACAAATGAGGATCTATGTTGGCCGCGAATCCGATAGAATTTCCAATTGGCGAAAGGTTGAGGTCTATAAAACCCAGGGCAATGTGGGAAAAATACCCTAAGCGGTTAAGTATTCCCAGCCCTATACCTGTGACCAATAAAAGTACAGTAAAGGGAAAAGGGGTTTTTTTAAGAAAATGCCTCGTAGATACCCCAATAAGAATAGCGAGAATAATAAATAAAAGGGGAGCTGTATCAGTGTGGTGTTCTTCAGGGGGTTGCACATTACCCTCTTCCACAGCAACCTTCTCTATTAGCTCTTTTGAATCGTGTGTGTAGTTGGATATTTTTTCTGAGGCATAACTGATAGATATGCTTAGTAAACAGGAAAGCATAATGAAAAACCTAATGACATAGTATTTCATGGCCTAAAGTCGTTGGTATTGGGCAATAAAGATAGAAGAAATATTAAATTATACTTAACCACTCCCTATAAGTTCCTCCTACTCGGCCCTCACAAACTTATTGTTTTATTGTATGTTGACTTCTTTTTACTAATTTTAGTCTCGATTTGCATTTGCAAAGTTTTAATAATCATCCTCAAATCATCCTTATGAAAACAAAATACCATTTACTTTCCCTACTGTTCAGCTTTTTTCTGGCTGGCAGTAATCTATTGCAAGCGCAATGCATCAGTACCCCTTTTACCGAATCTTTCGATAACGGGACACAGCCAACATGCATCCTGACGTCGGCTACCTCCGGTGGACCCTGGGACTTTAACGGTTTCAGCTGGAATACTTCCGGCTGTTCCCCCGCTCCTACTGATCATACCGGGAATAATGGCGACTTTGCTTCCATGGATCATTCCGCTACGGATATAGGGGTAATTATGGAGTTCGATACCATAGATGCTTCGGCTACCTCCAACCCCTACCTTGAATTTTATTACTTTATGTGCGGGTCGGGTTATTCCCCTGTAAATATTCTGGCGGTTGAATACCATGATGGCACAACCTGGCAAGGGATTGATACCATACAGCAGGGCACCAATGGCTGGCAAAAGTTTTCCTACAACCTTACAGGGATGACTTTCAATACCAATAAATTAAAGGTACGTTTCCGCGCAGAAAGCGGAGGTTCCTCTTCTGATTTTTACGGTGACCAGGCTATTGATGATATCTCCATTACTCAGTTACCTTCTTGTTTTCCTCCCCTCAATTTAATATTCTCAGAGGTTGAAGCCACTTCCGCCGATGTATCCTGGACAGATACTTCCGCTGCTCTTAGCTATCAAGTAGAATATGGAGTGAGTGGTTTCACCCAGGGTACAGGTACAGACACGATTGTCACCGTTGACTCCATCACTTTATCTAATTTAATGCCCATAACTACCTATGATTGGTATGTGCGCTCTATTTGTAGCATAGGAGATACTAGTGTTTGGGTGGGTAGCTCTTTCACTACCACCTGCCCGACCTATACCCCTGATTACACTGAAAACTTTTCCACCTTCGTGCCTGATTGCTGGAATGAAGCTTCTACCGGAACACCCTCGACAGGACCGTCCGGTATCGGCTCAGGAGACTGGACCGGAGATGATTATCTAAATAATGCAACAAATTCCAATGCAGCAAAAGTGAATTTATGGAATACCGGCACCTCAGACTGGATTCTCAGCCCGGAAATAGATCTCTCAGGCACCGGACCTTATGAGCTGGTAATCCATGCGGGTATCACTGCATTTGGTTCTGCAACCACACCTGAATCTATGGGATCAGACGATACCGTCCAAGTGCTGATTTCCACAGATAACGGTATAAGCTGGACCCCAATATTAACCTGGGATACGGCTAATATGCCCACCATCAATGGCAACCAATACATAGTTGATTTAAGTAGCTACAATTCAAATACTAGTTTATTTGGTGTTTGGGCTTCTGAAGGTACTACAGATGATTCAGAAGATTACGACTTCTTTATCAACGATTTTACCATTCGCCTTCCACCTAATTGTCCTGAACCTTCTAACCTTACAGCTACTGTATTAAATGCAGATTCGGCAAAATTGAAATGGACGGAAACTGGAACCTCCATAAGCTGGGAAGTTGAATATGATACAGTTGGATTTACCCCGGGCACGGGTAATTCAATGCTCTCCGCTTCAGATTCCCTTTTAATTGGGGGATTAATGTCTCAAACTACCTATAGCTGGTATGTGCGGTCCATATGTGGAGTGGGTGATACCAGTGCATGGTCAGGCCCCAATAATTTCACTACTCCTTGCGGATCTTTTACACCACCCTATACAGAAGATTTTTCTACCTATTTACCAAATTGCTGGGAGGAAGCTACTGGTGATTTAACTTCAAATACAACATTTACATCCAGCAGTAGCGATTGGACTTCAGATGGGTTCTTGAATAATGGATCATCTGGATCCGCTAGAATGAATATATGGTCTACATCGAAAAATGAATGGTTAATCAGCCCTTCAATTAATTTAGGTATTGGAACTGTTGATTACAGATTGGAATTCGATGCTGGTTTAACCGACTTTTCAGGCTCAGGTAATGATAATATGTCTTCGGATGATACCCTTGCTATAGTCATATCTACCGATAATGGTATGAGCTGGTCAACATCAAACCTCCTAAAGGTTTACGATACTTTAAATCAACCATCAAATTCAGGCGAGAGTGTGATTATAGACCTATCTTCTTACACAGGTACTATTAAAGTTGGCTTTTATGCCCAATCGGAAGTTTCAAATACCGATTACAATGTTTACATAGACAATTTTGTGATACGAGAAATACCCGATTGCCCGGAACCAACCAATATGACAACAACTGAAATTACTGCTAACAGTGCCAAATTTAGTTGGATAGAAGCCGGAACTGCCCTAAGTTGGGAGGTTGAATATGACACTACTGGATTTACTCCCGGTACCGGCAGATTTGATACCATCGTAGTTGCAGACAGCGTGAATATATCGAACTTAATGAGTTCCACCACATATGATTGGTATGTTAGAGCCATATGCGGACCAGGCGATACTAGTGTTTGGTCAGGGCCTGAAACTTTTACCACTCCCTGCAGCCAATTCATGGCAACTTATGTACAAAATTTTGATAATACTTCCACTGCTGCAGACTTTAATAACGCTACCGTGCCATGCTGGCAAGCTATCGGGCCAGGTGCCAATGATATTGAAGTTGCCAATTCTACAGATGCCGCTGTTACC
The DNA here is from genome assembly GCA_964492055.1 of uncultured Flavobacteriales bacterium. Taxonomy (GTDB): domain Bacteria; phylum Bacteroidota; class Bacteroidia; order Flavobacteriales_E; family Vicingaceae; genus CAZBIF01. Next base: position 10,842 of record CAZBIF010000027.1, read on the forward strand.
GGAACCATTCCTACTTCACCGAATGCTGTAGAATTTAATGATGGGGCTTGGCCTACTGATACTTCAATTTTAGTATCCCCTGCTTTTTCAGGTTTAAACAGCGGGAATAATCGTATACGCATGCAGGTTGCTTTTGAAGACCCGGATGATGCAGATGTAACATTATATGTAGGGGTCCTAACAGATCCTAATAATACTTCTACCTTCACTATCCTGGATACGATAGCACCTTCGGACTATAGTACCCCCCTGGATTTTAATGAGTATAAACTTAATTTAATCGATACTGCTATTATAGGAAATGCCATGTATATCGGAATTGCCCATGGCCCCGGTATATTTGAAGCCTACATAGATAGTTTTGTTTACGAACCCATGCCTTCTTGTTTGGCAATCAGTAATGGTAGAGCTACTTCTACTACAGATTCTACTGCTACGATTATGTGGGATGATCCAAACGGGGCGAGCCAGTGGCAGGTAGAATACGGCAATCAAGGTTTCACAGTCGGAAGTGGGATGGATACCGTTGTTAATTCTAATCCTGCGACCCTCAATGGCCTTGCAATTTATGCCACTTATGACTTTTATGTAAGATCCATTTGTGGAGCTGGAGATAGCAGTCTATGGAGTGGGCCTTACACTTTTACCACCGGATCCCCATTGAGTGGTATTTATACAATTGATTCCAGTGGTTCAGGCAATAGAAACTTCATGAGCTTTTCAAACTTTGCGAACGTCATTAATAACAAAGGGGTAAATGGAGCAGTTACCGTGAATGTGACAGCCAATACTTATAATGATCAGTTCTCCTTAGGTAATATCATGGGTAGCAGTAGCAGCAATACGGTAACCATTGATGGTGGCTCTGCAAACAATGTTAGGTTGATACACGATCAAAGTGTCAGGAATTCTACCGTTAATCTTGAGGGAACTTCTTATACCATCCTTAAGAATATGACCATAGAAAATACCGGAACATCTGACGCTTGGGGAATTCATATCTGGGATAGTGCACACCATATAAGAATAGTTTCCAATCGGATTTTGATGGCTGTGGGCTCTAATTCTGATGTAGCAGGAATAGTAGCTACGGACTCCGAAACTTCAGACATTAGCAGTGGAGATAATGCCTTTAATTTATTCATTGCCAACAACACCTTGCGTGGTGGTGAAAAAGGCATATCCATCAGGGGTAATTTCACTTCAACCCAGCGAAATGCTAATTTGACGCTGTTGAACAACACTATCTTTGAAGTCGACGATAATGGGATTTATATTGCGGGTTACGACTCCGTGCGGGTGGAAGAAAACTATGTTGATTCTACCAATTCCAGTACCGGTGATGGATTGTATGCGTCAGATCTTGAAAATTTTATTATTAGCCGCAACTATTTTAAAGGACAGGATAATGGAATTGATCTGGATGATCTGAATTACGACAATCCTGTTAGTACTCCTTCAGAAATTTCTAATAACATGTTTATAGGGGGGAGATGATGGAATGTATTTGGATGATATAGAAGACATCACTATTTTTCATAATTCAACCTATGCTGAAGATTATGGTATTTATATGAATGATCAGGCAAACCTGGATGTAAGAAATAATATTTTCTTTAGTAATTCAGATTATGCCTTTTATTCTCCGGATAGCGTTGCTATAAATCTGGATTATAACCTCTATTACACTAATGGTACTGATTTAGTGCGATATGGAGGCACCTCCAATGTGTATTCCAATCTTAGTGCCTGGCAATCAGCCATGCCCTCAGAGAATGCTAATAGTTTGCAAGGAAACCCAATGTATGTAATGAATGGAGAGAATCTTCATCTGACAGGTGGATTGGCTAGTAATGCCGGGGATAATTCAGTTAATATCATGTTCGATTACGACGGTCAACCACGACCTTTATCTCCTGATACCACAGTAGATATTGGTGCGGATGAATTTTTATTACCTCCTTCATATTCTTATTATCCTATTGGACAAATAAACGGTGAGGATAGTGTAGGTATAGCGGATTCTTTGGGAAGGCAAGTGGCAACTTCCGGAACTGTGATAGGAGTTGATTTGAATTCCGGAAGCGGTTATCAGTTCACTTTGATCGATATGTCATCAAGTTCCCAGGAAGGGATTGGGGCCATCAGTAATAATGACCTCACTGGGTATGTAGTAAATGAAGGGGATTCCTTAATGGTATACGGAACGGTTGGTCAAACGAATGGTTTGACGGCTATACTTTTGGATTCGATCGTTATTATTGACACCAATTCCTTTATTCCTTCACCCATAGGTGTCAATTTGTTAGATGAATCTACTGAATCAAAGTGGTTGTCTTTACTAGATGATTTTATCCTTCTTGATTCAAGCGGTAGTGGAACTTACAATATGACAGCCACCAATGGAATCGATACCATTTCCATACACGTAAACTCAAGTACCGATATAGATGATAGTTTGAGTGGTTCGAATGCTTTATTACCGGGTGATACTATATGCGGTTTGCTGGGAATCGGTGGACAGGATGATCCTACTTTACCTTTTACTGATGATTACCAGATTGTTCCGGTTCGTTATTCTGATCTATCTATTTGCAGATTACCAATAGGAGTAGTTCAGGTAGAAAGTAAAGCCACCTATCTGAATTTATTTCCGAACCCAACAAGCGGTTTGATCAGTATTGAAACCAATGGTTTGAATAATGATAATGCTTTCATTACGGTACGGGATATCAGTGGTAAAATCATTTTCAGGGAAAATATCCTGAATGCCACTGCCGGTTTTAGCAAGCAGCTAAATATAAGTGATAAAGCCAAAGGCATTTACTTCATCAGCATACAGGATGGTGATCAATTGATCAACCGCAAGATCGTATTACAATAAATAGTTTAATTATTTGAAAAGCCCCCCGACTGAGTCGGTGGGGCTTTTTTTATGGTTTTAATCTTAAGTTTGGGTTCTTAATTTACTTCATGAAAAAAACGTTAACTTTTCTTTTCGCAGGCAGCTTGCTCCTTGCTTGCCAAACCACTCCGGATAACAATAAAAAAGAGGAAGATAGTAGGGAAAAAACCTACAGTAGTTTTCCATTAAGTAATCTGGACACTACCGTTTCCCCTTGTGAGGATTTTTATCAATATGCCGTAGGTGGCTGGCTTAAGGCTAATCCGGTGCCTGAAACGGAAAGCCGGTGGAGCAGTTTTAATGTAGTCACTGATTCCAATAACCTGAAACTGAAAAAAATCCTTGAAGATTTTGCCGCAAAGAAATCTGAGAAGGGAAGCATGGAGCAGAAGATTGGGGATTTCTATACCAGCCTGATGGATAGCAGCCGCATGGACAGCACGGGCTTGAAAACTTTAAATCAGGAGTTGGCCATCATTGATCAACTGACATCCAAAGAGCAGCTTGCTGAAGTTTTGATCCGTTTAAAAAGCATTGGCGCCAATCCTTTTTACGGCATTTACATTGGTCAGGATGACAAGCACAGCCAGCAATACATTACCCATTTGTACCAGAGCGGCTTGGGCCTACCCGACCGGGATTATTATTTACGTACTGATGAAAATTCCAAATCCATTCAGCAGGCCTACCAGGCCTATATGGAAAAAGCGATGGGTTTAGCCAACTCACAACTTTCCGAAAAAGAGCTTTCTACTGTCTATACGATTGAAAAAAAACTGGCTAAAAAGTCCATGAGCCGGGTAGATCGCCGCGACCCGGAAAAGACTTACAATAAATACGCTGCCCAACAACTGCAACAAACAGCCAACCACATTAACTGGAACGTCTATTTCAATCAGGCGGGACTTGAAAATGTGGACAGTTTGATCGTTTCCCAACCGGAATTCCTTAACTATGTGAATCACCTCATAGATTCCCTCCCCCTACCCCAGATCAAAACCTATCTGAAATGGAACCTGATCAACAATTACGCCCCCCTACTTACCAAAGACCTGGAACAAGCCCACTTTGATTTTTACAGTTCCACACTCAGTGGCACAAAAACGATGAAACCCCGTTGGAAAAGAGCTCTGTCTACCGTCAATGGAGCAATCGGCCAGTTATTGGGTAAGGCATTTGTAAAAAGGCATTTTTCTGAAAAAGCCAAGGAAGATGTAAGCAAAATGGTGGAAAACCTGCGTGAAGTCTACAAAGAAAGGATCATTAACCTGGAATGGATGAGTGAGTCCACCAAACTAAAAGCGGTGGAAAAATTAAAATCATTCAACAAGAAAATCGGCTATCCTGAAAAATGGAGGGATTTTGGTGCGCTTGAGATCAGTGCTAAAAATGCTGTGCAAAACCAGCTGAATGCTTCTAAATTCAATTTCGCCTACAACATGGATAAATTAGGTGAGCCGGTTGATCCGGATGAATGGTTCATGAATCCCCAAACCGTCAATGCGTATTACAGTTCATCGAAAAATGAGATCGTTTTCCCGGCCGGTATATTACAACCACCTTTTTACGATGTAAGGGCTGATGCCGCCATCAATTATGGAGGCATCGGAGCGGTAATTGGGCATGAGTTTACTCATGGCTTTGATGATCAGGGCAGTAAATACGATGCGGAAGGGAATTTAAAAAACTGGTGGACGGAAGAAGACCGCAAGCAATTTGAAGAAAGGGCAGATGTGGTGGTCAATCAATTCAATAAATACAAGCCTATTGATGAAGATACCATACAGGGCAGGCTCACCTTAGGCGAAAATATCGCTGACCTGGGCGGAGCTACCCTGGCTTTCCATGCCATGCAAAAGGAGATCGATGCCAGCGGTGAAAAAGATAAGGTGGATGGCTTTACCCCTGCTCAGCGCTTTTTCCTCGGCTGGGCACAGGTGTGGCACATGAACATGACCGATGAAGAATTACGAAAGAGGCTAACCACTGACTCCCACTCTCCCGGTAAATACCGGGTGATTGGCCCCCTGGCCAATATGCCCGAATTTGCGGAAGCCTTTGGCTGTCAGGAGGAAGATGCCATGGTAAATACGGACTCAACAAAAGTAAAAATCTGGTAATATGGGATTTCCTAAAGGATTTAAAAGGGCAGTTACGGCTGCCAAACTTATTCTGAAAAACAAGGATAAGCTCAAAAAACTACTCACCCACAGCGAAGGTAAATCCGCCGGGGAAAAGGTAAAGGAAAAAATGAAAGGGGTTTGGGAAGAACTGCAGACCTTTTTGCGTTTGCTCAAAGCCTATTACCAGGGACAGTATACCAGCATTCCCTGGAAATCCCTGGTGTACCTTACTGCAGCTATCGTTTATTTTGCGAGCCCCATTGATATTATCCCTGATTTTCTTCCAGCCATCGGCTTGATGGATGATGTAAGCATCATTGCCTTCGTGGTCAAACAAATCAGTGATGACCTGGATGACTTCAAGAGCTGGGAGTCTGCGCATGCAAGTTAAATAAGGTGATTTCCCGCTTTTTATTTCGCGCATTTGAATACCTGAAGTATTTATGGCGGTGCATCCATCTACACGGTATCCACTCCCCTTTCGTATATAGCTTTCATCAGGAGGTGATCAAATCTACAGATCGCTACTACGCCTTCGATGCCATTGAATCGATCCGGGCAAAGTTGAAGTTAACCCAGCAGGAGATCAGCCTGATTGATTTAGGTGCAGGCCATGCAGGACAAGTAAAAAAAAAGCGAAAAATTTCCGCCATTGTGCGCTCTGCCCCTGTTCCACGAAAAACCGGGGAATTGCTCCATCGCCTAGTCACTTATTTCCAACCTGGGGTGATCCTGGAATTAGGGACCTCCCTTGGCTTAGGCACCGCCTATCTGGCTTCGGCACGAAAAAAAGCGACTATATACACCCTGGAAGGAGATCCTAACATAGCTCATATCGCCTCCCTCAATTTTAAAAAGCTACAGCTGGATAACATAAGCCTGATGAACGAAGACTTTGAAAACGGATTGAAAAAAATTCTTCCTGAATTAGATAGGCTTGACCTGGTTTATTTTGATGGCAATCACCGCTACCAGCCCACCATGGATTACTTTCACCTCTGCCTTCCTAAAACCACTGAAAATTCCCTGTTTATATTCGATGACATCTACTGGTCAGCAGGTATGAAAAAAGCCTGGACGGAGATAAAGGCGCATCCCCGGGTACAGCAGACCGTAGACCTTTACCGGCTGGGACTGGTATTGTTCCGGACAGATCAGGAAAAAGAACACTTTACCATTTATCATTAATCGGCTTAGCTTTCATGGTAAAACTTTACTTTTGAATTCAGATGACTGCAGAAAGGATCATAGATGTAAAAGAGCTGGTGCGTAATTTTCGATTGGGGCAACAGATCATCCATGTGCTGAAATCCATTTCCTTTTCAGTCAATAAAAACGAATACGTAGCGCTGATGGGTCCCTCCGGTTCCGGAAAATCCACCCTGATGAATATCCTGGGTTGCCTGGACACCCCTACTTCAGGCAAATACATTCTAAATCAACAGGATGTCAGCAGATTATCAGATGACCAACTGGCAGAAATAAGAAACAAGGAGATCGGTTTTGTATTTCAGACATTTAACCTCCTGCCCCGCTCCTCCGCTCTCGACAATGTAGCCCTGCCCCTGGTCTATGCCGGCTATTCCAAGTCAGAAAGGGAAGAAAGGGCGATGGAAGTATTGGATCAGGTGGGCTTGAGTGACCGGATAAAGCACAAACCCAATGAACTCTCCGGCGGGCAGCGACAACGGGTGGCAGTTGCCCGGGCCCTGGTCAATCATCCCTCTATCATCCTCGCTGATGAACCTACCGGTAACCTGGACTCTAAAACTTCACAGGAGATCATGGCGTTATTTGAGGCCATCCATGAGGCCGGGAATACCATTATCCTGGTTACCCACGAAGAAGATATTGCCCAGCATGCCCAGCGTATTATCCGGTTGCGGGACGGCATCATTGAGAGCGACCTGCTCAATCAACCACTTGTAGAAAACGAAGCAAAATGAAGATCTATACCAAAAAAGGCGACAGCGGCACCACCTCCCTTATAGGCGGGTCGAAAGTATCAAAACACCACTTGCGCATTGAGGCCTATGGCACCGTTGATGAATGCAATTCAGTGGTGGGGTTACTGGCTGATCATTTACCTAGCGACACTCACTTAGCTGAATTGAGGGAAATACAGGACCGGCTCTTTACCATTGGCTCCCAGCTTGCCTCTGACCGCAAGGATCCGCGAATGAAACTACCGAAGGTAAAACCCGAGGATGTGGAAGCCCTTGAAAAGTGGATTGATAATATGGATGAAGTGCTACCTGCCATGAAATCATTTGTCCTTCCGGGGGGACATCCCGCTAATTCGCATGCCCATCTGGCGAGATGTGTGTGCCGGCGTGCAGAAAGGCAAGTAGTCCACTTGAATGAACATGAGCGGGTGGCAGAGATCATCATCAAATACCTCAACCGCCTCTCAGACTACCTTTTTACCCTGGCCAGGAAAATTGCCCACGATGAAGGGGCAGCTGAAATTCCCTGGCACCCTAAAATTGATTAATCTATTGATTTTAGGCATTTTACATTCTACAATTAATCTACTGAAGGGGTGGAATTTTAAATTCAAAAAAATTACTTTTGCGCAAACACAAAAACGACCTTTTCAATGTACTGGACTTTAGAACTGGCCTCTTATCTGGAAGATGCTCCCTGGCCTGCCACCAAAGATGAATTGATAGATTATGCCATCCGGGCAGGGGCACCATTGGAAGTAGTGGAAAATTTGCAGGAAATTGAAGACGAAGGTGAGAGTTATGAAACCATTGAAGACATCTGGCCGGACTATCCTACCAAAGAAGATTTTTTCTTCAACGAAGACGAATATTAACGCACTTATCGATAGACTTTTAAGAAGCCGGTATAAACAACCGGCTTCTTTATTTTACGTCAAATCTATCGCCTGATAAATGATTAATTTTGACCTCCATTTCATTTTTTAAAATTGCCTCATTCAGATGTTCGGAGCCATTACCAAAACCATAAAAAAAATTATCGGCAGCAAAGCAGATCGGGATATCAAAGAGATCATGCCCACTGTGGAAAAGATCAAGGAAATATACCCCGGCCTTGCTTCCCTTTCTAACGATCAGCTCCGTGCCAAAACCACTGAATTCAAAGAGCGCATAAAGGATTTCATTTCTTCCGATCAGCAAAAGATCGATAAAATGCAGGTACAGGCAGAAGATACTGAAGACATAGATGAAAAGGAATCCCTTTACGAACAGATAGATAAACTGGAAAAGGAGATTGACGAAAAACTGGAAAAAGTCCTGCAAGAGATCTTGCCGGAAGCCTTTGCCGTGGTAAAAGAAACCGCCCGCCGTTTCAAAGAAAATGAAAAACTCGAAGTAACCGCTTCCCAGATGGACCGGGATATTGCCGCCAAAAGGGACAGCATAACCATGGAAGGGGATAAAGCCTATTGGTCAAATTCCTGGGTGGCCGCAGGGGGCGATATTACCTGGGACATGGTACATTACGATGTACAGTTGATCGGGGGGATCGTACTCCACTCCGGAAAAATAGCCGAGATGGCCACCGGGGAAGGAAAGACTTTGGTGGCTACTTTACCGGTTTACCTGAATGCCCTCACCGGACGCGGAGTGCACCTGGTGACGGTAAACAATTACCTGGCGCGCAGGGATGCCGAATGGATGGGACCTTTATTTGAATTCCACGGCCTTACCGTGGACTGCATCGACAACCACCAGCCCAACACCCCGGAACGCCGGGCAGCCTATCAAGCGGATATTACCTACGGTACCAACAACGAATTCGGTTTTGATTACCTGCGCGATAACATGTCCCGCACCCCCGAAGAGCTGGTGCAGCGCAAACACCATTATGCCATAATCGATGAGGTAGATTCTGTATTGATCGATGATGCGCGTACACCCCTGATCATATCAGGCCCTACCCCCAAAGGCGACAAGCACGAATTTCACGAGCTGAAACCCATGGTAGAAGAACTGGTAAGTGCGCAAAAGCGCCTGGTAACCACCCTGATCGCCGATGCCAAGAAAAAACTGAATACGGAAGTAGAAGACTCCAAAGAGCAGAAGAAACTGAAGGAAGACGGGGGCATGGCTTTGCTGCGAAGCTACCGGGGCTTGCCTAAAAACAAAGCATTGATCAAATTCCTTTCCGAATCCGGTATCCGCGCGCAGTTGCAGAAGACGGAAAATTTCTACATGCAGGACCAGTCCAAGGAAATGCACAAGGTGGATGAGGAACTCTATTTTGTGATCGATGAGAAAAGCAATTCCATTGAACTGACGGAGAAAGGCATTGAACTGATCTCCGGTAGTGGACAGGACAAGGATTTCTTTGTCTTGCCGGACATCAACATGTCCCTGAGTGAGGTGGAAAAATCCAATCTTCCTGATCAGGAAAAACTGGTTAAAAAAGAACAGATCATCCAGGATTATACGGTGAAGGCCGAACGTATCCATACGGTCAATCAATTGCTTAAGTCCTATACCCTTTTTGAACGCGATACCGAATATGTGGTGATGGACAACAAGGTGAAGATCGTGGATGAGCAAACCGGCCGGATCATGGAAGGGCGGCGCTACTCTGACGGACTGCACCAGGCCATTGAAGCCAAGGAAAATGTAAAGGTGGAAGCCGCCACCCAAACCTACGCCACGGTGACTTTACAGAATTACTTCCGCATGTACCACAAGCTGGCGGGCATGACCGGTACGGCGGAAACCGAAGCCGGGGAATTCTGGGACATCTACGAACTGGATGTGGTGGTGATCCCCACCAACCGTCCCATTGCGCGCGACGATCGGCAGGATCTGGTCTTCAAGACCACCCGCGAAAAATACAATGCCGTGATCGACGAGATCGTGGAGCTGGTGAAGGCTGGCCGCCCGGTGCTGGTAGGTACCACTTCCGTGGAAATATCAGAGTTGCTCAGCCGCATGCTGAAGATGAAGAACATCAAGCACAATGTGCTTAACGCCAAACTGCATCAAAAAGAGGCAGATATTGTGGCGGAGGCCGGTAAATCCGGCACGGTGACCATCGCCACCAACATGGCGGGAAGGGGAACGGACATCAAGCTCACCCCCGAAGTGAAGGAAGCCGGTGGCCTGGCCATCATCGGTACGGAAAGGCACGAATCACGGCGGGTAGACCGGCAGCTGCGGGGCCGCTCCGGAAGGCAGGGAGATCCGGGTAGTTCTCAATTCTATGTGTCCCTGGAAGACAACCTCATGCGCCTCTTCGGCTCCGACCGCATTGCCAACCTGATGGACCGCATGGGACTGAAAGAAGGGGAAGTGATCCAGCATTCCATGATCACCAAATCCATCGAACGGGCGCAGAAGAAAGTGGAGGAAAATAACTTCGGTATCCGCAAGCGCCTGCTGGAATACGATGATGTGATGAACTCCCAGCGGGAGGTGATCTACAAGCGCCGCAAGCATGCCCTGTTCGGGGAGCGCCTGAATGTGGATATCGCCAACATGATGTACGATACCACCAACAGCATTGTGGAACAATCGCTGGAAGCACGGGATTACGAAGATTTCAAATTCGAGCTGATCCGAAACCTTTCCATAGAATCGCCGGTGGATGAGCAGGAATTTTTGAGCACGGCTTCCGACAAACTCACGGAGCGGATCTACAAAAGCAGTATGACCCATTACCTGCAAAAGAATGAGGCGGTAAAAACCGCTGCTTATCCGGTGATCAAGAATGTGTATGAAGATGCTTCCAATAATTTTGAGAACATTGTGGTGCCCTTCAGCGATGGTAAGCGCACCCTGCAAGTGGTGGCTCCTTTGCAAAAAACCTACGAAACCCAGGGAAAGGCCCTGATCCGGGCGTTCGAGAAGAACATCATCCTGGCCATGATCGACAATGCCTGGAAAGAGCATTTGCGGGAAATGGATGACCTGAAGCAATCAGTACAGGGAGCAATTTACGAACAAAAAGATCCTTTGCTGATCTATAAATTCGAAGCGTTTGAATTGTTCAAACAGATGCTGGACCGCACCAACCGGGAGGTAATCTCTTTTCTTATCAAAGGAAATTTACCCCAACAAAACCCGCAGCAACAGGTGCAGCAAGCCCCTCAGGCGAGAAGGGAAACACCGTCCCTGCAAACTTCACGTACCGAAGTGCCCAATTTCAGCCGTGGTACAGACGAAGGGGATACCGTTACGCAGACCAAACAAAAACCCAAGGTGCAGCCGGTGCGGGTAGAGAAAAAAGTAGGGAGGAATGAGCCTTGCCCCTGCGGGAGCGGGAAGAAGTACAAGCACTGTCACGGGAAGTAAGCTACCACACCGGACAGATCCATTTTTTATAATCCTCGCTTTCCCGCTCTCGGCAACCTGGACTTACCTGTAAGGGTATGTTCAGATAGGCATAAATGCTTGCTCCCCAGATATCCTGCTTGATGAAGAAAGGGGTAATGTGGTC
>CAZBIF010000028.1:0-18646 GCA_964492055.1 uncultured Flavobacteriales bacterium
TCCACTGGCGATACCTACCTGCCCCCACAAGGTAACTCTATCCTGAATGGTAACACAACCGGCAATACCGCATTGTGCAGCGATCAGGCATCTTTTTCCTATTTCCGTATCGTGGCCTATCTGTACCTGATTATCGATCTTCGTACCGGCACCAATTCTGGTGCTTGCCGTCACTCCCCGGTCGATAGTACAATTGGCTCCTATTTCTACTTCATCCTCCAGCACCACATCCCCCCGGCTTAGAAGACGGTCAAAATGGGTGCCCCGGTTTTTGTAGTAAAACCCCAGTGAACCCAGGATGGTATTGCTTTGTATGATCACCCGATTGCCAATTGTAATATTTCCCAGCAGTTGTACTCCGGGATAAATAATACAATCATCGCCGAGGGTGACATTTTCACCGATAAAAACGGAGGGGGCAATGCTGCAGTTCTTCCCAATGGCCGCCGGCGGGGCAGCAACCGGTGTTTCATAAGGATTAAAATAATTCAATAAAAAATTAAAGGACTTAAAAGGGTCTTCACAAACTACTATTCCTTTACCCGGGGGTGGGGTTAGCTGTTTGTTGATCAGCACTACAGAAGCTTTTGAAGACAAGGCTTTCTCGTAATATTTGGGGTGGTCCACAAAAACTATTTCGTGCTTTTCAATGCGGTGGATCTCATTGATGCCGTCCACCCAGGCATTGCTATCCCCAAACGTTTCGGCTTGTAGCAACTGCCCGATCTCAGCGAGCGAGTATTTGCGGTCAAATTTCATTATTTCACGCGCTCTACATAAGCCCCTGTACGGGTGTCAATTTTTACCCGGTCGCCTTCATTGATGAATAATGGTACTTTTATCTCTGCGCCTGTCTCGATGGTTGCCGGTTTAGTGGTATTGGTGGCAGTGTCTCCTTTGATGCCTGGTTCGGTATAGGTGATATCCATCTCTACAAATGCCGGTAGGTCGCAACTTAATGGCCTTTCTTCGTCTGCATGGAACATGATCTCCACCATATTGCCTTCCTTTAAAAATTCCGGCGCGTTGATCAGGTTTTTTGGCAGGAAAGTCTGTTCGTAGTTCTCTGTATTCATGAAATGATAACCGCTATCATCGTGGAACAGGTACTGGTATTTCCTCGTTTCTATTCGCACCGGTTCGATCTTTACACCGGAGTTGAAAGTGTTATCTATAATTTTACCGCTGGTAAGGCTCCTTAATTTCGTCCTTACGAATGCGGGCCCTTTTCCCGGTTTTACATGCTGAAATTCAATGATCTGGTATAGATCGTTATTGTATTTCATACAAAGTCCATTCTTAAAATCTGCTGTTGTTGCCATACGTTCTATTGGTTGTCAAATATAAGTCTAATGCGTTAATTCACTTGTAATTAGTTATATCTATAGTTCTGTTACAATAATTCAATTCGTCCTTATCCCGGTTACTGGCTATCAATATTGTCCGCTCAGCGCCGTATTCTTCCATTAATTTTTTATATAGATCCCTTCCTTTGTTATCAAAATTTACGCAGGGTTCATCCAGCAAAACCAATTTTGATCGGGAAAGCAGGGCAAGTCCCAGCTTCAGGCGTTGCTGCATGCCGGAAGAAAGTTCTGAGATCAATTTATCTTTTGCTCCGCTAAGTTCAATGGTTGAGACAAATTCTTCTAATTCCATTCCATTGAGATAGGGGGTGAAATTTTTTTGAAAGCAATACATCTCTTTCACGGATAGTTCCTGCGGTAATTCAGAATAAGGTGTGGCTATATGCAAGTGTTTGTAAATCTCAGGGGCGGAAATTTCTTTATCCTCATAACTATAGCTCAATTCCCCTTCGGTGGGCAATTCCGCCCCGCTAAGCAGGCGCAATAAAGTGGATTTTCCACTACCGTTGGAGCCTACGATCCCCAGCCTCTCACCTGACATGATCGTTTCATTCAGGCTGCGAAATATCCACTGCCGTTGATATCGTTTGCCGACATCTTTCAGAATGATTTCCATACCTTCAGGAGAGGGGCCCCCGGATAATTCCTTTTTCAGAAGCTTCTATAAAGGAGAAGATCTGCTCTGCCTCTTTGGAACCGGCGTGTGCGGATTTCAGTTCGCTGAGCATTTTCCCCAGATGGCTGCTGCGGATATACAATTGCCGGTAAATTTCTTCTATCCCAGCAATTACTTCGTTGTCAAACCCCCTGCGTCGCAGACCTATTGCATTAATACCGGCGTAGGTTAAGGGCTCCCGGGCGGCTTTCACGAAGGGGGGGACGTTTTTTCGTACCAGTGAGCCACCGGCTATAAATGCATGAGCTCCTATCCTAACGAACTGCTGTACTGCCACCACTCCTTCCAGGATCACATGGTCTTCTATGGTTACATGACCGGCAATATTTGCCGTATTTGCCAGGATTACATGGTTGCCAATGATAACATCATGGGCTATATGTACATAGGCCATCAACAGGCAGTTTGACCCCACTACGGTTTTATTTCTGTCGCTGGTGCCCCGGTTCACGGTCACGCACTCCCGAATAGTAGTGTTGTCCCCGATTTCCGCGGTAGTGGCTTCTCCGGCAAATTTCAGATCCTGGGGAATGGCCGAAATAACGGCTCCCGGAAATATCTTACAGTTTTTACCGATCCTGGCTCCCTCCATAATTGTCACATTCGGCCCGATCCAGGTGCCTTCCCCAATCTCTACATTATCAGCTATGTATGAAAATGGTTGAACGGTAACACCTTTTCCGATCTTGGCATTGGGATGGATAAAATTCTGTGACATTACTATTTTTCTTTTACTATTTGGGCCATCAGTTCGCCTTCCGTTACCAGTTGATCACCCACATAAGCCCGTGCCCGCATGTTGCAAATTCCCCGGCGAATAGGTTCAGTAAGGTCCATGCGCATGATCAGGGTATCGCCGGGTACCACTTTGCGTTTGAATTTCACCTTATCGATTTTCAGAAAGTAAGTCAGGTAATTTTCCGGATCCTCTACGGTATTTAGTGCCAGAATTCCACCGGTCTGGGCCAGGGCTTCGATCTGCAAAACCCCCGGCATAACCGGTGCGCCCGGGAAGTGTCCCTCAAAAAAATGTTCGTTGAGGGTTACATTCTTAATCCCTACCACATGCGATTCACTCAATTCGATGATCTTATCCACTAACAACATGGGATAGCGATGGGGAAGAAATTTTTTAATTCCCTCGATATCGTAAATAGATGCTTTGTTAGGATCGTATTTCGGACTGGCCTTTTCTTTCTTCTTTATTTCTGCTTTGATGATCTTCGCAAAATCCACATTCCCTTTGTGACCTGGCCTTCCTGCCAGAATATGGCCTTTGATGGGCCGTCCTACCAGGGCCAGATCACCTACGATATCCAGTAATTTATGGCGCGCAGGCTCATTTTGAAAATGCAGTTCTACATTGTTCAACACACCTACGCCCTTCACTTCAACTTTGGGTTTATTCAGCAATTCAGCTAGTTCATCCAGTTTTTCCTGAGGCAATACTTTATCCACCAGCACAATTGCATTGTCCAGATCACCCCCTTTAATGAGGTTGTTCTTCGCCAGGAATTCGAGTTCCCTCAAAAAGACAAAAGTGCGGCAAGTTGATATTTCTTTTTCAAATTCACCCAGATGGTACATGTGGGCATGCTGGGTACCCAGTATCTTGGAATTGTAATCCACCATTACGGTAAGGCGGAATTCATCCTGGGGAACAGCCAGCATTTCGGTATCCCTTTCAAGGTCTTCGTAAGTCAGGTTTTCCTCCACCACGAAGTAATTCTTTTCGGCATGCTGTTCCACCGTACCCGCCTTCTGCAATAATCTGAAAAAAGGCCCTGCACTACCATCCATAATGGGCACTTCAGGACCATCCAGCTCCATGATCATATTGTCAATACCCATTCCATAGGCTGCTGCCAGTACATGTTCAGTTGTATGTACCCTTGCCCCGTTTTGCTGCAAAGTGGTTCCTCTTGAGGTATCTACCACAAAATCCACATCTGCTTTAATGGAGGGTGATCCATCCAGATCCGTTCGTTTGAATAAATAACCGGTATTTTCTTCGGCCGGTTTGAAAGTAATGGTGGCTCGTTCGCCGGTGTGTAAGCCTACCCCGCTGATACTAACCTCTTCTTTTATGGTCTTTTGTTTGTCGCTCATGCAAGTATTAAGAAACCGTAGATTTTAATTTTTTTAATTCTGCCTCCAGCTGTTTGATCTGTTGGGAGAGTTCAGGCAATTTTCTGTAAACCACATAAGATCGTTTGAAATCCCCAATGGGAATGGCAGGTGAACCTTGCACAATGGAGTTTACTTTTTCAATGGAATTGCCTATTCCACTTTGGGCCGCAATTTTTACCCCATCAGCGATTTTTATATGGCCCACAATACCCACCTGACCGCCTATCATTACATTTTTCCCTATTTTGGTAGAGCCGGCTATGCCGGTCTGGGCAGCGATAACGGTATTTTCTCCAATCTCTACATTGTGGGCAATCTGTATAAGGTTATCCAGTTTTACACCCTTGCGAATGATCGTAGAACCTAAGGTAGCTCTGTCAATGCAGGTATTGGCGCCGATTTCCACATGGTCTTCAATCACCACATTGCCGATCTGGGCTACTTTTTTGTAATTATTCTCTGAATTGGGGGCGAAGCCAAACCCATCTGCACCAAGGATCACTCCGGCATGGATGATGCAATCTTTCCCGATCCTGGTGTCGGAATAGCATTTCACTCCCGCAAAGAGAGTGGTACCTTCGCCAATTTCTACATTATCTCCGATAATGGTACCCGGAAAGATCTTGCAGTGCTTGCCGATCTTTACATTTTCACCTACGGAAACCTGATCACCAACATAACAATCTTCACCTATATAGGCCGATTCTGCTATACTTGCCGAAGAGGCTATGCCCGTTTTATTATTTTTTACCTGATTGTAGAGTTCGAGTAACTTACCGAAAGAACTGTAAGCATCTTCCACCCGGATCAAAGTAGGTTGATGCTGCAATTTTTTCTCCGGCTTAAAATTGGCATTCAGGATGACGATGGATGCCCGGGTTTCGTATAAATATTCGTGGTATTTTGGATTGGCCAGAAAGGAGATGCTTCCCGCTTTGCCTTCTTCAATTTTAGAAACGGATGAAACTTCTACAGCAGGATCGCCCTCAATAGAGCCATCAAGGATTTCAGCTATTTGACGGGCAGAAAATTTCATGCGGCAAAAATAATAAAATATGGCAGGGCTTGAAATATCAATTGTTTAGAATATCAACCATTCCTTCTTTGGGTTCGCAGAGAAAATATTTATTTACACTTTCACCCAGCACCTGTATATTTAATTGGTCGGAAGCCTGGGCAATGTCCTTTATACTCCCATCCCTGAACAATAAATTGATCTTGTCCCTCTTGGGGTAATAGGCATGATTGCTGATCTCGTCGGCAAAAATCAGATAAGAAATCTCATTTTCGCTCAAGGAAGTTACTTTGCTCAGAGCATGTTTCTTCTTCTCTACTTCAGCAGGGGGGATCGGTTCGTTCCGAAGGTCTATGCGGTACAATTTTCTATTGATCAATGAACGGCACAAACTTGACAGCACCCGGTCCGGGTGGTTTTGCCAAACTTTTATGGCAGCGGTGAGGTCAAAATCATCCAACTGGGCAAACTGGTGCAAATGTTCAGGCTCATTCTCAAAATCCTGCTGATTCAGTTGCCGGCTGAGAAAATAATTCAGGGCAGGAGTTAGGTTGGCCTGCTCTTCCCCGATAACCTCCTTAGCGCGTTTTAGAATGTTGATCACCAGGTTTTCAGCAGCAATTACGGTTTTATGTAAATACACCTGCCAGTACATCAGGCGACGGGCAATGATGAATTTCTCAATGGAATAAATACCCTTGGCATCCACACATAAGTTTCCGTTGCAAACGTTCAACATGGAGAGGATGCGCTCTGCGCTGATCACTCCTTCGGAAACGCCGGTAAAAAAACTGTCCCGCTTCAGGTAATCCATGCGGTCCATATCCAGTTGACTGGAAACCAGTTGGTGGAGGAAGGGTTTATCATAGTTACCGCTGAAAATTTTTATGGCCAGGTCTAGTTCCCCTTGAAATTCCCGGTTTAGTTTTTTCATAAACAGCAAGGACAAGGCTTCGTGATCGACCTGGGAAACAATTATATTTTCAAGGGCATGTGAAAACGGCCCGTGGCCCATATCGTGCAACAATATAGCGAGGGCGGTAGCTTTATTTTCTTCTTCGGTCACTTCATGGCCTTTGGAGCGGATCACTTCTATGGCTTTCAGGGTTAAGTGCATGGCCCCAATGGCGTGATGAAAACGGGTATGCAGGGCACCAGGATATACCAGGTGGGTTAGGCCCAGCTGCTTGATCCTCCGCAGGCGCTGAAAGTAAGGGTGTTCTATGATATCGAAAACTATGTCGTAAGGAATAGTAATAAAACCGTAAACAGGGTCGTTTACTATCTTTCTTTTATTGTGTGAATTTTTTCCCAATGGAAGCTTCTTTAACTATTTTTAACCGCACAGAATTGCCGGCTGTGGGTTATTTTGTTTACTTGGCAATATAAAGCAATAAAAAACATGACGAATATAAGAATCCTCTGGGCAGACGATGAGATCGATCTACTAAAACCACATATTCTTTTCTTACAGGATAAGGGTTACGAAGTGCAATCGGCTACCAGTGGGGGGGAGGCCCTGGATATGATCAAGGAAGAACGCTATGATATCGTCTTTCTGGATGAAAATATGCCGGGTCTTTCCGGCCTGGAAACCCTGACCAATATCAAATCCCATTCTCCTTCCCTGCCCGTGATCATGATCACCAAAAGCGAGGAAGAGTCGATCATGGAAGACGCTATCGGAGGCAAAATTTCGGATTACCTGATCAAGCCGGTAAATCCCAACCAGATCCTGCTGACCTTGAAAAAACACCTGGACACTGCCCGCATCGTCAGTGAAAAGACCACCATCGGTTATCAGCAGGCTTTTCGCAATATCGGCATGAGCCTGCATCACAATATGGATTATGAGGAATGGGAAGAGGTGTACCAGAAACTGATCTACTGGGAACTGGAACTGGAGAAATCCGGCAATACGGAAATGAAAGAGATCCTTGAAACCCAGAAAGAAGAGGCCAACAGCCTTTTTGCCAGATTTATTGAAGAAAATTATCTTGACTGGCTCAGCGGGGAGGAGGAAGCCCCTCTTTTATCCCATACGGCATTCAAGGAAAAAGTATATCCCCTGATCACTCCGGAAGACCATGTGTTTTTGATCGTGATCGACAACCTGCGCATGGATCAATGGCAGATCCTTAAACGCCAGATAGAAGAGATTTTCTGGATAGACAAAGAGGAAAGCTATTTGAGCATCCTTCCTACCACCACCCAGTATGCCCGGAATGCCTTTTTCGCCGGCTTACTCCCTTCCGGCATAGAAAAACTTTACCCTGACCTGTGGCTGAATGATGAGGACGAAGGAGGGAAGAACCTTCACGAAGAAGAACTGATCGCTCATCAGTTGAAGCGGCTGGGCAAAGAAACCCGCTTTGCTTACAACAAGGTATTAAATCCAAATTATGGCAGAAAGGTCGTGGGGGATATCCCTAACCAGATGAATAATGCCTTTAATGTGATTGTCTATAATTTTATCGACATGCTCAGTCATGCCCGCACGGATACGGATGTGATCAAGGAACTGGCAGAAGACGAGTCGGCTTACCGCTCGCTTACCCTTTCCTGGTTTGAGCACTCCCCCCTGAAAGATGCTTTGAAAGAGATAGCGGCCAAAGGAGGGAAGGTAGTGATCACTACCGACCACGGATCGATTAAAGTGAAGGAACCTTCCAAAGTGGTGGGGGACAAAACGGTGAATACCAACCTGCGCTATAAGCAGGGGAAGAACCTCAGTTATGAGGCAGATGATGTATTTGCCATAAGTAAACCCGGGGATGCTTTTCTACCCAAGGTAAATGTCAGCCAGTCTTTTATTTTTGCCAAAAAGGATTACTTCTTTGCCTATCCGAATAATTTCAACCACTACGTGAATTATTATAAGAATACCTTTCAGCATGGGGGCATATCCCTGGAAGAGATGATGGTGCCTATTGTGCAGCTTTCGCCTAAAAAGTAATGAAACAGGAATTTTATGCAGCTACACTGGCAGAACTTGAGCCGATTGCGGAAAGGGTTAAAGAATTGCTGAAAAAGCATCCCATCGCTATATTCCGGGGGGAAATGGGAAGTGGAAAAACTACATTTATAAAAAAAATAGGGGAAGCCATGGGTATTACAGAAGAGATCAGTTCCCCTACTTTTGCCTTGGTCAATGAATACCCCTTACCGGATGGGGATATCTGTTATCACTTTGATCTGCATCGCCTTAAGACTGCGGATGAATTACTTGATATCGGCTTTGAAGAATACATTTACAGCGGGAAGAAGTGCCTGATAGAGTGGCCGGAACTGGCAGAAGCATACTTGCCTGATAATAAAATTGACATACATATTGCCATAGCCGATCAAAGGCGTAAATTTGATATTTACACTCCAGACTAATAGCACATGTCAAATGACGTAGTGAAATCGCTGGCCCAGTCAGCTATCAAGCTGTTGCCCAAAGAGCAACTGGCCAAGATCAAGAAGAAGAAAAGCGAACTTTTTATCGGTATTCCCAAAGAAACTTCCCTGCAGGAAAAACGGGTTCCCCTGGTGCCACAGGACGTGGAATTGCTGGTGAACCATGGCCACCGGGTGGTGGTGGAAAGCAAGGCCGGGGAGAAATCGAACTTCTCAGATAACGATTACAGCGAAGCCGGAGCCGAGATCGTTTACGACCATAAGGAAGTTTTTAAAGCCGATATCATTTTAAAGGTAGAACCGCTGCAGGAAAAGGAGATTGACCTCATGCAGCGGGGACAAACCCTGATCTCTGCTTTGCAGCTACCGGTACAACCGAAGAATTTCCTGCAAAAATTGATGGACAAACGCATTACGGCCATAGCGTATGACTACATACAGGATGCGGAAGGGCGCTTGCCCATTATTCGCGCAATGAGTGAGATCGCCGGGAACACGGCTATTTTGATCGCCGCGGAATACCTCAGCAATGTGAATGGCGGACAAGGCATGATGATGGGTGGCATATCCGGGGTGAAACCTACGGAAGTAGTGATCATTGGAGCAGGAGCGGTAGCTGAATTTGCTGCCCGTGCTGCTCTTGGATTGGGAGCCTCCGTAAAAGTGTTCAGCAACAATACATCGAAGCTGCGCAGGTTGCAGGATGGGGTAGGTTGCCGGGTATATACCTCTACTATTCAACCTAAGGTAGTGGAAAGTGTGTTGCGTAACGCAGATGTAGTAATTGGGGCTATCCGATCGGAATCAGGGAGGGCACCTGTAATTGTCTCCGAAGGAATGGTGGAACAAATGAAACAAGGATCGGTGATCGTGGATGTGAGTATAGACCAGGGTGGTTGTATTGAAACCTCGAAGGTGACAACCCACGATAAACCTACTTATCTGGAGCATGGGGTGATCCATTATTGCGTGCCCAATATTGCCTCCCGGGTATCCCGCACGGCTTCCTATGTGCTGAGCAATATTTTTGCTCCGGTGATCATACAGATGGGTGAAGGCGGAGGCATTGATCATTGCATCAAAGACTTATTGACCGTGCGTTCCGGAATTTATTTGTATAAAGGGATGTTAACGAATAAATACCTGGCGGAAAATTTTAAATTGCCGTACAAGGATATTGATCTGTTGCTGGCGGCGATTTAGCAGAATTAAGTACTACCTGGCTTTGTATTTCGACCAGGCTCAATATGACAAAGCCAGGTTATTTATCAATAAAAGCTTAAAAGTTAAAATGACATTTCTCCGAAGACTTAAATTATTTGCTATCGGCCTGGGGCTGGGTCTGGTGCTGGTGCTCATTTTCTTTGGCTCCCGCGACTGGATGGGCTGGACCCCCCAATCCAGGGTACTGGACGGGCTGGATAGTGCCCAAGTGGTTTTTTCACCACGAGTACAATGTCAGCTGAAGTGTTTGGGAATAAAAAAAGAGGAAATTAACGATATTCGAAAGCAGGCCAAGGTAGATTTTTCCGAGAGCAATGCCCGCAAGCAACCTTGTCCGGTATATCATCTGATCATTGAGGAGGAAAGCAGCCGTCTGAATAAACTGATCTATCAATTATGCGAGAAAGAAAAGCAAGCAGAACTGCTGAGTATTTCCCGTAAGGGCACCACCTGCGGTTGCGGTTAACTACCTGCTCAAGATCAACTTCTCCTGATACTTCCCATACCGCAGAAAGTAAATTCCTTCCGTCTGCCCGGACAGGTCGATCCGGTTTACTCCAGGTTGAGGCCGTGAAGTGAATATTAGCTCTCCTAATACATTTCGAATTTCCACTCTTTCCTTATTAACCAATTGACTAATTGAAAAATTAAAAATTGACTGAGAAGGATTGGGGTAGATTTTTAATCCAGAATCTTCAATTTCTGAATCTTCAATGCCTACGGTGGTGCAATCCAGGGTATCCCCGACAAAACTCCAGCCATCGGCTATGAGCAGGGAGCGGGCGCTGTCACCCAGGCAGTATTTAAGACCCGCCGCCCCAAATTGAACACTGTCCCGATGGGATTTGGCTTGCCAGCTAATAAGCAGGCTATCGTAAAAAGCAAGGGACAAAGCAGAATAATCAAACATGTTCTTAGCTAATACGAGAGAATCAATTGACCACTTACTAAGGTTCTGGTTGAAGCTATGGGCATTCCAAAACATGCCGTCTGACAACCACAGATTTTTAGTGTCCCAATTGGAGATATTTCCATTAAATTCATCGGTGTAACCAAACATATAGCTCATGGCAAATACAGAGTCAACGTCCCATCGATCAAGATCCTGATCAAAGTTTTTTGCCCCAAAAAATAAAACGGACATCTGATTAACTTTGGATACATCCCAGTGATTTATCGGGCTGTTGAAAGATTCGGCAAATTGAAATAAATAGGCAAGGGAGCGTATCTGACTCAAATCGGGGGTGTCAAGAGGTAAGCTCAAAAGATTTTCGCAATTGGAAAACATGGCCTCCATTTTTTTCCAGCTATTATCGCCCCATTGATCTACTTTAATGAGTTTACTACAATCATAATTAAACTTTTGGCTGGGTAAGAGGGTACCAAAGGGCAGCGTAGAATAGGTGCCTTTAATGCGTATGGTATAAATGCCGGGGATGGGGTATTGGTGCTGAAAGCCACTTTTTACTCCGGAAGTATCAAAAATCCCATCATTGTCCCAGTCTATATCCATATTATAGGTAGAATTGAAATCGGTTTTTAAAGCATAAGCACTGTCATTGGAAAATCCCGGATTATCCGTTTTTATGGTAAATACAAAATCCGATTTAGATTTTTGTGAATAGCCGGCGATCGCAAATAATAGAAGAATCAGAGATAGTAGGATTGTTTTCATAATAGTTAAGTTAAGTTTTTAAAGTTAGTAAAAATTACCTGGTAAGTAATAGTTTCTCCTGCACCTCTCCATACCCCAAAAAGTAAATTCCTTCCGGCTGTGCGGAAAGGTCAACCCGGTTTACTCCAAGCTGAGGTCGTGAAGTGAATATTAGCTCTCCTAATACATTTCGAATTTCCACTCTTTCCCCTTTTACCAATTGATTAATTGAGAAATTAAAAATTGATTGAGAAGGATTGGGGTAGATGGTGAATTCAGCTTGTTTCATCACCTCATCCATTCCCACCAGGGTGCAGGATTTACCATCACCTGAAATGCTCCAGCCTTCCGAAATTAAAATAGAACGTACAGAATCACTCAGGCAATATCGACGATTAAATGCGCCAAGCCTGACATTTTTCTGATGAGGGCGACGCTGCCAGCCCATTATTGTGCTGTCGTAATTTAGCTGATCCATACCACACAAATCCAACATTTTGAAGGCATATTGAAGGGAAGAAATATCCCATTTTCCCAGATTTTGATTGAATTTTTTTGCATCCTTAAAAACACCGTGCATCCGGGTTACTGACGATACATCCCAATTGCTGACTCTCTGATTGAATACCCTCGCATTTTCAAACATGTAGGTGATATCCTCAAGGGCATTTGTTCGCCAGGTATTCAGAGGCTGGTCAAATTTCCAGGAATAAGCAAACATAGAACGCATTGATTTTACAGAGGACACATCCCACTTATCTAAGGGTTGATTATAAAAGGCTGTGTTATAAAACATGGCAGACATATCTTCAATAGCAGATACATCCCAATGATTGATATTACTATTAAAACTATAGGCACTATGGAACATGGCTCCCATGCTTTTCACACTGTCCAGTCTGGGCTGGTCCTTAGCCTTGAAGTTAACTAGTCTGCAATTGCTAAAAGCAGCTTCCATATCCTTCCATTGGATAATGCCCCATTGGTCTACCGAAAGCAATTGGTGTTTATTGTAAAATTTTATACTGGGGAATTTACCGCGAATGCGAATAACCTGATGGCCACCCACTCCATAATCGTGGCTGATGGAGGTAGTTACGCCCAGCGTGTCAAAAACACCATCATTATTCCAGTCCACATCATAATTAAAGGAATATTTGTTATCAACAGGGATAGTAATGGTGGTGGTGGCCGGGTCTTTCGTCAATACAGTGCTCCAGCGGGTAATAAAAGAAGTGGTATCCGTCTGGGTAAATACATTGAAATACGAGAAGAGATAGAAGAGGAATAAAAAAGAAGCAGTTTTCATTGGAAAGTATTTTGGCTAAAGGTAGTATTTATTTCTCAAAATAAAGCGGTTAAATCATCTGTTCAGGATAATTTTCTCCTGCAACTCCCCATACCGCAGAAAGTAAATTCCCTGCGACTGTGCTGACAGGTCAATCTGGTTTACTCCCGGCTGAGGCCGAAAAGTGTAAACTACTTCACCCAGAACATTTCGAATTTCCACCCTTTCGCCATTTTGTAATTGCTTGATTGACAAATTGAAATTTGACGGAGAAGGATTGGGGTAAATTTTTAATTTGTAATCTTCAATTTTTAAATCTTCAATGCTTACGGTGGTACAATCCAGGGAATCACCATTAAAACTCCAGCCGTCGGCTATGAGGAGGGAGCGGGCACTGTCGCCCAGGCAGAATTTTAAATTACGGGCACCTACTGAAACATTCTTTTTATGTGGTTTAATTTGCCAAGCCATCAATATACTGTCATAATTTTTAACAGAAATTCCGGAGAGATCAAAAATTCCTGACATATTATTTACCGAATCAATATTCCATGCAGCCAAATTCTGATCAAAACTTACCGTAAAGGACAGCATATTTGACATGTCTTCAACATTCTTAACATTCCAGGTTTGAATTGGCTGATTAAATAGAAAACATCCTTGCAGCATTTCTTTCATAGAGACAATGTTTGATACATCCCAATTGCTTATATTTTGGTTAAAAGCACTGGCATACTTAAACATTGCTTTCAATGTTGTGTCAGAGGATATATCCCAATTACCAATAGGCTTGTTAAAGGCCCGGGCATAACTAAACATTCCCCTCATATTTTCAACATTTGAAACATCCCAGTTATTTAGATCCCGATCATAACTGTTTGCATAAGAAAACATTTCTTCCATATTTCGGACGTTACTTACATCCCAATTATTTATATCTTGATTGAAGGCATACGCTTCTCTAAACATCTGATACATAGAAACAACTGAGGATACGTCCCAATTGTATAAACTATCATTAAAGCTATTTGCGCCCCTAAATGTTGAATTCATATTAATAACATGGGACACATTCCAGTGATTAACAGGACCTTTTAAAGACTTTGCATCAAAAAACAGGGCTGAAAGGTCAGTAATTATTGATAAGTCCGGCGTATCGGTAGGAAGTTGCCTAAGACTATCACATCCCCAAAAACCTCCACTGAATGCTCTCCATTTAGTTGAACCCCACTGATCTACTGATATTAGCTTATCCTCATCTTGTGAATAACCGAATCTTAGAGCTTCATAAGTACCCTTGATCCTTATGGTGTAAACTCCGGATTGAAGATATTGATGAGTAATATTTGAAGTAATATTTGAATCATCAAATACTCCATCATTTTCCCAATCCACACTATAATTAAAATTGCCAAAGGTAGCATGTACTTGATATGCACTATCATTCGTCATTCCCGGATTATCCGTTTTTATGGTAAACACAAAATCCGACTTGGATTTTTGCGAAAAGCTAGAAAAAGTAAGGAATAGAATTGTGATGGATAGTAGAGTTGTTTTCATAGTTCAAAAATAAAGAAATGGAATTTTACACCCCCAACCTTAGCGTCACCATGCTTTCCACTTTCTCGAACATGGCCTGGGGAGTGTAGCTGCGCCAGCTTAGATCATTTAACTTGCCTCCGCTAACCATGTAGTAGTCGATGTTGCTGCTTTGCAGGTCGGCCAGTACGTGCTCCCGGAAATTTAAAAAAGCGATCCAGCCCTCTTCTACTTCCTCGAACCACTCTTCGTAATAGGAATCATCGGAGGCGTGAAAATTAAACACATTCTCCCCGATGAGAATGAACTTATTGATTCCCTCGGCCATCAGTTCATCGATCACATTGCGTTTGAAGAACATAATGTCATTGTGCAGCAGATCGTTCCATTCACCGATCAGTTCGATGATGGCATAGCCATCTTCGTAATCAGCCATCAGGATCTTGATAAAGAGGGTAGGGGATTCGATCTCATCCCATTGCGGGTGTATGCAATGGTCGTAGATGGCGTGGGTGAACTCAAACTCACTGTACTCCCTTCCATAGAACGGGCTGCGTTCATCTTCGGAAGCGATGTAATAGTCGCGCCAGTTAAAATGGGGTTCAATGGTGTGCATACACCTTCAAAAGTAATCAGTAATTGCTGAGTGCGTGCCGTACACTGCCGTATTTTTCCAGCAATATCCGCGCTTCTTCATAGGAAATATTCAATTCATTCATCAGCATCTGTATGCCCCGTTTCACCAGCTTGTTGTTGCTCAGTTGCATATCCACCATGCGGTTGCCTTTCACCCGCCCCAAGCGGATCATCACCGCGGTGGAGATCATGTTCAGCACCAGCTTCTGAGCGGTACCAGCTTTCATGCGGGTACTGCCGGTCACGAACTCCGGTCCCACGATCACTTCCAGGGGGTACTTAGCCGCTTTGGCCAGAGGACTACCTTCGTTGCAGGTTATGCAGGCAGTTTCTATACCGGCTTCCCTACAATGGTCTAAGGCACCTACCACATATGGTGTGGTTCCCGAAGCGGCAATGCCGATCACAAAATCTAATTCCGATACCTGCATCTTTTTCAGATCGAGCCAGCCGGCCTCCTTATCGTCTTCTGCAAATTCCACCGCCTTGCGTATGGCTGCATCTCCACCGGCCATCAGGCCCACCACCAGGTCGTGGCTTACCCCAAAGGTAGGGGGGCATTCCGAAGCATCTACTATTCCCAGTCGCCCGCTGGTGCCGGCCCCCAGGTAAAACAGCCTTCCCCCGTCCAGTAATTTTTTCACAATCAGGGGAACGATCTCTGCAATCTTTGGGATCACTTTTTCTATCGCATAGGGCACGATCTTATCTTCCTTATTGATATTGTAAAGAATTTCTTCCACCGGCATTTTCTCCAGGTACTGATAGCGTGACTCCGATTCGGTGATGCTCTTTTTCATGCGTTCAAAGTTGCTTATAATACTCGATGAAGGCTTTTAGGTTTCCCTGAAATTGCTCCTTCAATTGTCGTTCAAAATAATCGGCTGATTCATGGTAAGTTGCATAGGAAGAAAATGTAGCATTGTTAATTTCCATTTTCTCTTTGTCAGCATCTTGCAAATGGGAGTATTGTTTCCGCAGTTTATTTTTTTTCCGCTCAAAGCGGGCGAAAACCTGCTGTTTCAGTTTTCTTTTTTGGAGGAGAGCGTTTTGTGGTGTGAAACTACTGTATAAACTATCCAGGGAAGCTGCAGTTTGCTGTAAAAGGTTACGAAACCTTTCTGCTCTTTCGTTTGATTGCAGGTATTCTTCCAGGGCCTCTTCATCACCCATTTGGTTTAAATACATCAATGCTCCTTTTTCACCAACAAAAGAGGCGAAATTTTCATTGAAATCGGTAGAATCCATGAGGTATAAGGTGCCATGGGTAAGTTCGTGAATGATCAGTTCCGCCATCCGGCCCCGGGAGTATTCCAGCATGGATGAGAGAATGGGGTCGGCCAGATAGCCCAGGGTAGACCAGGCATTTACTTCTCCTACTTCGGTATCATAGCCTTTCTCTTTCAGTTGCTTCGCCTCTTGCAAAGCCCGATCTTGGCTGAAAAAACCTTTGTAGGCAAATTCCCCGGCCAGGGGAAATTCCCATCGGTAGGGCTCCAATGAAAATTCCGGTGCCGCAGTCACTACCCAGAGAATGGGTTTTCCGTACTGTTCATAATAACTTTCGTAACTCTTGCTGGGATCCAGGCCTAGCTCTTCCACAGTAAAGGTTTTGATTTGCTGAATCTCCCGAATTTTTTGCAGGGATGAATCCGGAAAGTAATTTTTTTCCACTAATTCATCTATTGCCTCTGCCTGCCAGATGATGTTCAGTTGTCCCTTTGCCTGCCGCAGCCCGTAAACTACTTCATCGGCATAGTAAAAGATGAAGAAGATCACAATGGCAGCAAGGATCAGCCCGGCTTTTTTCATCCGACTTTCGCTGCTTCCAATATATCAAGCAGGATAGGTTTTAGACCGGAAAAGAAAAACTCCACCGCGATCACCATTACGATCAATCCCATCAGGCGCATCATGATCTTATTACCGGTTTCCCCCAGCCACTCCATAATTTTGGCGGAGCTCCAGAGTACCAGAAAGGATATCAGGCAGACTATAAAGATGCTGCTAATCAGAATGGCTTTTTTCATGGCCGAATCGGCGTCTTCCATCAGCACGATGCTATTGGTAATGGACCCCGGCCCGCAGATCATGGGAATGGCCAGTGGGGTAATGGCGATATCACTGACATAAGCCTGCCGCACCGTTTTTTTGCTCATTTTTACTTTTACCAGTCGCGCCTGCAGCATATCGTACCCCATCATAAAAAAGATGATGCCCCCTACCATACGGAAACTGTTGACTGATATACCAAAGAACTTAAAAAGCAATTGTCCGGAAAAAGCAAAGGCTACCAGGGTAATAAAAGCAACCAGGTTGGCCTTTTGGGCAGTGTTTCGCCTGTCCTCCTTAGTCAGGCTTCCGGTCATGGAAAGAAATACCGGCATGATCCCCAGGGGATTCATCAGTGTGATAAAGGAAGTAAAACACAATAAAGCGAAGCCGAGGTATTCATCCATAGGAGGGCAAAAATAATTTTTTGAAATTTGTGCAATAATTATGCATGCATAACGTTTTTAAGGCGAGGATAATTTTTGGTTAGTAGTTTCATTTATTAGTGAGAAGGGCTTTGAGAACATCAAAGCCCTTTTTCTTGTTCGTTGCTAAAGCGTTATAAATGAAAATAAAAGGAGCAAAAATTTTGATCACCGGGGGCAGTTCCGGTTTAGGAAAGGCCATGGCCCGGATGTTAAAGGACAAGGGAGCGGCCCTATTGATTACTGGCAGGGATTTAGAAAAACTCAAAGCCGTGGCCGAAGAATTGGATGTGCATTATCTGGCAGCCAATGTAGCTGAAGAGAAGGAAGTAAAGAAAACATTTGAATTTGTGCAGGAGAAGCTGGGTGGGCTGGATGTATTGATCAACAATGCCGGTATCGGCACCGATCGTTTAAAGATCCACGAACTGGATATCGAAAAGATGAAGGAAGTGTACAATGTGAATGTTTTTGGCCTGGCCATGATGGCGAGAGAGGCGGCCAAAATTTTTAAAAAACAGCAATCCGGAAACCTGGTGAATATAGCTTCCACGGCTGCCACCAAAGGCTATGAAGGAGGTACTATTTACAGCTCGTCCAAATTTGCCGTCCGGGGTTTGAGCCAGACCTGGCAGGCAGAATTGCGCAGGGACAATGTGCGGGTGTTTAACATCAATCCCAGTTATGTGCCCACCGCCTTTAATCAGCCCGATCGGCAAGAGCGGGATCTGGAGTCCAACAAACTAACTCCTGAAGAAATTGCCCATGCAGTTGTAGCTGCTCTTGAAATGGATGAAAGGGGATATATCCCGGAACTGGCGGTGCATGCTACGAATCCGTTTTAAATTAAATTGAATTTGTCACATTGAGCTGCTTGCACTGAGTCTGTCGAAGTGTCGAAATGCAGACAAATTCAATGATCATTTCTTCCCTCGCACCTGCTTTTCCACCATCTCCCACATTTCTTCCGGTATGGCATCCAGAAAATTGAATTCCCCGGCATTGTAAAGCCATTCACCTCCGTCAATGGTTACTACTTCCCCGTTCATATAGGCGGAATAATCCGACACCAGATAACCGGCCAGGTTCGCCAGTTCCTGATGTTCACCATAGCGCTTGAGGGGTATGCGGTTCAGGGGATCCAGTTTTTTCTTCACTTCTTCAGGGAACAGCCGGCTGAAAGCCCCTTGAGTAGGAAATGGGCCGGGGGCAATGGCGTTGCTGCGGATCTTGTATTT
>CAZBIF010000028.1:18656-20241 GCA_964492055.1 uncultured Flavobacteriales bacterium
TTGGCCCATTCCGAAGCCAGCGACCTGGTAAGGGAAAGCACCCCCGCTTTGGCCACCGCGGAAGGTACCACGTAGCCTGAACCGGTCCAGCTGTATGTAGTAACGATATTCAGCATGGTGGCCGGAATTTTTTCTTTGATCCAGTATTTGCCCAATAAGAGGGAGCAATTGTAACTACCTTTGAGTACAATATCCACCACCACATCAAAAGCTTTGGCAGAAAGCCGCTCGGTGGGGCTGATGAAATTTCCCGCTGCATTATTAACCAGCACATTCAAGGAGCCGAATTCTTTTATAGCGCCCTCTATTACGTTTTCAATCTCCTGAGGCTTGCGCACATCGCAGGCAATACCGATGATCTTGCCTTTACTGCCACTTAATTCCTTAAGCCCGTGCCGCCGCCAGTTACCAGTATGTTTTTGCTTTTTAGTTCTTCCTCTTTGAACATGGGGGTTTTGTATCTATTTTCCATAGTTTATCTCTTAGGTGATTTTATTTTAGATGTACTTTTGAAACTTAATAAATATGATATCATTAAAAGTAAATTCAGGATGTCAAGTTATCGCTTTTTCTCTTTTTTCTTGATAAAAAAGAGAGAAAAAATCAAGGCTGTGAATAAAATTTGATGGCATTCTTCTCAAATGCTAAGTTCGGCGGAGTGATTTACCAGACAAGCTGCTAACTTCTCCGTCTCTCTAAGCATTCGCTTTGAATTTATCCAAATTATATTCAAGGCCAATCCAAATTATTTTTTACCATAAAACTTTTGACAAAAATTGCTCACAGCTACTTCAATGTTAACTTTCAAAAAAGAAATAAATGTCAATTTCTATTGACACTTGATTAAAAAAGGGAATAAAGAAAATCCAAAGTACAGGCCTTTCTCTGACTTCGATTTGATTGACTCTTTACTCTTTTTTATCTTTTCCCATCATGGAATTGAAAAAGGACATGATCAGGCTGAACAACAAGGCCCACCAGAAGCCGTTGACTTCAAAACCCCCGATCAGGCTATCGGCCATCAAAATGATAAACGCATTGATCACCAGCAGGAATAACCCCAGGGTAAGTAAGGTAATGGGTATGGTAATTACGATCAAAATAGGTTTGATGATAGCATTTAAAATAGCCAGTACTACCGCCACGATCAAAGCGGACCAGAAACTACTGACGGCAATTCCCGGCAGTAGATAGGAAAGCAACAAAACTGCTACTGCATTCAATAAAAGGCGAACGATCCAATTCATTAGTTAAAGTTTATGGTGAAACAATTTGCATTAACTGTGCACAGACGATGGCGCCAAAAGTGCCTACGGCGTAGCCAAAAACCGCCAGTAATACCCCCACCGGTGCCAGGGCCGGGCTAAATGCAGATGCTACAATCGGGGCGGAAGCTGCCCCCCCCACATTGGCCTGACTACCCACCGCCACAAAGAAGAAGGGCGCCCGGATCAGTTTGGCTACTACCAACAGTATAACCACATGTACCAGCATCCATACCAGCCCAACCACAAATAATCCCAGGTTCTCAAAAATGGCCATGATATCCATCTTCATCCCAATAGTAGCTACCAGCACATATAGA
>CAZBIF010000028.1:20312-21937 GCA_964492055.1 uncultured Flavobacteriales bacterium
TGCGCCGGCGCCTTCGTATTTCTTCAATTTGGTAAACGATAAACCCAGTCCCACCAGCGTAGCTACCACCACGATCCAGAAAAAACTGCTGGCCATGGAAGTCAGCCGGTATTCCGCCAGGGTTTCCTGGTACGTTTCCATAATGGGAGTGATCCAGTCGGAGATGAAATGGGCCAGGGCGGTACCGCCGAAACCTATGGCACAAATGATCATAATATCTGTCAAAACAGGAATCCTGGCGATTCCGGAAGTATAGGTGAGGATCTTCTGTTTCACCTCATCAATAGCGGAAGCATCGGCCTTTAACTTGCGGTCCAGTCTTTCCGAGATGCCCGCACCGATAAGCAAGAATGCCATCCAGATGTTGGCTACGATCACATCCACGGTGATCATGGCAGAGAACAGCTCATCGCTGGCCCCGTAAATTTCTTTCATCGCCGTCTGATTGGCCCCGCCACCTATCCAGCTTCCGGCCACCGTGGCCAGGCCCCGCCAGACTTCATCGGGGCCGGAGCCACCGATAATTTCCGGGGCAAAGGCCGAAACCGCCAGTATGGCGATGGGACCTCCGAGAATAATGCCCACCGTTCCGGCGAAAAACATGATGATAGCCTTGGGTCCCAGGCGCAGAATGCCTTTCATATCAATACTAAGGCACAATAAAACCAGACTGGAAGGGAGTAAATAGCGGGAAGCTACGTAGTAAAGGTTAGAAGCCTCCCCCGAGAATATCCCCAGGGAGTTAAAAATGGAAGGAATAAAATAGCACAGCAATAAAGCCGGTATTACTTTATAAAATTTCAGCCAGTAAGGTTTCTGACTGGAAGCCGTGTAAAAAATTGCCGCCAGGATAAGCATAAGGATGCCGAGAATAACCGCATCATTTTCGATCAAATAGGTTTTTTCTTCCATAGAAAGTTAAAAATGCAGCGCAATTTACCTTTTATAATCGTATTCTATAAAATTTAGATAAACCTTTTCTTTCCATTTTTCGTAGAGAATGTCCTAGCTTTAGCAATTATTTATTTTGTTTAACTCTACATACGATATGGAAGAAAAAGGATATAGTGATGGTTTGAGAATATCCCGAACTACCATGCCGGACGTGAAAATAAACGAGCAGTCGATAAATTCCGCCAAGGATGACAGCCTGCTCAAGCTACTTAATCAGAATTCCAGGGAACTCACCCTGATCCTGAATTTTGAGGGTGGCATTCGTTACAGTAGTCCTGCAATAAAAAAATTATTGGGATATGACCCCTCCCGGGTGATCGGCAAGAATCTGCAAAGCCTTATTCCGGTAGGGCAGTGGGTAGCTTTTCGCGCGGCCTTGCGTGCCAGTGAATCCGAGGCTGAAGGGCCCATTCTTATTGATCTGGAGTTTATTGATAATCAAGATCAACGCCAGTATTTCAGCTTATCGGTAATGGACCAGCGCCATCATCCCCTGGTGGAAGGGTATGTGGTAAATGCACATTCCATCGACCGCTTGAAGCGACAGGAGGAAAAGTTGAAATTGCGCAACCTGGCCATTGAACTCATACAGGAGGCGGTGGTGATCGTTGAGCCTTACCGGCAGAAAATAGTCTATGCCAATGCAGCCTTTTATGAATTAAGTGGTTTTA
>CAZBIF010000029.1:0-966 GCA_964492055.1 uncultured Flavobacteriales bacterium
GCTTGCCTGGATAACGGGCATTTTACTCACCTTGTTTTATGTGGTATTGTATTTTTATCCGGAGTGGCTGGGCTTGAATAAAAGTGGAGCAAACAGTGGCTTGATCGCACTTTTTGATCCCCTTAGCCGCTTTATTAGCGGTTCGCCGTCATCTGAATGGTTTGTGTATGGTACCTTGTATACATTGGCCATTTTAGCTTTCGGCATCAAATTTCTCTGGAAATACCGGAACAACGCTTATCAGCGGCTGCGCACCTATTCCGTAATGTTCTTTCAGCTGGGATTTGCCTTTCTCATTCCGGAACTGATGATGCGGTTGAATTCCGAATCCTTTACTTTACCCTATTACGATGCCAAGAGTATCTGGCCCTTGAATTATTATCAGTTCTATGAGTACCGGGTGGAGGAATTGGTTTCCGCAGGAACACTTGGGTTTGCCATGTTAATCCTGGCCATACTTATGATCCTGGTGATCACTCCTATCCTCACTTATAAGTACGGCAAACGCTGGTACTGTTCCTGGGTTTGCGGCTGCGGGGGCCTGGCCGAAACTGCCGGGGATCCCTTCCGGCATTTATCGGATAAATCCTTACTAGCCTGGAAGGTGGAACGCTGGGTGGTGCACCTGGTAGTGGTGTTTGTAGTGGTACTAACCACAGCAGTGGTGGCCACCTACCTGCAAAATGATCCGGCTCAGTACTGGCTTACCAAAGATCTATTTATTGGTGGGGTGATCGCCATACTCAGCCTGATCTTTACTTTACTATGGATCTTTAAAAGAAAAGAATTGAAAAAAGATGCCAAAATCGCCTCTGTTCTCTTTCTCGGATTGATTTTATGCCTGATAGGGGTGCATTATTTTAGCCATACTCCTTTGTTTTTATTCCGGGCCGGGGAATTAAGGGAGATGTATGGCTTCCTCATTGGTGCGGTATTCAGTGGAGTAATCGGTACCGGTTTTTACCC
>CAZBIF010000029.1:990-4641 GCA_964492055.1 uncultured Flavobacteriales bacterium
TTTTCGGCAATCGCGTCTGGTGCCGTTTCGGCTGTCCCATGGCCGCCATTCTGGGAATGCAACAACGCTTTTTTTCCCGCTTCCGGATTGCTACCAATGGAGGACAATGTATATCCTGCGGTAATTGTTCTGCCTATTGCGAGATGGGCATAGATGTAAAATGGTATGCCCAGCGGGGGCAGAACATAGTCAGGTCTTCCTGTGTGGGATGTGGTATTTGCTCAGCTGTATGCCCGCGGGGGGTGTTGAAACTGGAAAACGGGAAGGATACCGGGAGCAGCCGGTACGAAAAGGCTTCACCCATTGTATGGGAGGAAGATGAATATAAATTACACAACTAAGTGAAGGATTCAGTTGTAGTGATCATTCCGGCCTTTAATGAGGAGGAGGCCATAGGTAAAGTGTTGGCTGAAATTCCACCTGCCTTGGTAGATGAGGTTGTGGTAGTGGATAACGGTTCAACGGATCAAACTTCAAGCCGGGCCCGGGAAGCCGGTGCCACGGTAGTGCAGGAAAATAGAAAGGGTTACGGGATTGCCTGCCTCAAGGGCATCGCTTATTTTACAACAAAGGCTAGGCAACCCGATATAGTTGTTTTTCTCGATGCCGACCATTCGGATCATCCGGAAGAAATGGCAAGACTGATAAGCCCGATTATTCAGCAAGGATATGAGTTGGTGATAGGTTCCAGGGTTTTGGGAAAGCGGGAGGCAGGCAGCATGACCCCGCCCCAGCTTTTTGGCAACTGGCTTGCGACTCGCCTGATGAGGGTGTTTTTCAATGCCAGCTTCACCGATCTGGGACCCTTCCGGGCCATTAAATGGCAGTCATTACTTGATTTGAACATGCAGGATACTAATTTTGGCTGGACAGTGGAAATGCAAATAAAGGCGATCAGGCAGGGATTGAAATACACCGAAGTGCCGGTTACTTACCGGAAACGCAAAGGGGTATCCAAGATCAGTGGTACGGTAAGCGGTACCCTGAAGGCCGGGTATAAGATCCTTTATACTATTTTTAAGTACGCATGATGCCCGATGTATTGGCTATATCGATAATGATCTTATATGCCTTTGCTCTCTTGTTTATCTTCGGCTATAGCCTGTTCCAGTTTTATCTTACTATCAGTTACCGTAAAGCCATACAAATCAAGTCGGCAAAATCTCTTAAAAAGTGGGAGCAGTGGCCTGAGGTAACGGTACAGCTCCCCCTTTACAATGAAAAATATGTGGTGGAACGCTTACTGGAATGTATGGATAAGCTGGATTATCCCTCTGAGAAGTTGCAAATACAGATACTGGATGATTCCACGGATGAAACTACTTCCCTGATCAGGCAGTTTATAGAAAAAGGCACCCATTACCAGTTTGAACATCTTCAGCGTACGGAAAGAAAAGGATTTAAAGCGGGGGCATTGCAGTTTGGACTGCAACAAGCCAAGGGTGAATTTATCGCCATTTTTGATGCGGACTTCCTACCTCCCCGAGATTTCTTAAAAAGGACACTTGCATTTTTTTCAACGGAAAGAACAGGTATGGTGCAAAGCCGCTGGGGGCATACCAATGAAAACTATTCCCTCCTGACCCGTTTTGGGCTCAACGCCCATTTTACCGTAGAGCAGCTGGGCCGGCATCAGGGAGGGCACTTTATTAATTTCAACGGTACGGCAGGCATGTGGCGCAAAGCCACCATTATAGATGCCGGAGGCTGGCAGGCCGATACCCTTACCGAGGATCTCGATCTCAGTTACCGGGCGCAGTTGAAAGGCTGGGAATTCCGCTATACCCCGGATATCGTCAGCCCGGGAGAATTGCCCGCCGGAATTGAGGCATTGAAAACCCAGCAATACCGCTGGAACAAAGGAGCGGCCGAATGTGCCCGCAAACACCTGCAGGAGGTGTGGCAATCCCGAAAGCTGTCCTTTATTCATAAAGCGGTAGCCTTTTTTCACCTGATGAATTCAGGGATCTTTATTAGCATCATCATCGTGAGCGTGCTGAGCGTACCCATGTTATGGATAAAAGAGCAATATCCGCACTGGCAGCAGCTATTCTTTCTGGGCAATTTTTTTCTCCTCAGTCTCGTGTTCCTGGTCTTGTTTTATTTTCAAGCCTATAAAGAAATAGGAAAGAAACGTCTGACCGGATTCTTCACTTACTTTCCTCTTTTTCTTTCCATTTCCATGGGTATGTCATGGCACAATTGCCGGGCAGTGATCAGTGGTTACCTCGGTCGCAGATCTCCATTTGTGCGTACCCCTAAATGGAATGTAGGTGTACAGGGAAATAGCTGGCAGGGAAAGCAGACGGATTATGGGAAAAGCAGGGCGGAACTATTTCCCCTGGAGGTATTTTTTAGCGGTTTATTTTTGCTGGCCATTGGTTTGGGCATTTATCTAAAGGACTACAGCCTGATCCCTTTTCATCTGATGCTGGCCGCTGGTTTTGGCTACATTGCGTACCTTGGTTTAAGCCCTTCCAGGTGAAAACCGCGATTGTATTTTCGATCGCTTTGCTTTTGAGCTTATTATGCTATCATTATCTGGGCTACCAAACCGAACGGCCATATAATCTGGCATTCTGGTCCTGCATAGGCGGAAGTTTTCTGGCATATGGGATGTTCCTGAAAATTTACAGCGCCTTTTCCCTGAGAAGCTGGATCCTCCTGGCTGCGCTGCTGCGGCTGCTGTTTTTGTTCTCCCAGCCTGCGCTTTCGGATGACTTCTATCGCTTTTACTGGGATGGCCTGGTGGTTATGGAAGGGATCAATCCGTATCACTACCTTCCCGAAGCCGTGCCATTGGATTTTGCGGAAAAGGGATACTTGCTGAATAATATGAATAGTCCTCAGTATTACTCCGTATACCCACCCTTACTACAATATTGCTTTGCCCTGTCTGCATTTTTAGCTTCCTCCCTTACCGGTTTTTATCTAGTATTCAGATTGATCATTCTAGGAATGGAAGCCTTTGGGTTGTATTTTTTCTATAAACTATTGCGGTTGAAGGAAAGTAAAATGATCTGGTGGCTGGTTTATGCCTTGAACCCCTTGATCATTATAGAATTTGCGGGGAACCTTCATCCGGAAGCTATGGCCATAGGCCTGTTGATGCCCGCGCTTTATTATTTCAATCGTAATCGCACTTTTCTCACTGCTGTTTTCCTCACTCTTGCCATCAACCTAAAACTACTGCCTTTGCTTTTCGTGCTACCCCTTTACTTTAAGTATAGTTTACGTCAGTTCTTTCAGCTCACAGTGGTAGTTTTTGTCCTCAGTTTACTCTTATGCTGGCCTTACCTGGACTTGCAAGGGGTAGAAAATTTTTCCCGTTCCCTGCAATTGTATATTCAGCGTTTTGAGTTCAATGCCTCACTCTATTACCTTGGCCGGTACCTCATGGAGCTAAGCTGGGGATATGCGGATATCCGTATAATGGGGCCCTTTTTATCCGGTCTATCTGTCATTTTCCTGTTCGCTTGGACTTACGCTTTTCGAAAGCAAAGCATGGCTCTTTTATGGCTTGGAATATTTACCATTTATTTTTTGTTTACTCCTATCGTACATCCCTGGTACATCACCACCCTTTTATTTCTGGGAGTGCTGCAAAAACAGCGTTGGGTGATCGCCTGGTCGATTGCCGTATTCATATCC
>CAZBIF010000029.1:4651-18136 GCA_964492055.1 uncultured Flavobacteriales bacterium
GCTTATGCTCAATTTCCCTATGCGGAGAACTACTGGCTGATAGCGTTTGAGTACTTGCTGGTTTTAGGTGTTTTTTTGTATGAACATAATTTTTTAGATTTGAGAAGGAAATTATACCTATCCAATAGACTTTTGAAATAAGATGACCTTAGCCAGGGTGTTTTACATTTTAGGGATTGTATGTGTAGTATGGGCGCTAGTGAGTGGCCTGAGCTTTCATTATACCCACAATGGTTTTGAAGGAAATCTGCTCAGCAGTTATAAATTCAAACTGGGCTTGTTCCTGCTCGGGCTCTTGTTGCTCATTTTTGGTTACCGCGCCCAGAAGAAGGCCGATCCTGAGCGTTGAGATGCTGCCGAACGGAAATAGGAATGGGCTGATTTTCCTGGAATATTTTCAACTCCAGAATATCCGCAGGCATGCCATAGCCTTTTTCGATGATGGCATTGAGGATGTTACGCATTACTTCGGTTTTCAATAAGACTGTTGAACCCACATAATCTTTGGAGTTGATCCAGAAATGGATCTTAAGGTTGATGGTGCTGGTGGCAAATTGGTCTATAGCCACAAAGGGTTTCAAAGCTTCGGATTGTACAATATGAGCTTGTTTTTCCAGCGTATTTAGGATGGTTTCCATCACTTCCTGTATGGGTTCATTGTAGTCAATACCCACGATAAAGTCATGCCTCAGTAGGCCGTCTTTGGTATAATTGATCAGGGGGTTTTTGATCATGGTGGAGTTCGGCACATAGATATCCCGCCCATTGAAGGTGCGGATGTGGGTATTACGGAGATTGAGAAATTGCACGGTTCCTACAAAGCCTTCAATTTCAATTACATCCCCCACATTAAAGGGCCGGGAAAAAGCCATCATTATACCTGAGAGTAGGTTTTCCCCCAGGTCGCGAAAGGCAAAACCCAGCACAATGGCGGTTACTCCGGCACCGGCCATCATGCCGGTGGCTGCTTTGGCCAGGCCGATCTGGTTGAGGAAAACAATGGTTCCGAAGATCACGAAAATGGTGAAAATAATATTGCCGATAAATCGCGTTAACAAGCCGTCGGAGAAACGGGACGCAAATCGCTTCAGAAAAAATCGTTTGAAAATCCAGCCCAGAAAAGTGAGCAGTATGAGAAAGAACAAACCAATGATAATAGAAGGAGAA
This sequence comes from uncultured Flavobacteriales bacterium, assembly GCA_964492055.1. Lineage (GTDB taxonomy): Bacteria > Bacteroidota > Bacteroidia > Flavobacteriales_E > Vicingaceae > CAZBIF01. The sequence continues at coordinate 5,819 of CAZBIF010000029.1, forward strand.
TGTTCCAGCACATTCTCCCACCAACTGTAAAGTTCTTCCTCTATACGTTCGATCATTTAAAAAAGAACAACACAAACAGAAAATTGATTATTTACTCAGGATCACTTTTTATTGATCCATTCTCCTTCTCCGGTTATCCCTCTTACGATATAAACCCCTGACCTCAATGAGGACATGTCGATAACGAATCTGGGTTGGGGATGATTGATATCTTCAACTATCCTTCCCTGAAAATCCAGCAGTTGGATTTGTTGAACGTTCAAAGCGGTGGATATGTGAAGTAAGCCAGAGGTAGGGACCGGATAAATATTCATCTCGGGGAGTTCACGGGCACCTTCAGCTACCTCTTCAAGACCAACGAACAAGGGGCAGTTGTAGTTGCTGCCATAGGTGGCGGTCGGAGTGGTGATGGTATCCCAGACGGCTTTGGCATGATTCAATACCCTCACCATCTCAGCAATATTTTCGGTATGAACCGCTACCGAATCTTTTCTGCCATAGCCATAAGCCAGGGATACGGTTTTACTTTCTCCGGCATTCAGGCTGAAATAAGGCATACTGGCCAGAAACCTTCTATCTGCCGGCGAATGCGGTAAGGCAGAATCCCCGGGTGTAATTTCCGTCCAGCCGGTTTGATGATGGGGATCTCCAGTATAAAAATGGGTAGTAGGGAAAGTTGTAGTACCCTGACCTCTTAACCCATCACCTCCATATAATACCGGGCTCCCATCCTGCCACTGTGCATTTAAATAGTTTACCCAATGGGCTGCAGTTTGAGGGTCTCCGTTGACTCCGGCTCCTATATTATAATAGATAAAGGTACTCATGGAGTCAGAAAGAAATTTAGCTCCTACGACCGGGATGTTTTGCCCGTAACCGGGCTGGCCCAGGAATTGATCATCATAACCATCTCCATTATATGCATAAGCAATATGGTTGATGCTATCAGATCCCACATAATCATCCGCGGCATTGCCCAAATCGGGATCCATCCACAAGGCCATGCGCACCGAATCATAGTCTTTATTGCTGCGGTTGATCAGGCGGTAATCCAGGAACAACACCTGATTGATAGCGGTATCGTTTGGGTTGTTAAATCCATACAGCATAAAGTGGTTTTCAAATTTCAGGCCGGTTAACTCCTCCGCATGGGTGATCCAGTAGACGGCATCATCTCCTTTGATAATGGGGTAATCCCCGTTCTGCGGATCATAACAGCCGTTGTTATTTACATCCACAAAGGGGGCCAGGTCGCGATCTACCCCTGCTAAGGAATCTCCAAGGGCAGGCCAGTTTTTTATACCCCGCGGCATGCTGTATGCCGGGGAATTATAATTCGTTTTATGGGTTTGGATCTCTTGCCGGCTAACTTTAGCCAGGTAGGATTTATTTAATGCAAAAACATCACTCACCGGGCCCGGAGGGTCAGCCTCAAAGGTTGATTCATTAACATTAAAATTTTGTTTTGCTTTTTCCTTGGCTACAATAATAAAGTTGGCAGCATAAATCCCATGATTTCCACTGCCTTTAGGCATTTCAAAATTGGCATTTCCACTACGGGCATTACGAAATAAAGCAGCATCAGAAAACACGGTTGTACGAATGGTATTAATAGCAAGTTCCTCTTCCAATACCTGAGGTTGATGTATATTTTTATTAGCCATTAGTAAGCCACGCCAGCTGGTAACCACAATCTTCCCTTTATCGATTATTATATCGCTAATTATATCTGGAAAACTACTAAATGCCAAATCGCTAAAAAGAAAGGGACTAAGAAGGGAGTCAGTTCCCCTGTATACACCATTCAATAGTTTTACCCCAACCCAGCGATAACTAGAATCCAGACCCAGCACATAATAGGAAGGGGTTCTGCCCACATGCTGAAGTTTGAAGTGATGTTCAGTAATGTTCAGGGGGTAATCTATTTCAATATAATAGAGTCCGTCCCTTGAGGTCGCAATTAACCTATCCTGGTTATCGAGAAAAAGATCTTCTAAACCAATAAAAGTATTTTTATAAATACTGTCATTTAAGTAATGACTTTTCCAGCTGGTACCATCATAAATTTCCGCCGCAGTGATGGTATCTCCTAAAATATTGAATTTTAAAAGATAGATGCGGTCGTTTTTATCCGCCTGAAGCAAGGATACCGGAGTAGTAGACATGCCGGTAAATGTGTTTCCATCATACCGGCTGGCTCCTTTATCCGTTCCTATCCACAAATTCCCGTTGGAAGTGGAAGTAATATCGGTCACTTTGTTTGACAACAATCCATTGGTATCACGGTAATTCACAAAATTGCTGCCGTCAAAACTGCTCAGGCCGGCATCGGTGATCATCCAAAGCTTGTGTTGAGTGTAAATGAAATCTTTCACATTTCTCCCCCCTAGTGCTGAATTGTAGGGGGTATAGTTTACTATGGTCTGTCCGTCAAAAAAGCTAAGTCCGCTGTCGGTTCCTATGTAAATCTCATTGGCGGTCTGCAAATAGGCCGTATGAATCAAATTGGTATTTAAGCCGTCGGATTTATCAAGTTTCATCCAATAATCCTGGGCCCGTATATTGGAACTTCCCATTCCGAAAAGCAATGCTGCTAAAGCAAAGAGGTAAAAAGAGTTTAGATTTTTCATCAGGTAGTGTTTTATGTTATGTATGGTTAGACAAGAAAAAATGGAGAATCGCTGCCTTACTTCCGCTTATTTCAAATGGTATTTCTCCATAAAATTTTTTATTAATTGAGTAAATACATTATCTACGCCTATTCCCGCAGCGCAGGCTATAGAACCGCAGGAAAAAGTTCCGTATTTTCCCCTTTCAATGAGTACTAATTCTCCGCCACCACCCTCGGGATTGGTCCCTTTGGCAATTAAGGTGGTATTTGCAGGGGAGTAAGGCATCATTTTATCGGTTTCATCACCACTAATGCCCCGGCCATCCAGGCCCCTCTCTCCAAAAACGGTTCGACTTGTATCGATCCCCTTAAACAGCCAGTGAGCGGTTTGTTTTAAGGTATAAGGAGCATAGGTAGCTATCCCGGCATGGGTATATTCCACACCCAGTAAACTCGCCTCACCGTACCATTTGTTTCGCCAGTGCATGCCAGGTATGATAGAGTTGGCGAAAAAAGAACGGTCTTTCCGGCACTCTACTGTATCAAAAGAGGAGTTCCAGCGAATTTTCCAGTAGATCTGATTACCCCCCAAAGCCAGTAAGTTACGTTCCATGCTTAATTGCTTTAAATTATAATACATTCCCGGAGTGAAATATTCACAATGTTGTGCCAGAACGAGGGAGCTACATCCTTCCAATCTTTCAACTTCTTTTTCCAGAAAATAATCTGGATAGATGCTGGCTCCGTAAGGGGTATCGAACCAGTGATAAAGATTCCGTAGAATATAAAGATCATGTCCGCCAAATACCGAATCCAGATGAATGGAAGTGATTGGCCGATTGGTACTCAGATAATGCACTTCTTCCAGATCCACGCTATTCCGGTAAAATGATTTCCCTCCATAGGCATTATACGCCTGCCAGGTAGAATAGGGAGCCAGGATACAAACGGAACGAGGTTCCGGCTCCTCCTTTATAAAAGGGATATCAAATTCACAATTGACTGAACTGAGCCTTAAATTATAAAAACCTTTCATTAAAAAACCTATCGGTAGGTCCTGTACCTTTTTCTTCTCAAGTTTAATTTCCTTCAGGGGTTTCAGGGTATAATTATCTTCCATGGAATACAAAACCGCTCTTGTATCTTCCATCAGGGTATCCCTGACAAGTTCCATGGAATCCACGTAAACTATCATTTCCTTAAGGTAGGCTGCACACGGTTTTTTAAGCATGTCTTCAGTCAATTCTGATCGCTTCAGGCGATTGGTGAGCTTGCTTCTCATTTGTTGCATAACTACTTTAAGCTGATCCTCTCCCATTCTAGACAAATAATAGTGGATGGAATTCTTGAAATTTGAAAGATCAGTAGAGTGTTCCCTGAAAATCTCACTTTCGATCTTACCTTCCTTTAAAAGGGAAACTTCATTTAATAACAGGTGCAATTGATAGTTGATAATATAGTCATTAGCCACCTCAAAAAATAAGGGGGTAAGCATAAATAAGGGAAGGACAGTATCCTTAACCTGACTCACTATCAAATCCTTTACATATCCGTCCTCTGCATAATAATTAAAGGCATATGCCGTAATTGATCCCTCTTGTACCCCTGGAGGTACTTTCATTCTCCAGCAAAGCTGATCCCAACCATCATGGCTTTTATTGATCGTTAAAACATGTTGGTAATAATCATTCCAGTTAGCGGTAACAATCAAAGCCACTTTCTTATAGGAACTGTGCCTTTGCAGGCAAAAATCATATACTTCCCCTGCAGATAGTTGAAAAAGCTTGATGGTCAAAGCGTAGGGAGAATCCTTAGTGAGCTTAACCGCATCCTTGAAATCAGGATGATTGGTATCGGCAGGCATACCAGGCTGAAACTCCAGTGAATCTGTGGTTATCGGAGTCAACTCCCCGGAATCAAAAATGATGGTTTGGGCGTTAATTGTCAGCCTACAAAACGCCAATAAGCAAATCCATAAAATTGCTTTCCAATCCATAACCTTGCGAACAGCCATTCGAAATCAAATCTACTTATCTGATGTATTTTGTAATTGCCTGGGATTAAGTAAACTTTTTTACTTCCATAAAGCAATTTTTGAGGTAACCCACTTATTTTGTTGGGTTTTTGCTCTCACTAAATAAATACCATCAGGCAAGTCAGAGATATCATAATTTATTTGGTATTGATTAAGAAATGCATGTTTCACTAATTTCCCTTTTACACTAAATAGTTGAATTTCCTGGATTTTATCTGTCGATCGAATAGTAAAAATGCCTTTAGCGGGATTTGGGAAAATAATAATTTCATTGGAAGAATTCAATTCAATAAGACCAATGGCTTCACATTCCACATTTGACCCATAAGTAATTGTGGGTGTTGGTACCGTATCCCAAACCATTTTGGCCTTGTTAAGGAGTTGTATAGTTTCCTCAATATTTTCTAAATAATTGTTGGGCTGGGTTTTTTTACCTGCAGTAAGCACAACTTCTACCATCTTTTCTTCTCCTATACGAAATTCAAACGGAGCGATACTTCCTACGGCTGACCGATCTCCCGCTGTTATAGATTGATTCCAGGGTATCGGGTTTAATTCTGTCCAGCCTGTATTCCTCAATGGATCTCCCGTATAGATATAATTGGTGCTATCCGTAGAAGCTCCAAATCTGCCTGTTCCGTCTTCACCCCATCGTAAAGGGGCACCATTTGTCCAGATGCTTTTTGAATAAGTTAACCAATGGATTGCTAATTCCGGTTCCCGATTAAAGTTGGATGTATTACCTACATTGTAATACATAAAATTGGACATGGAATCCGTTAAAAATTTAACCCCCAATACCGGAGGATTACTATCAAATGGAATTGAATACAGACTATCTAAATTTGTTGAATTATAGGTATAAAAAATACTATTCGTACTATCACATCCCACATAATCATTATGTCTGTTGTGTATGTCGGCATCCGTAAAAAAGGCTATCTTGGCAAAATCATAGTTTACAGCACCTCGATTAATTACGCGATATTGCAGAAATAGGCTGTTGTTTAAGTTAACATCGTTTGATTCATTATATGCATACAACATGGAATGGATCTCGACTTTAAAATCATTTACCACGTAATGATTGATGCTGTATATTGCCTCATCCCCTTTGATGATAGGATAATCACCATGCTGAGGATCATAACAACCATTTTGATTGGCATCGAAAAAAGGAGCCTGATTATTAGCAATACCCAAAGTTGAGTCTCCACGGGCAGGCCAATTTCTGATACTTACAGGTGCGACATAGTTGGGTTTAGCGTAATTGCGTCGGTGATCATTAATTTCCGATGCCTTGATCTTTAAAAGAAATGTATCAGAAGGATTAGAGTTTAGGGGCCCTGGCTTAAATTCGTATGGTTTAAACATTGGCGCTTGCCATAGTGCATTATTACTATCGACCACGCTTAAGATAAAACCAGCAGAATGTACTATAGTATTAGCCGAATTTTTCGGATATTCTATTGCCGGGAGTGTGGTATAGGAGTTAAACAATGATTTTGTTGCATCGATATTCACTCTGATGCTATCCGTTTCTAATGATAATACCTGAGATTTAATTGCAGTTGAAAGAAAAAGCGATAGTAGCAACAGTAAAGTTAATTTCATGACAACAGGTTCTAATTTGTGAAATTAATGATCTTATTATTTTTATTCCTGAAGTAAGGTTTTCAACCGCTCGGGATAATCTGTAATGATCCCATCCACCCCCATTTTTACAAACCTGGATAGTTCTTCGGATTCGTTTACCGTCCATACATTCACCTTTTTGCCCATGGCATGTACCTTCCTTACTACCCGGGTGGTTACGTAATTGTGATTGATGTTCACCTCAGAAGCATAGGCATACCTTCTCAGTCGCTTGTAGGTAAATTTACTGCCCCCATAAAATGGAGCTACAGGTATAAAAGCTGCAAACAGTTTCTGCAGGTCAGTATTGAACTGGGGTAAAGAACGGAAATTATTGATGATGCGGTCATTGAATGATTGAACAATGCACCAGCTATTGGCCTGGTATTCATTCACCAGTTTAACAATATTGGCTTCAATACCGTGATGGTACGGACTGCCATTCTTCACTTCAAGCAATAGGGTAGCCCGACCGTTTACCAGTTCAAGAACTTCTTTAAGTGTAGGTACTTTCTCCTCACTGTAAGAATGGTGAAACCACGAGCCGGCACTGTATTTACGGAGGCGGTTAAGGCTCAATTTTCGCACGCTTCCCCAACCGTTGGTGGTGCGCTGAATGGTTTTATCATGGATCACCACTACCTCTCCGTCAATGGTTTGCCGGAGGTCCATTTCAATGCGATCAACCCCGATTTCCAGGGCTCGGGAAAAGGCGCTCAGGGTATTTTCCGGACGGCTACCCGAAGCGCCCCGGTGAGCTATAATTAAGGGCCGGTTATTCATGCAGGCAGTAAATGTAAGGCATTTGACCCTATAAATACATGGGGAGGGCTACAGGCGTGTTGAAAAATGCATAGGCTATCTGAAGGTTTAATGTGATTGTTAAAATACCTTTGTCTCATGAGGTGGATTTTATTAGCATGCTGCCTGTTTAGCTTAATTACATCAAGCCGGGCCCAGCAAACAGTGGAATACAAATGGGAGAACGGAAAGACAAAGGCTACAGGTACCCTCCTCATGGGGGGGATTGAAGATGGGGAGTGGAAGTATTATGCTCAAGATGGTCAGTTGGTACAGCTTGTGAATTACGATTTCGGTGAGCTGAATGGCAAATTCAAACAGTATTTTGAAAATGGGAAGATAAGTGAAGAGGGTTATTTTCTGGACGCCAAACGCGATGGACTTTTCCAAACCTATTATCCCTCGGGACAATTGGAAGCAAAAGGATACTTTGATCTGGGGTATAAGGATAGCACCTGGTTAACCTATTTTGAAAATGGTCAATTGCAGGATAGTGGTCAATATGAGAACGATCGTAAACAGGGAATTTGGAAATACTGGTATGCAGACGGACAGCTCCGTAAAATTGAGGATTTCCGGAAAAAGTCTCCTTTAATCGCATTTTATGATCCTTCAGGAAAATCCATGCTAAGTGAGGGAACGGGAGAGATTGTGGAATATCATGAAAATGGGAAAATGGCTTTTTCTGGGTCTTATGTAAACGGGGAACGCAGCGGGGAATGGAAAGAATATTATGAGGATGGCAAATTAAAGTTAGAAGTTAACTACGAGCTTGGTTTGCGGGATGGTAAATACAAAAGTTATTCACCTGCCGGAGAGTTGATTGAGGAAGGGGTTTATAAAAATGGGAAAAAAAGCGGTACCTGGAAAAGCTATTTTGATAGTGGGAAGGGGAAAGAACTTTCCACCTACGAAAAAGGAATGCTGGAAGGTGAAAACAAGAGCTGGTTTGAGAATGGTCAACTGGCTGCTTCAGGAAAATACGCGAACGGAGAAAAGCATGGGCCCTGGACCTGGTATACCAAAGAAGGCCTTAAAGAAATGGAGGGAAACTTTACCAATGGTAAACAGTCTGGCGAGTGGGGCTATTACTATAAAGATGATGGCTCCCTGCAGGCTAAAGGGCAGTTCAAGAACAATCTGCGGCAAGGAAGATGGGAATATTGGTATGCTACCGGCGAGAAATGGCAAAGGGGCTATTTTGAAGAAGGCAGAAAGGATAGCCTTTGGCAGGTATGGCATGAAAACGGCACCCTTATTCGCAAGGGTGAATACGGTAAGGGCATGGAAGAAGGTCGCTGGTTTACCTATTACCCCGACGGCAATCAACAGGATGAAGGCCTTTATAAGCAGGGAAAAATGCATGGTTCCTGGGTGGGCTGGTACCCCACCGGGCAATTGCGATACGAAGGCAACTACCTGAATGGGGAAAAAAGCGGTTTGTGGAAATACTATAACGAACGCGGAGCATTGATCCTGCAGGAAACTTACGAACAAGGGGTGTTACTTGGACCGAGGATCAGTTATTTCGATAATGGAAATATCAAAGATCAAGGCAATTATATGGATGGAAAGCAGGATGGTTTATTCACCTATTTTTATGAGAACGGTAAGAAAATGATGGAGGCGAACTACAAACAAGGCCGCTTCCATGGCAAGGTGACCAACTGGTACGAGATTGGGACAATGGAAAGCGAGAAACAATATCAGGAGGGCTTGCCCCACGGAACCTTCACCTTTTATGATAAAAAAGCTGGCAGTGTAAAAAGGGTTATTAAATTTAAGAACGGCCTTAGGCTCAGCAAAGAAGATAATGTTGAGTAATGGTGCTAATTGAATAAAAATTTGTACTTTTGCGGCCTAGTTGAAAGAACTATGTAATTGAGGGGACGTGAGTCCCCTCTTTTTATAGCTTTTTATTTTAATATGATAACAGAGCAGACCATCAGGGAATTGGCGGAGGAGAAACTGCAGGATATGGACTACTACCTGGTAGATGTTACGGTAAGCAGTGCCAATCAGATCCGGGTGGAGATCGATGGGGACAAGGGAGTGAAGATCAATGATTGTGTGGCCATTAGCAGGCATATTGAAAATCAGCTGGACAGGGAAGTGGAAGACTTTGAATTGACGGTGAGCTCGGCGGGCCTGGACCAGCCTTTTAAAATACTAAGGCAATACCAGCGCTACCTCGGTAGCGAAGTGGAAGTAAAAACCCGGGAGGGTAAAAAACTAAAGGGCAAGCTGCTTTCGGCCAATGAACAACTGCTTGAAATGGAAGTGGAAGAGAAGGTTAAAGTTGAAGGTAAAAAACGAAAACAATTAATCACAAATAAAAGAGAGATCCCCATGGATCAGGTAAACGAAACTAAAGTGGTAATATCTTTTAAATAGGTGTAATGGAGAAAATAAACTTAACAGAGTCATTCGCAGAATTTAAGGAGTTTAAAGACATCGACCGACCAACCATGATGAACATTCTGGAATCAGTTTTCCGGAACATGATCATCAAAAAATACGGCTCAGATGAGAATTTCGATATCATTCTGAATATTGATAAAGGTGATCTTGAGGTGTGGCGGAACCGCGAAATAGTTGAAGATGGTGAGGTAGAAGATGAAAACAGCCAGATTGCTTTGTCGGAGGCCATTAAGATTGAGCCCGATTTCGAAGTCGGTGAAGAAGCCTCCGAAGAGGTGAAGCTCAGTGATTTTGGCAGAAGGGCCGTACTTTCCCTGCGCCAGAATTTGATTTCCAAAGTACTGGAATTGGAGAAAGACAACATATTCAAGAAATACGAAGACCGGGTGGGTGATGTGATCACCGGCGAAGTTTATCAGGTATGGAAGAGGGAATTGTTGATCCTCGATGATGAAAGCAATGAACTTATATTACCCAAGACAGAACAGATCCCAAATGATTATTTCAAAAAAGGAGACAGTATACGCGCCGTGGTGAAAAAGGTGGAGATGCGCAATAATAAACCATTGATCACCCTATCCAGGACTTCTCCGGTATTTTTGGAACGTTTGTTCGAAATGGAGGTTCCTGAAATTTTTGATGGCTTAATTACCATCAAAAAAATTGTGCGGGAGCCGGGAGAACGTGCCAAAGTGGCTGTGGAATCTTATGATGACCGCATCGATCCGGTGGGTGCATGTGTGGGAATGAAGGGCTCACGGATCCATGGCATTGTACGGGAGTTGAGAAATGAAAACATTGATGTGATCAACTATACCAACAACACCCAATTATACATTACCCGGGCGCTTAGCCCCGCCAAGGTCTCATCCATCAACATTAACGATGAATCCATGAAGGCAGAGGTGTATCTTGCGCCCGACCAGGTTTCCCTGGCCATTGGAAAAGGAGGACACAACATTAAATTGGCAGGCAAGCTTACCGGTTATGAAATTGACGTATATCGCGAAACTGCCGGAGAACAGGTGGAGGATGATGTGGCCCTGGATGAATTTTCCGATGAAATTGACGAGTGGATCATTGATGAATTAAAGAATATTGGCTGCGACACGGCTAAAAATGTACTGGAGCTTTCCAATGAAGACCTGCTGAAAAGAACGGAACTTGAAGAAAGTACCATAAAGGAAATCAAAAAGATATTCCAGGCAGAATTTGAGTAAATAATAATTTAGCTGACAAAAGGAGAATTAATACATGGCTGTAAAAAGACTGAGTAAAGTAGCACGGGAACTGAATGTTGGTATCAACACAATTGTTGAATTCCTGGATCAGAAGGGGATAGACGTTGACGCAAAACCGAATACCAAGATCGAGCCTGATGTGTATGACTTACTTAGCCGCGAATTTCAATCGGAGAAATCGGCTAGGGAAGAGTCCCAGAATATAAGCATGCCGAGCTCAGAAAGGGAGAGCGTATCCATTGAAAAGCCTTCTCCTAAGAGCAAGGATGATCAAGCGGATGACGACGAGGGGATCCTGATCAAAAATGTGCCTGCCGGGGTAGCTGCTTCAGAACCGAAGGAAGAGGAAGAAGAAAAGGAAGTAGAAAAGGAAGAAGAAGTACAGCCTGAGATTGGGAAAAAGGAAAATGTAAAAGTGGTGGGCAAGATCGACCTGGATGCCATGAACCTTAAATCCCGACCCAGTAAAAAGTCACAAGAAGAAAAAACAGCAGCCGAGGAACAGAAAAAGGCTGCCGAAGCCAAGGCCAAGGAAGAGGCAGCAAAAGCCAAGGCAGAGGCCGAAGCCAAAGAGAAAAGCAAAGCCGACATAGCTAAAGCGGAGGAAGAAAAGAAAAAAGAAGCCCCTAAACCACCAGCACGGGAAGAGATAAAAACCGATGTGGAAAAATTAGAGGGAGTAAAAGTACTGGGTAAAATAGACTTGCCGGCAGAGAAAAAGCCCAAGCCGGTTGCCAGTTCCAGTGAAGATAAAGAAACACAACGCCCCAAGCGGAAACGCCGGCGAATATCTACCGGAGGTCCGGATCGCCGTAAGGGCGGTAAAAGAACTGCCAAAAAAGATGATCCCGAATTAACCGACAAGGAAATTCAGGAACAAATTAAAGAAACCCTTGCCCGGCTCACCGGAGGGGGTGGTAAATCAAAGGGTTCTAAATACCGTAAACAAAAACGCGAGGCTGCCAGTGAACAGGCACAGAAAGAAGCGGAAGAGGCAGAATTGCAGAAAAGTATCTTGCGGGTAACGGAATTTGTTACCGCAAATGAATTGGCTTCTTTGATGAATGTGAATGTCAATGAAGTGATCTCTGCCTGTATGTCGCTCGGCATGTTCGTATCGATCAACCAACGACTGGATGCGGAGACCCTGTCCATTGTAGCGGAAGAATTTGGGTTTGAGATTGAATTCATCAAGCCAGATTCCCAGGAAACCGTGCTGGAAGAAGAAGACCGGCCGGAAGACCTCAAAGAGCGCTATCCTATTGTTACGGTAATGGGGCATGTGGACCATGGTAAAACTTCCTTGCTGGATTATATTCGCGAAGCCAATGTAATTGCCGGGGAAGCCGGTGGCATTACCCAGCATATTGGAGCGTACAATGTGGAAATTGACGATAACAAGCACATTACCTTTCTGGATACTCCAGGTCACGAAGCCTTTACAGCCATGCGTGCCCGGGGTGCGCAGGTTACCGATGTGGTAATTGTGGTAATTGCCGCTGATGATAGTGTGATGCCCCAGACCAAGGAGGCCATCAGCCACGCCCAGGCTGCTGGTGTGCCAATTGTATTTG
>CAZBIF010000029.1:18146-21907 GCA_964492055.1 uncultured Flavobacteriales bacterium
ATTCAATAAAATCGACCGGCCCAATGCCAATCCGGATAAACTGAAGGAAGCACTTTCGCAGATGAACATTCTCGTAGAAGACTGGGGCGGTAAGTTCCAGAGCCAGGAAGTTTCTGCCAAAACCGGACAGGGAGTAAAAGAATTGCTCGACAAAGTATTGTTGGAAGCAGAATTACTGGAACTAAAGGCCAACCCGGATAAAAATGCGGTTGGTGCGGTAATTGAATCGGAACTGGATAAAGGCAGGGGGTATGTTACTACCCTGCTGGTGCAATCCGGTACCATGCGCGTGGGTGATGTGATCCTTGCAGGCCCTCACAGTGGTAGGGTAAAAGCCATGTATAACGAAAGGGGAAATACCGTCAAAGAAGCAGGTCCTTCCATACCGGTTTCCGTACTTGGATTGAGTGGGGCTCCCAATGCCGGAGATAAGTTCAATGTAATGGATGATGAACGGGAAGCCCGTAACATTGCCACCAAGCGCCTGCAGTTGCAGCGTGAACAGGGAAGCCGAACCAAAAAGCACATTACCCTGGATGAAATTGGCCGAAGGATCGCGATCGGGGATTTCCAGGAACTGAATGTGATCATCAAAGGAGATGTGGATGGTTCCATCGAAGCCTTGTCGGATTCATTATTGAAGCTTTCTACAGAACAGATCCAGGTAAATATCATACATAAATCAGTGGGCCAGATCACAGAGTCCGATATCATGCTGGCAGCAGCTTCAGATGCCATAGTAATCGGTTTCCAGGTACGTCCTTCTGTCAATGCCCGCAAAGTAGCCGAAACCGAAGAGATCGATATTCGCCTGTATTCCATCATCTACGATGCTATAGAGGAGCTTAAATCAGCCATGGAAGGCATGCTTAAGCCGAAGGTAGAGGAACAGGTAACCGCTTCCATAGAAGTACGGGAAACCTTTAAGATCTCTAAAGTAGGCACCATTGCAGGATGTATGGTACTCGATGGTAAGGTGAACCGCAATCACAAAGTCCGGGTGATCCGCGATGGGGTGGTGATCTATACCGGTGAGCTGGGGTCATTGAAGCGCTTTAAGGATGATGTGAAGGAAGTAGCCAAAGGATATGAGTGCGGTCTTAACGTAGCCAACTTCAACGATATTAAGGTTGGGGACATCATTGAAGCGTATGAAGAAGTAGAGGTAAAGCAGAAGCTCTAAGTAATTATTAAAAGGCTATTTAATGGCTTTTTAACATACCCCTAGCTAAAAATTACAATCGGATTAATTTCAGTTCTAGTATAGTTTAGTTAATATTGTTACATACTTATAAACTATTAAACTATCTATTATGAAAAAATTATTGACTTTAACAGTAGTAATTGCTGCCCTTAGTTTTACGACCAAAGCTCAGGAAACAGGCATTGGGGCAAAAGCAGGAGTTAACATTGCAACCTTAAGTGGTGATGATGTTGAAAATGCAGATTCTAAGATTGGAGTACACGTGGGAGGTTTCTTTCAATTTATGCTCTCTGATAAATTCGGAATACAGCCAGAATTACTTTATTCAGATAAAGGAGCTTCTGCTGAAGAAGATGAAGGGGGAGATTTAACTTTATCTTACTTGAGTGTACCTATTATGGCGAAAATATTCCTGACAGAAGGTTTAGATATACATGTTGGCCCTCAGGTCGGTATTCTTCTCAGTGCTGATAACGACGGAAATGATATTAGTGATTTTACTAATACTACAGATTTCGGTGTAGGAGCCGGATTGGGTTACACCCTTGATTCCGGATTTGGTTTTAATGCCAGATATGTAATGGGATTGACGTCAGTTTATGAAGATGATCTCGATTTTGATGCTAAGAATAGTGTTATTCAAATTTCGCTAAGCTATAATTTTTTACAATAAAATAAATAGTATTAATAAAAAGGGGCAGTGATTCACTGCCCCTTTTTATTTCATATAAATTAAGCAAATTGCTGCCTTATTTAAGAGTGTATATATCGTCGGCTTTAAAACCTAGGGCCGGAAGTAAGCTAAAGCTTGCGCCGGATTTGGTCGAGCAGTGGATTAAATCACAAGCCTAACGGCTTTCTTTGGTTCGCTGAACAAAAGGAAAAGCGAGCTTTTCTTTTGCTCGCTTCCCAAAGTTTGATGTGATTTAATCATCTAGTACCCAGGGCCGGTCCCGATAGCTATCGGGAGAACCGGCACCTAATGGATAAATTTTGATTTCAACTTTTCCTTCATTTCTGGATATTTTTTTAAATTTTCAATGTAAGTCTTGCTTTTCATTGATTTTATATGTTTTTCTATCGCAATAGCTTGCTTTTTATTTTTACAATCTATAGTTAGATACACTTCCCAAGGAATACCACTTTTTGTAAAACCATTGTTTAAATCAGGACAATTGTGATATATCATTCTTGCGGGAATGTGGGCACATTCACCAATATAGAACACACTGTTCTTTTTTGACCTAATAACCTGAGTTCGGGTTAAGCCGCCCCTAATAAGAGTTGTTGTTGCTGTATTTGGATCAGTTCAGGATTGGTTTCTTCAATATCTTTTTTGATAGAGGGCTTTTTTGGAAAGAATGAATAAGCTGCAATGGCTCCCATTAGGTTTAATAAAAACCCGCTGATCGACCGGTGCCTGGTGTGCTCTACCTGGCAGATATTCTTGAGTTCATCATTAACTGTTTCGATTACTGACCGCTTCCGCAGTAAAAGTTTTTCTTCATTGGACAATGCTTGTGATTTCATGTTCCGGCGTACTTGGGTTATCAGTTGGATGCCATTGCCGAAAAGCACATCAGCAAGTGCTTTGGAAAGATAGCCTTTGTCCCCAAATAATTTCCCAAAAATATCTCGTGTCATGGAGGTAATGGCTTTCGTGTTCCTGTCATCCACATTGCCCTTGGTGAGGTAAAACGAAAGTACTTCCCCTTTGTCATTTATAATCAGATGGAGCTTAAAGCCGAAAAACCACCCCATAGTTGATTTCCCCCTTTCTGCCACATCTTTAAAGACTTTGTGCCGCTTGATCCGTTTATTGTGGCAGACCCGTAAAACCGTGGAGTCAATGAAGCTGATACCTGTGCATTCACCCCGGGAACAATGGTGCAGAAAAAGCATAAAAGGCAAGGCACTTCGGTGGCTCAGTTCTATAAACCTATTATAGGAGACCATTCCCGGAAAATCTTCCTTTAAGTGAACCTGTACATAATTCAGATAAAAGTTCTTAAAATTCCTGAATTGACCGGAATGAAAGGCAATCAAAAGGGTTATCACTTCTGAGTCGCAAAGACCCGATTTCCGGAATCTGGTTTTAACATTCGGCTTGGTTGGCAAGTAGTGCTTTTTAAATTCGTTTTCGAATTCATTGCAGAAATCATCCACTTTCAAAAAGACTTCGATAATTTTATCCTGTAGCATCAGAAATTTGGGTTTTAAGGGTTTTTGCACTTCTAAAATACCAAATTATGGTGCTACTTATTATCTGTATATCAGGTATTTACTAACAATTTAGAGTGAATACCCTTATCCCGAACTCAGGTTAATAATATAAACCCAATGCATTGGTGCAAAAATAAAAAGCTGACAATTAAGACCGCTTTTAGTAGCCAGGGTCGGAGGTAAGCTAAAGCTTGCGCCGGATTTGGTCGAGCAGTGGATTAAATCACAAGCCTAACGGCTTTCTTTGGTTCGCTGAACAAAAGGAAAAGCGAGCTTTTCTTTTGCTCGCTTCCCAAAGTTTGATGTGATTTAATCATCTAGTACCCAGGGCCGG
>CAZBIF010000030.1:0-1000 GCA_964492055.1 uncultured Flavobacteriales bacterium
AACATGTCCCGGTATTGATCCACGTAGAAGAAGTAACCCAACCCCAGGGACACTCCACTTCCGGTTCACATGAGAGGTATAAAAGCAAGGAAAGACTGGAATGGGAAGCTAAGTTCGATTGCATTCGCAAAATGGGTGAATGGATGCTTGATACCGGTCTGGCATCAGAAGAAGAACTGCAAAATATTAAGGAGGAGGCTAAAAAAATTGTACGCAATGCAAAGAAGACTGCCTGGAATGCTTTTCAGGAAGAAATTACGGCACATCGAGATGAAGCAGTACAATTACTAAAGGACCTGAATAATTCCCTTAACAATGAAGAAATAGGTAAATTAACCCAGGAGCTACAGAATAATCCCGAACCTATACGCAAAGATATCCTGGCAGCTATCCGAAAAAGTCTTTGGTACAGCCGGCATACGCAATCTGATGAAAAACAAGCACTTACTGATTGGTTAAAAGCAAAACAAGATGAATACAGTAAGCTGTATAGCAGCCATTTGTATTCAGAATCCCAAAAATCACCGCTACATATAGAAGAAGTGAGACCCACCTACAAAGAGGAGGCGGAAGAAGTAGACGGACGGGTTGTATTGCGCGACAACTTTGAAAAGATCCTTAGCAATCAACCGGAGGTATTAATCTTTGGGGAAGATTCCGGGAAGATAGGAGATGTAAATCAGGGGCTTGAAGGATTACAGGAAAAATTTGGTGAATTAAGGGTGAGTGATACCGGCATCCGGGAGGCGACCATTGCAGGACAGGGAATTGGTATGGCTATGCGCGGTCTACGCCCCATCGCCGAGATCCAATATCTGGATTACCTGCTGTATGCATTGCAAATCCTGAGCGATGACCTCGCTACGGTTCACTACCGCAGTGCTGGCGGTCAAAAAGCTCCGCTTATTATACGCACCAGGGGTCACCGGCTGGAAGGCATCTGGCATTCGGGTTCGCCTATGGGCATGATCATTCATGCCTTACGCGGCATTCACGTTTG
>CAZBIF010000030.1:1010-4973 GCA_964492055.1 uncultured Flavobacteriales bacterium
GTGTACCCCGCAACCTAACCACTGCTGCCGGTTTTTATAATACCCTGCTTCAAGGGGATGATCCGGCCCTTATCATTGAACCTCTAAATGCCTACCGGAGCAAAGAAAAAATGCCGGAAAACCTGGGTGAATTTACGGCTCCCCTTGGCATACCCGAAATTGTAAGAGAGGGTAGCGACCTTACCTTAGTTAGCTATGGTTCTACCTGTAACCTTGCGATACAGGCTACAGTTGAACTGGAAATGATGGACATTTCTGTTGAACTGATCGATGTGCGAACCCTTTTGCCGTTTGATATCAACCATATAATTGTAGAATCAGTAAAAAAGACCAATAAGTTACTGGTAGTGGATGAGGATGTGGAAGGGGGGGCTTCTGCATTTATCCTGCAGCAGATCCTTGAGAAACAGGGCGGTTATTATCACCTGGATGTAGAACCCCGCACCTTAACCGCTAAAAACCACCGAGCTGCTTATGGAACGGATGGGGATTATTTTTCTAAACCTGGTATAGAAGACATGGTGGAAGCGGCTTATGAGCTGATGCGCGATAGTCAGGCTGAAAAATTTCCGACCCTTTTTTAAACAATTAGGGTAGCTGGTTTTTTTGACATGTAAAAAACATGTCAGAATTCAATTTTATCAAAGGTACTTCCAATCTGGTGGCTACTGCCATTCACGATGGCCATGAAGTAAGGCCGGAACTCTTGTCGCATTTTAACCTGAGTTCCCACGAACGTCTAAGGGAAGAAGACCCTTTCACCGCAGAAATGTCGCTTATTGCCGACAACCGGATTACGGTGAATTATTCCCGCTTTCAGGCAGACCTGAACCGGGACCGGAAAAATGCGGTGTATCAGAAACCGGAAGATGCCTGGGGATTACAGGTATGGAAAGGTAAACTTTCCTCCCAGCATGTTGAGGAATCATTACAATATTACGACCGGTTTTATGCTGCCCTGAAAGCCTACCTGGATGAGCTTTTAACCCAACACCCCCGCCTGATCATTTATGACATCCACACTTACAATCACCGTCGGGAAGCCTATGATAAATATGCCAGCGTGGAGGAAAACCCGGAATTGAACCTGGGTACCGGAAATATTGTAGGTGAAGAATGGCGAAATACCATCGATGCATTTATCAATTCTGCAAGGGAGTTCAATTACGAAGGGCGACACCTTGATGTGCGTGAGAACGTAAAGTTTGCAGGGGGATACTTCTCCAAGTGGCTAGGCGAAACCTACGGCAATAAGGTATGCCCTATTGCCATAGAATTCAAGAAGTTCTTTATGGATGAGTGGACCGGGGAAGGCGATTACTATCAGATAGAACATTTAAAGGAACTATTGGCTTATACTACAACCTCAGTATTGGAAGCCGCTGAAGGAATAGACTAGAAAAGGTGGGAAAAATTGGTAAACTGGTAGATCAGGTATGTGAGCATATAGAGACGGAAAATCCTATACACGTATCACAGGATGATCTTGAAATAGTAATGGACAAGATTGTTCCCTACCTGGTATTATACCGCTTTGAGAAGGAACCGGAAAGCAGTATTCAGGAGTTGTTACGGGCGCACTCCTTCTACCTAATCGCCAAGGATACGGTTGATCTTGAAAAGATCATCTCCTGTACCATCCCGATCATAAAAAAGAAATACGGGGCGTTTCTGATCATGGAAGTGATACCGGATCGCGAGGGGGAGAAAATCTCATTTTGCTACCGTTCATCTTCGCTCGAACCTACCATGCATATTCTAAAAGAGCAGTTGAGTAGTTTTAAGTTCCGTCATCACCGGCTAAACCTTACCATCTCGCCCAAAAGCAACGAATTGACCACTCCCCCAATCGAATTGTACACCGATGAGGGGAAAGGGGTGCTATGGATCGGAGTGGGACTACCCAATTGGTTTGGTTATGGAAGTGAAGCCATCAAAACCCCCTTGCTCTTCAGGGAATTTAAAAAACATTTCGGTACCAGCTTAAAAAAAGCGGCTTTTGAGTTCACCAGAGTACAATCAAAAACCAATGTCCGCCACTACCAGGAATTCGGCCGCACCCACTTTGGTAAACTGGGTAAACAAATTGATCTGCAACTGGCAGAAATCTCGGACCAACTGAATTTTTTGCTAAATGTTAGCCCAAATAACAGCCAGGAAGCATACCTGAAATTTCAGGAGAGGAATTATGAGGAAGAACCCTCATTCATCTATCGTATCATTCAATTTGACCCGGAAGCATTTAAGAAGAGAATATTTCAATTACCGGTAGAAAAGATCCATGACCCTACAGTAGCCAGTTTATTCAGGGATAAAATCCTGGAAATTGAAAAAATACTGCTGTTGATCGAATCGAGGGAAACGGCCGATTTTAAATACTTTAGCCAAAGCCTGTTTGGTGCACCTGATGATAAACTCTTATCCACCGCTCACTATATTTTGAACAACCTGCAGGTAGAACCAGCTGAAGAAAAAACCTGTGTAGATCATATCACTTTCGTAAAGCGGGCACGTGAGGAAATGGATCACTACAAGGCAATCTTCAAAGATGTACCTATGGATATTGATCTTCGGGAAGATATTTCAGGTTTGATGGTCAGTAATGAAAAATTACTGGTAAGTAACAATCTGAGCATAGCCGAAAATCGGGTGGAGGCACTTATCCAACACGAGGTGGGTACCCATTTACTCACCTACTGCAATGGAAAACGGCAAAATTTCAAACTTCTTTATACCGGTCTTGCCGGCTATGATGAATTACAAGAAGGGTTAGCCGTACAGGCTGAGGTTGTTAGCTGCACGGGTAGTCGCGGTAGATTGCATGCTCAAAAGCACCTCCTTCATCGAATGTTTTGACAACCTCAAAAGAAATCACGGTTTTTCTCCCTATACAGCGTTCAATATAAGTATGCGGGTATACCGGGGCGGTGGACTGACCAAGGATGCTATCTATCTAAAAGGATTGATTAATTTAATTGATTACCTACAAACCCTAAATAGCATTGAATTGTTATACGCAGGTAAATTCAACTTAAACCATATCCCCCTCTTGCAGGACCTAAGGCACCGGGGTATTATAAAAGAACCGGAATTACCACATTTTTTTAAAAAAGAAGTTACCCAGGAAAGAATTAACCTGCTAAAAAATAAACATTTCAACATATTAAACCTAACCACTAGTATAGATGAAAATAGCTTTCGTAATCAATGAACTAGCCACTGAGAAGTCCAATTACACCACCATTTGCCTTGCCTCCAAGGCCCATGAGATGGGACACAAAGCCTTTGTAGTGGAAGTGGGAGATCTCGCCTACACTGCCGACGGTTACATGGGAGCCCGCGCCCGGCGGGTAAGTAAGAAGGGTATTAAGAACAACGAGGAATATTTCGTGGCCTTGAAGGAGGCAGGTAAGGAAACCATAACCGCGGAAGAGCTGGATGTTTTGTTTCTTCGCAACAATCCGGCTGATGAGATCGGCGAGCGTGAATGGGCTCAGAATGCCGCTTTTATCTTTGGGCAGATTGCAGTAAAAAACGGCGTGATCGTTTTAAACAATCCCTCAAAACTGGCCAACGCGATCAATAAAATGTATTTTCAGCATTTCCCAGAGGTATTGCGGCCAAGTACGATCATCAGTCGCGACGTACAGGAAATAAAGGCTTTCTTAAAGGAGCAGAATAATTACATGATCTTGAAGCCGCTGCAAGGTTCAGGGGGATCCAATGTATTTATCGTAGATAAAGAAAATGTTAAAAACCTCAATCAGATCATTGAGGCCATTACCCGCGATGGTTTTGTGATCGCTCAGGAATATTTGCCTGCGGCTTCAAAGGGAGATACCCGTTTGTTTTTAATGAATGGGGAACCCTTATGTATAGGGGAAAAATACGCTGCAATACAACGAATAAACCATACGGATGATATCCGCAGTAATGTACATGCGGGCGGCCGTCCCAAAAGAG
>CAZBIF010000030.1:4993-8318 GCA_964492055.1 uncultured Flavobacteriales bacterium
ATGGAGATCAATGTTTTCAGCCCCGGCGGCTTGAATATGATGAGCGCGGCTTACAAAGCTGATTTTCTAAAGGTAGTTATTGAAGCTATTGAGCGCAAGGTATATTACCGGAAAGTGTATGGGGATACCCTGGAGAATAAAGACCTGGCCTGTTTATAAGTCAAAGTCGAACACAGTAAAGTGCCGATTCAGGTTTAATGCACTACCTGTAGTTTTTCGATTTTCGACAGTTCAATTTTATTAAAACATAGAAGAAAAGTTTCTGTATAAATCACGCCCCTTACTATATCTATATTCTTCAATGTAGTGATTGTTTTATAATTTAATTGAATTCTTATCTTCGGCTTTGGAATAGCGCAATGAAGATAATTAAAAATCTACTAAATCTAATTGGCGGGGTTGGAATACTTTTCGTTGCATTATCATTTACTGATCTGCCTTATTATGCGTATGAAGAACTTTCCCTGAAAGAAAAAGCCCCTAAAAGCATAGTGGATTATATAGTCATCCTTGGCGGTGACGGTATGCCCTCCCCTTCCGGATTGATGAGGACCTATTTCGGTGCCAGGGCAGCTATACAATATCCTTCTTCTACCATTATCATTGCCTTGCCTTATAATGAATTTGACAGTTTACGACAACTGGATCTTATGCGCAAAGAATTAAAGAAAAAAGGCATCTCCCCTTCCAGGGTTGTTTTCGAACCCCATGGATTTAACACTTACTCACAGGCCAGGGAAATAAACAAATTAATTACAGGGCCGAACGCCCATTTATTAATAATTACCTCGCCCGAACACATGTACCGTGCTTATCATACTTTTGAAAAACAAGGGTTTACAAAGCTAAGCACTTTACCAACCTTTGAAATACCCAGCGACGAGAGCGGTCTGAAGGATAAAAAAAAGAAGGAAATGAAAAAGGACCCTAACCTTGACCTGCGATATAATATGTGGAGTTATATGCAATATGAAATCAGGGTGATCCGGGAATATATAGCGATAGCTTATTACAAACTAAAAGGCTGGCTCTGAATAGTTCACTTATGCAATTGAAGCCATTATTAATAGTTGTTCTGCTATTGGGTTTATTAGGTATAGGGTTTCAACTCCATCGTGATACGTTTGAGCAATTGCCCATCGGCATCCATGCCTGGGCGCAGGCTGACAGATTGGCTATTGCCGATGGATTTATAAACAACGGCTTTAAATTTCATCTACCTGAAACCTATACCTACAATAAGCAAAATCCACATTGGTGGGAATTTGCCTATGATAACACCATCACCGCAGCTAATTTCCCCATACATCAATATTTGATCGCTTTTATTAGCCATGGGGCAAATATTAATACTGCCCTGGTATTTCGAGCTTACGTATTCTTTTTCAGTGTGATTGGTCTGATATTTATCTTTTTAAGTAGTTACAAAGTGTGTAATAATCTAGCCCTTTCCTTCCTGGTAACGGCTTTTACTATATTTTCCCCGGTATTTTTAGCCTACCAGAACAACTATCTTCCTTTGGTAGCTAATTGGGCAATCGCTGCAGGGGGTATTTACTTTTATATCAAATACTTTTATTCAGGTTTTACTAAAGGATTTTACCTTTCTGTGTTTCTGTTAACTCTTGCCACCATTGGCCGAACTACCTTTATTATTCCATTTTTAGCAATCTTGGGAAATGAATTTTACCGTCGGCGTAAATACCTGATCATCAATAAAAAACTTTTAGTAATTATCCTCTCAACCCTTGGGATTTTAATTATTCACGAAGTTTACAATCGTTACTTATTGCAATATTATGGCTCTGTTTTTATGAACAATTTAAGGCCGGTTGAATCCATTAACGATTTCTTCCTCACTCTGCCTGTCATTTGGAAGCATTGGGGTTTAAACTATTATACTGCTTCCCACTACGTTGTTTTAATTTTAAGTTCAGTGATGGCAGTCTTTCTTTCTTTTAAGAAATTTTTCCGCCGGGACACCCCCTTCCTTCCCTTCTTTATCATTTATCTCGGTGGGCTTTTCTTATTTACCCTTGCTATGTTCCAGCAATTTATTCATCATGATTATTATTTTCTCGATACTTATTTTTTGTTTTTCAGTGTGCTTTTAATTTTCTGCCTGAAACAGATTGTTCCTATTATTAACAGATCATCTTCGTTTATCCAATTTTTAGTCTCAGGTATAATCATCATCTTTTTCTATTTAGGCGGGAACCAAATATTAACAGAACGCAGGAATTTACCAGCCGAAGATTTTTCTTTTAAAAGCTATCAGGCATATAATCAGTCAGATGGATGGTTGGACTCCTTAGGAATTGCTAAAAACGCCAGAATTATGGCTTTGCATCCGCCTGGTCCTAATTTCCCTTTTGTCTTCATGAAACGTAAAGGGTATGCTTTGATGGCTTCCATACCGGAACGTATGGAAAAATTGCTGACCTGGCCCTATGATTACATTGTGGTCCCGAAAGAGCAATTTAAAGCTAATCAGGCTATGTATCGCAAACTGCAAGGACGGTTTAGGATACTCTCTGAGAATGAAAAATTGTACTTACTTGATTACGATCTAAATTAGCTTTAAAGCAATTGCTTGTGCCAGCTATCCTTAACCGGTATTAACCATTTTTCCTCGAAGGCCTGTTTGGTGTCCACCAGATTATTGTATACCAGGGTCTCGGCATTGAGAATTCCTTCTTTTAGTTGCCTTTGAAACTGGGACATAGGCAAAGTAAGGATCTCGCCATTCTGCAGAAAAGCGATTGTGGTGCGATCAAACAGGTCAAGTTGCAACTGCCCTTCCAGTTGCTTAATCAACCGCACCGAGGCATCTATTGAGCAACCGCTAGCTTTTACCTGTGCCTCATCGGCAAAAATCACCACAAAGCGATCCTGAAACACTTCAAATGAGGCTTTGAGGGAGGCACCGTGGGTAGCCCAGTTTGCGATAAAGCTTTTTCCGGCCTGCTGCACCTGTTCTACTTCCTCTTTGGTCAGGGGACGGGAACTTTGATAGATCCATACCCTGCTATGAGCCGGTAATTCCTTATAATTCATCCCCCAAAATTACTTTATTGTTTTTGAGAAGTGGGCATGATATATACATCATTGATATTGGAACGTTTAGGTTGATTGATGGCATAATATATAGCTTCGGCGATATCTTCTGCTTTCAGGGGATCTATTTGGTCGGCCATCTTGCCCATTTTTTCTTTGATCTCCTCATCCGTAATGGTATCTGTTAGCTCAGTATCTACAAAACCAGGTTCTAGGGAGGTAACATTGATATTGTATTCCGGGGCCAGTTCCTGCCGCAATCCTTCCG
>CAZBIF010000030.1:8328-11705 GCA_964492055.1 uncultured Flavobacteriales bacterium
ATATTGATGATGTGACCGCTTTGCTGATCTATCATTTGCTGAAGTACTGCTGAAATTCCGTGCAATACCCCTTTGATATTCACATCCACCATTTGTTCCCATTCATCCGTGTGCAGGTTTTTCATGAAGGAAATAGGCATGATACCCGCATTATTTACCAGTATATCAATACGGCCGAATTCCTCTTGGGCCCGCCTGGCAATTTCTTCAAAATCTTCTTTGTTGGTTACATCTCCTTCCACTAGCAGGCAACGACCTCCCTCCGATTCAATTTCATTTTTCAATTTTTCCAGGCGCTTTTTTCGGCGGGCCGAGATCACCACATTTATCTCCGACTGAGCGAGTTTTTTAGCGGTGGCCTTCCCTATTCCACTGGAAGCACCGGTAATTATTGCTGTTCTATTATCCATTTTTAATTTTCAGTTGTTATTAAAAAAAATAACCCAAACCACTGCATGATGTTTACTTTTTTAACAAATGATTTAAACAAGAAATCCATTTCCATCTCTCTTCTTCTGTTTGTGGGTATAGGATGTCATCCGGTAGAAGACTCCAAAGTAGAAGACCTCAAATTAAAAACTGATGAGATTGAAACCATTGATGAGATCAAAGCGAAGTATGATTCAGTAAAGGCGGAAGAATACGGTGCCGATAAATATGGAATGAAAGCCTATGTGATAGCCTTTTTAAAACGGGGTCCTACCCCCCCGAAGGATTCTACCCAGTCAGCCGAACTTCAGCGGTCTCATATGGATAACATCAATCGTCTGGCTAAAGAGGGAAAACTGGTGATGGCAGGCCCATTCTTTGGTAATGACAGCCTGCGGGGACTTTACATTTTTAACACTTCTGACATAGAAGAAGCGCGCCAATGGACCAGTTCCGATCCGGCGATTCAATACGGTAATCTGAAAATGGTATTGAAAAAATGGTATGGCTCTGCCGCCTTAATGGAAATGAATAAGATCCATTCCACAATAGCAAAGATTGAGATCTGAGAATTATAAGTCCTGATTCTCAGCGATCAGTTCAGCCAGATCGTACACTTTGATCTGCCCTTCCTTTTCTTTGATCTTTACCCCATCGGTGAGCATGGTCATGCAAAAGGGGCAGCCTACGGCCACTACTTCGGGATTTACTTCGGCTACATCTTCCATGCGCTCTTCGTTCACCTCCTTGGTGCCGGGCTCCGCCTCTTTGAACATTTGCGCCCCTCCGGCCCCGCAGCATAAACCTTTGCTCCGGCAACGCTTCATTTCCACCAGCTCGCTGTCCAGGGCTTCTATCAAACTTCGGGGGGCTTCGTATTCCCCATTGCCACGGCCCAGATAGCAGGGATCATGGAAAGTGATTTTCTTCCCTTTGAAATGGCCCCCTTCGATCTTTAATTTACCTTCATTTAATAAAGACTGAAGAAACTGGGTATGATGAAGCACTTCATATTCTCCCCCTAAACCGGGGTATTCATTCTTCAGGGTGTTGAAACAATGGGGACAGGTAGTGACGATCTTTTTCACCTCATACCCATTCAGCACCTGTATATTGGTCATGGTTTGGCCGGATCACCGGTGCAACTTTCTTCCGTGCCCAGGATGGCAAAATTCACCTCTATGGCATTTAAAATTTTCACGAAGGCGCGGGTGATTTTCTTGGCCCGGTCGTCGAAGCTGCCGGCACAACCTACCCAGAAAAGCACTTCCGGCTTCTCGCCTTTGGCAGTTAGTTCTGCCATAGTAGGCACTTTCAATTTTCCGGATTCACTCATACTTACTGATCAAATACTTGTATGTTAACTTCTTTGTTTACCAACCGGGTAAATTTCCCTTTAAACCGGGTGGCTCGTACCATGTGGTTGTCTATCCAGTGGTAATTCCCACCCCGCGGTTTATTCATCAGCAAACCTTGGTACTTAAAACCGTGTTTTTCCAGCCAGGTTTCAGTCACTTGCCGATGGGCTTCAGTGCGGGAGGTGAAAAAAGTGATGATATGACCCTTTTCGAACCATTGATTAATGGTCTTCAAAGCATCGGGGTACAATTCAGCATCAGGCATGCGCTCCGGCTCTTCGTTGGGAATGTCTTCACAGATGGTACCGTCAATATCGATGAGGAAATTTTTCTGAGCACCTTCCAATACCGGGCTTACGGTTTTGCCGTTAATTTCCAGCGCCTGTAGCTTGCTGACTTTTTCCTTATCCGTTTTCATTTACCCAGTTTGCCCGGTCGCTCTGGGCAAATTGCCAGGGAGCACCGTTGTTTTCAATATTGGTAAGCATACCGGCGAGTTCAGCCGGAATTTTAGATTCTTCCATCACCAGCGATCGCCGCATGTCCATGATAATGGATAAGGGGTCAATTTCCACGGGGCAAGCTTCCACGCAAGCGTTACAGGTGGTACACGCCCACAATTCCTCCTCGAGGATGTAATCGCCCAGCAAACTTTTTCCATCATCCTGCGGCTTTCCTTCCTTGTCAAGGTTATTTCCTACTTCTTCCAGCCGGTCGCGCGTATCCATCATGATCTTGCGGGGGGAAAGTTTCTTACCTGTCTGCGAAGCCGGACACTGCTGCGTACAGCGGCCACATTCGGTACAGCTATAGGCATCCATCAGTTGTTTCCAGTTCAGATCGGTTACATCTTTTGCCCCAAAACGCTCCGGTTCCCCAGCTTCTCCTTCTGCCGGGGCTGCATAAGGGTCGGCATTGGGGTCAAACATCAGGCTTACTTCTTTGGTAACCGAATCCATGTTCCTGAATTTTCCTTTCGGTTGCAAGCGGGAATAATACACATTGGGAAAAGAAAGGATAATATGGAAATGTTTGGAATAAGGGAGATAATTGAGGAACAACAAAATTCCGATGATGTGAAACCACCAGCACACCCTTTCCAATACGATGAGATTTTCCACAGACAGGCCGGAAAACCAGTCGCTTAGCAAACCACTTATAGGATAAGCACCTGCTTCCACATAATGAGCAGCGCCTTTTTGCTGTAAGGCGTAATCTGCCCCGTTCATGGTCAGGAAAGCGATCATCAGCAAAATCTCCGCTATGAGGATGAAATTGGCATCCGTTTTTGGCCATCCGATCAATTCACGATAACCGAAACGGTTGATGTGTAAAACATTACGCCGAATAAGGAAGATCACACAAGCCAGCAAGACCAAGAATGCGAGAATCTCAAAAGCCCAGATCAGGCCGTCATAAATTACACCCAAGGGAGTAGCTAAAATGCGGTGGGTGCCGAAAATACCATCGATAATGATCTCCAGTACTTCTATATTAATGATCACAAATCCCACGTAGATCAGAATATGAAAGAAGCCGGCTACGGGCTTTTTAACCATCTTGGATTGACCTATTGCGATGAGAGCGGTT
>CAZBIF010000030.1:11715-17072 GCA_964492055.1 uncultured Flavobacteriales bacterium
TTTTCTTCCATCGGGCGGCCGGGTTATCGGAAAGATCCACGTCACGCCCCAGGCGGATATTGCGAATGATCTTACGTACGTTCACGGTAAACCATCCGATGAGGGCGATCAATAAAACTATAAAAATGATATTTCCTATCCCCATTTATCTAGATCTTTATTCCTTATCATCTTTATCTTTTGACTTGTTCTTTCTGCCAAAGATAGAAAAATGCACATAGCGGTTCGGGTTTTCCCGCATATCGACCAACAGCTTATCCAGATCACGGGCAGCTGCTTCCAGATTGATATACAAGGTATCATTATTGATCAATTGCCCAAGTGAACCTTGGCCCTGACTGACTTTATTCATTATAACCGACAATTCTTCCATGGATTCCGCCGCATTGCTTACTGTTTGTTTTAAATTAGCTCCCGCCAGGCTATCAGTAATGGCTTCCATATTGGATAGGGTGTTGCTCAATTGTTCATTATTGTCGGCCAGATTTTTAGTGATCGATTCCACATTGGCAAATATTCCTTTTAAATGTTCCCGCTCCTCGGCTACCAGTCCATCGATACGGTTGAGGGTGCGCTCAAAAGTTTCCAGAGAAGAGCGGATGCTGGCAAAGCTCGCTCCAAGGTCCTGCCGGGCATCTTTGTTAAAAATAGCACTCACTACCACAATAGCAGAGTCAACAGTTTGCAGCAAGTCTTCCGCTTTTTTCTTGAGAGGAGCAATCTCCTGGTTTACCGCTTCACTAAGGGTGGCCTGTATTTTGGATTGCAGGGTGTCTTTGTTCTTTGACAATTCATGGGACTCCCCAATTAGAAGGTTAATGGCTTTAGAGCCAAGCAGGTCAGAACTGATAATCTGGGCCTCACTATCTACCGGAATCTTCAATTCTTTTTCATCTACGGAAAAGGTAACCAGTAAATTGCGGCTTGAGGGAATGAGTTCTACTGACTCCACCTGCCCAATCTTGTAGCCGTTGAGCAGCACCGGACTGGAGGCTGATAGCCGATCTACATGGTCATAAACCGCGTAATAATACCGGTCTTTCGAAAAAATATTATGTCCTTTAAGAAAGTTGGCACCCCAGAAAAGCAGGAACAACGCCAGCAATACCAATACTCCAATTTTTACTTCCCGCTTAATTTTCATGCGACTAATTTAAGGATTCTCTCTTTTGAGCAATTTAACCGCTTCTCCCACAGCTATGCGATTACCGTTCATAAAAGCGACCACAAAGGCATCGTCAAAACCTGCTTGACGGGCTTTTTCCTGAAGTTTTCCTGCAGTTTCCCAATTTCTGGCAGAACCATAGGTATAGCGAAACAAGCCTCCGGCTTCGTAAAATTCAATTTCCTTCAACCCCTTAAAATTTTCGGGGATAGGTTCTATTTGAGATGTGGTGGTTGCCAGTTGCACTTTAAACCATAAACCATCCTGAGGAGCGATGGTTTTTGCAGTACCATTTTCATCTGCATTTTTATCTCCGGTTGATCGTTTTTTTTCACCTTCTGCCTCTGCAATGACATCATCTTCATCTTCTACTATTTGTCTGGATGTTGATTCCAATTCATCTTTATACTGCCTGAAGGCCCGGTATATGGCAGATGCCAGATAATCCTGTCCGATCTCGGAAAGTAAAAAAGCCTCTTCACTTTTATTAGTAACAAACCCTGTTTCGATCAACACACTGGGCATAGTAGTTTGGTGCAGTACCAGGAAGGGGGCCATCTTTACCCCTCTGTCTTTCCGGCCAACCCGTTCACGGAATTGATCCTGCACCATACCGGCAAATAACATGCTTTGGTGTTGAAAAGCAGATTGCATCATACTCATGGCAATATAGGATTCAGGAGAATTGGGATCGAAATTCTCATAACGCTCCTGGTAGTTATCCTCGAGTAAGATCACTGCGTTCTCCCTTTGAGCAGCTTTCATATTGGATTCAGATTTGGCATTACCCATTACAAATGTTTCTGTACCAAATGCTGAGGGACCGGCGGAATTGGCATGAATGCAAATGAAGAGATCAGCTTTATTTTTGTTCGCGATCCTGGCACGTTCATCCAGTTCTACAAAAACATCTGTCTTTCGGGTATAGATCACATTCAGATTATCAAATTTTTCTTCCAGATAACCACCCAGTTTGAGGGCAATGGCAAGAGCTATATCTTTTTCCTTGCTACTTGCACCCAGGCAACCGGGATCATCTCCCCCGTGTCCGGCATCTATCACCACCGTTTTTAATTGCCCGAAAAATTCCTCTTCCTGCCCCTGTACCATAGGCAGAAACAAGACAAGCAGCGTACTTAAAATAGCATATTTCATTCGCATGGCGGACAATACTTTTTAAATAAATTAGTTAGCTTTGAAGCCGTTTCCCAATGCTGCATTTCACACAAAAATAGCACCATCAGTTTGCCTCCTTTTTCCGTTAAGTTAAGGTTTTTCATCGGATTACTGTTAATAACTGTTTCCCTGCTACCCCATATGCTGCATTCTCAAACTCACAATAGCCGGATTTTGGCAGATTCACTAGCCTTTGCGGCAGATAGCATACCGTCAGATAGCATCCAATCCAAAATTGATACCACCCTTTCAAAAGATGCCATTGAATCCAGGGTAGATTACCGGGCAGATGATTCCATGCGGATTGATATGGAGTCTGAAAAAGTATACTTATTTGGCAATGCCCAAGTAAACTATGAGCTCATTCAGTTAAATGCTGCTTATATTGAACTTGACCTGAAAAACAACATGGTGATGGCCAATGGCGTAGTTGACAGTACGGGAAAAATGACCGGCCTGCCGGTATTCAAAGAAGGGGCACAAACCTATGAAGCCGGAAAAATGACCTATAATTTTGAAACGGAAAAAGGAAAAATTCAGGAGATTAAAACGCAGGAAGGAGATGGTTACATCAAAGGGAATGAGGTAAAGAAAACAGATAAGGACATCATGTATGTCCGTAACGGCTACTACACCACCTGCAGTCATCCGGAGCCGCATTTTTCCCTGGCGACTAGTAAACTCAAGGTCATCCCTGACGATAAGATCGTCACCGGCCCAACCGTATTAAAAGTAGGGGATGTTCCTACTCCCTTGGGCTTGCCCTTTGGTTTCTTTCCCAATAAAAAAGGCCGCTCTTCCGGAATCATCATTCCCACCTACGGGGATTCCCGCAACCTGGGATTCTTTTTGCGGGACGGGGGGTTTTACTGGGGAGCCAGTGATAATATTGATGTGGCTTTAACCGCAGATATTTATTCTCTCGGTAGCTGGGGTGCAAACTTCAACAGTCGTTACATAGAACGTTACAAGTATAATGGAAACCTAAATTTCACTTATGCCAATATTCGAAACAGCTACCCGGAATTTCCGGATTACCGGCAGGACAAGGAATTTTTTATTCGGTGGAACCATGCCCAGGATGCGAGGGCCCGACCAGGAGGACGTTTCAATGCCAATGTAGGGGCAGGTACCAATAGTAATTTTCGCAGGAACCTGAATAGCTTTGCGCAGGATTACCTGACCACTACATTTAATTCTTCCATCAACTATACCAACTCTTTTCCAGGAAGGCCCTATAACCTCACGGTGAGTGCCCGGCATGATCAGAATACCCAAACCAGCCGCATCAATTTTACCTTGCCGGAAGTGAGTTTTAACGTAAGCCGCCAATACCCCCTCAAAGGCCTGGGTGGCATTGGCAATGAATGGTGGAGAAGTGCCTATAAAAATCTGGGGATATGGTACAATGGTAGTGCACGGAATACCTTTTCAGCAATTGATACTAATCTCGCTTTGAACCGGCTTGACCAACACCGGCAGGACTTCCGCAACGGGGCTACCCACAGCATCCCCATCGCTACCAATATCAAAATGTTTAAGTACTTTAACATGACCCCCCAGCTGAACTATACGGAAATATGGGCGACCCGCGGCAGCCGACGATTTTATGACCCTGAAACAAGACAGGTGGTTACCGATACCATCAATGATTTTTTCCGGGCTGGCACCTACAATTTCAACACCTCCCTTACTACCAAACTTTATGGAATGTATCAGTTTAGAGGAAACGGAGTACAGGCCATCCGCCATGTAGTGACACCGCAATTTACCTTTAATTACCAGCCGGAAATAAACACAGGACTACGGGAGTACGTAACAGATGAAGGGGAAAGAGTGGAATACAGCCTATATGATCAATCGCTTTTTGGGAGACCGGATCGGAGGGAAAGCGGTCGCCTGGGGATCAACCTGTTGAACAACATAGAAATGAAAGTGGCCTCCGATAAGGATACTACCGGTTTAAAAAAGATCACTTTATTCGATAATATCGGTCTGAATACCTCCTATGACCTGGCAGCGGACAGTTTAAATTGGAGCAATATTGCCTTCAATGCCCGCAGCCGGATCGGACAATTTCTTACTTTTCAATTGAATGGCAGCCTGGATCCCTATGCGGTAGACAGCAACGGAATAAACTACGACAGAAGTTATCATTCAGCAACAGGAAGATTACTGAGACTGGCAAGTGCCAATGCCACCTTCGGATTTAATTTACGGGGAGGGGGCAAGAAAAAGGGAATTGCCCGGGAGATAACTCAGCCTCGAACCAGTCCGTATGGATCGGAGGAAGAAATGGAGGAGATCAACAATTATCCGGAACAATTTGTGGACTTCAACATTCCCTGGTCGTTAAACATCAACTATAATATCCGCTACAGTAAAAATTACCGTAACCTCCAGGAAGGACAGCCTCTGGATGAATATACTCAGACACTCAATTTTGGCGGGGATTTCAGCCTGACAAAAAAATGGAAGATCGGCTTTAACTCGGGCTGGGATTTCGAGCGGGAAGACCTTACCTACACCGCCCTCAACATCAACCGTGACCTGCATTGCTGGCAGATGGCCATCAGTTGGATCCCCAAAGGTCCACGGCAGAGCTACATGGTCACCATCAATGTAAAATCACCCGTACTGCAGGATCTCAAGCTGAACCGCCGAAGGGATTATTATGATGTGATTAGATAAGGGTGTGAGTTGGAAGTTTGAAGTTGGAAGTTTGAAGTTGGAAGTTGGAAGTTTTGAAGTTGGAAGTTTTGAAGTTTTGAAGTTTAGAGTTGGAAGTTTCAAGTTTTCACATAAGCACTCCCCACTCCCCTCCCTTTTACTGATTTCTGATTTTCCTGTTTCATATTTCTAGTTTTATATTTCTAGTTTTATATTTCTAGTTTTTAGTTTCAAGTTTCCTGTTTCATATTTCCCGTTTCTAGTTTCAGATTTCAGATTTCGTATTTCAGGTTTCGTATTTCAGATTTCGTATTTCAGATTTCGTATTTCAGATTTCGTATTTCAG
>CAZBIF010000030.1:17172-21886 GCA_964492055.1 uncultured Flavobacteriales bacterium
TTTCGTATTTCAGATTTCGTATTTCAGATTTCGTATTTCAGATTTCGTATTTCAGATTTCGTATTTCAGGTTTCGTATTTCAGGTTTCGTATTTCAGGTTTCCCATCTCTGATCTCACCTCCCAAAAACCACCTCCCTTACTTTACTGTTAAATTTACCAACCAATCAAACGGAATTATGAGTCAGGAGGAACTTCCCAAAGAAGAAAGTGAAAAACAAGATAGCGGATTCTTGGATTTTTTTAAAAAAATAGACCTGAAAAAATTACGGGCTATTTCCAAACACATTGATATCGGAGAAATATTTTCTTCCATTTCCAACATGAAACAGGCTGAGCTCTACAACCTGATGCGGGCGCTTAAAGCCGGCAATAAAAAGTCCGACCCTCCTCCTATTAATGGTGATTTCTATGAATTGAATCAAACTTTAAGCAAGGAAGAGCGTGCCATTCAACTGAAAGTGCGAAAGTTCATGGAAGAGGAAGTACAACCCATTGCTAATGAGTATTGGTTGAAAGGTGAATTTCCCCATCAACTGATTCCGAAAATGGCGGAACTAAACCTTTGCGGTGTACCGATGGATGATTTTGGCCTACCCGGCCATTCGCATCTCCTGGATGGCATCGTGGCTATGGAAATGGCGAAAGTAGATACGTCAATATCTACCTTTTTCGGGGTACAAAGCGGATTGGCCATGGGCAGTATCTATCATTGCGGATCAGAAGAGCAGAAAAAAGAATGGCTGCCAAAGATGCAAAAGATGGAAGTAATGGGGGCGTTTGGTCTGACGGAACCGGAAGTAGGTTCTGCAGTAGCCGGCGGACTAACCACCAAAGCCCGTAAAGAAGGTGATCACTGGATACTCAATGGGGAAAAGAAATGGATCGGCAATGCCACCTTCTCAGATATTACTATCATCTGGGCGCAGGATGAAGCGGATAATCAGGTGAAGGGATTTATTGTGCGGAAGGACAATCCCGGTTTTCGTGCGGAGAAGATCAAAGATAAAATGGCATTGCGGATTGTTCAGAATGCACATATTTATCTAAATGATTGTAAAGTACCGGAAAGCGACCGCCTGCAAAAGGCGAACGCCTTTGCAGACACCGCCAAGGTGCTGAAGGCCACCCGTGCCGGGGTGGCCTGGCAGGCGGTGGGTTGCGCGCGTGGTGCCTATGAATATGCTTTACAATATGCTCTGGAGCGAAAACAGTTCGGCAAACCCATCGCCTCCTTCCAGTTAATTCAGGACCTGCTGGTAGAAATGCTGGCTGACCTCACCGCCATGCAAACGATGGTTTTTCGTCTTTCTCAATTGCAGGACCAGGGTACCATGACGGACGAGCAGGCTTCTTTGGCCAAGGTAAGTTGCACTACCCACACCCGCTCCATTGTGAATAAGGCGAGGGAGATCATGGGCGGAAACGGTATTTTGCTGGAGCATCAGGTAGCCCGATTTGTTGCTGATGCTGAAGCCATTTATTCGTATGAAGGAACCAAGCAGATCAACTCCCTTATTGTAGGCCGGGGTATTAGTGGGTATTCGGCGTTTGTGTAGAGTATAATTAATTTGGGGACGGGATGATAGAGAAATTACCTTCATCAAGGCAATTTTCAGAGTTTTAATATCAAAGTTGTTCAATTCATCATTCATTATACACCATCTTATAATGCTCAATATTACATTCTGAAAACTGATTCCCTACCTTAACAAATCCCCGACGTTCGTAGAAGGGAATGGCTTTTAACTGGGCGTGCAGGTAAATTTCCCTTTTTTCTTGTTTGGCATCCTCTAAAACTACCTGTAACAGCTGGTCTCCCAATTTTTTATTGCGAAAGGATTTAAGCACCGCAAAACGCTCCAGTTTTACCTTGTCTCCTATCTTTCTCCATCTGGCGGTCCCAATTGGTTTTTTGCCATCGTAGATCAGGTAGTGATGGCTTCTTTTCTCAAATTCATCAAACTCCTCATTTTCTGCTACTTTTTGCTCTTCTACAAAAACTTTTCTGCGGATCTTCCGGCATTCCTCAAACAGCCGTGCATTCCCACTTTTTAGCTTTTCTATTTTTTTAACATTCACAGGCTATGGGTGTTAACATTAATTAACAGCGCCCCACCAACCACGGGAAAGACACTACGTTAATTTTGACAACCAAATTAAGAGAAAGAGATGGAAGAAAATACAGTCCGCAGCGAAGATCCGGCAAAATACGAGACGAGAAGGTCTTCGGAAGATACCGATATTAAAGCCCTGAACGAAAAGATCCGGCAGGAGAGTTCCTTTGTAGACCTGCTCACCATGGAAATGGACAAGGTAATCGTAGGTCAGAAATACATGGTGGATAGGCTATTGATCGGTTTGCTTTCCGATGGACATATACTGCTGGAAGGAGTTCCCGGCTTGGCAAAGACCTTGGCCATTAACACCCTGGCCACTACTATCGAAGCAGATTTCAGCCGTATACAGTTTACTCCAGACCTCTTGCCGGCTGACCTCATTGGGACCATGATCTATTCCCAGAAACAGGAAGAGTTCTCTATCAAAAAGGGACCTATTTTCGCCAACTTTATCCTGGCAGATGAGATTAACCGGGCGCCTGCCAAAGTGCAGTCGGCCTTACTGGAAGCCATGCAGGAAAAGCAAATTACCATTGGGGAAACTACTTTTGAGCTGCCCAAACCCTTCCTGGTACTGGCTACCCAGAACCCGGTGGAGCAGGAAGGAACCTACCCCCTGCCTGAAGCCCAGGTTGACCGCTTCATGCTAAAAGTGGTCTTGGATTATCCTAAAAAAGAAGAAGAAAAACTGATCATTCGCAACAACCTCGCTAAAGGAGGGATGCCCAAAGCCAAACAAGTTTTGAAGCCCGAAGATATCCTGAAAGCCCGGGCCGTGGTGAAGGAAGTGTATATGGATGAGAAGATCGAGCAATACATCGTGGACATCGTTTTCGCCAGCCGAAATCCTGAGGACTATGGGCTGGAACGCCTTAAAGACCTGATCACTTTCGGTGGCTCTCCCCGCGCGAGTATAAGCCTGGCCATGGCTTCCAAAGCCTACGCTTTTATTAAGCGACGCGGATACGTAATTCCCGAAGATGTGCGGGCGGTTGCCAAAGATGTGTTGCGTCACCGTATTGGCCTGAGCTATGAGGCTGAAGCTGAAAATGTAACTTCCGAAGACATTATCAACGACATACTCAATGCCGTAGAAATTCCCTAAGCGGATATATAGATGGGGCGATCGAATCGAAATACGCAGGAACTCCTCAAAAAGGTTCGAAAGATCGAGATCAAAAGCCGGGGATTATCCAATCAGATATTTTCCGGTGAATACCACTCGGCCTTTAAAGGGCGTGGTATGGCCTTCAGCGAAGTGCGTGAATACCAGATGGGCGATGAGATCCGCAGCATAGACTGGAACGTAACGGCCAGATTCAACCAGCCTTATGTAAAAGTTTTTGAAGAGGAGCGCGAAATGACCGTGATGCTCCTCGTAGACGTGAGTGCTTCCAAAAACTTTGGTACCAAGAAGCAATTCAAGCAGGATCTGATCACAGAGATTTGCGCTGTATTGGCGTTCTCCGCTATAAATAATAATGATAAGGTAGGGGTTATTTTTTTCTCCGATCAGGTGGAAAAATTCATTCCTCCCAAAAAAGGTAAAAGTCATATTCTAATGATCATCCGTGAATTGATCGACTTTGAGCCTGAACATTCGGGAACTAACCTGAAAGAAGCCTTGCGTTACTTTACCCTGGCCATCAAAAAGCGATGCACGGCCTTTCTTATTTCTGATTTTCTAACAGAAGGCTATGCGGATGAGCTGAAGATCGCCAACAAAAAACACGATCTGGTAGCCTTGCAGATCTATGATGAACGGGAAACCGAACTGCCCAATGTAGGCCTGATCGAAATGGAGGATGCCGAAAGCGGGGAATTGCGCTGGGTAGATACTTCATCTGTTTCTAACCGCAATTATTACCGGGCGGAAGCCATGCGCAAACAGGACAACATTCGGGAAAACCTGCGAAAAAGCGGGGTTGATCATGTGCGGCTGGCTACTCATCAATCCTACATTCAACCACTGATGAACCTGTTTAAAAGAAGGGAAAGCCGCAGATGAGAAAATTGCTTTACATAGCTATCGCCATGCTTGGCTTTCAGTTGCTAAGCCCTGCCCAGACCGTAACCTCCAACTTATCGGAAAAGGAGATCCGTATTGGTCAGCAGGCAACCATTACCCTGGAAGCCCGCTTTCCCGCTGCCAGTAAAGAGATCCTATTACCTGCGCTGAAAGATACCTTATCGAAATACGTGGAAATCGTAGAGATCGGAGAACCTGACACTGCCTTCGATGAAGATGACATCACCACCAAGAGCATTACGCAACAAATTACGGTAACCTCCTGGGACAGTGGCTTCCATGCCATTCCCCCCTTTCTGTTTCGGATTGGTGCGGATAGCCTGAAGACAGAACCCCTGCTATTGAGTGTCAAAAGTGTGCAGGTAGACCCACAGGCTGATATTAAAGATATTAAGCCCATTGAAGAAGTGCCATTTTCCTTATGGGACTGGATCCAGGCTAATAAAAACACCATCGGGCTGGTGCTGATCTTGCTTTTATTGGTTATCGGAATACTCGTCTGGTACCGCAAATACAAAAACCGGCCAAAAGAAGAAGCTGCAGCGGTGGTGCCTCA
Organism: uncultured Flavobacteriales bacterium; assembly: GCA_964492055.1. Classification (GTDB taxonomy): domain Bacteria; phylum Bacteroidota; class Bacteroidia; order Flavobacteriales_E; family Vicingaceae; genus CAZBIF01. The sequence continues at coordinate 21,876 of CAZBIF010000030.1, forward strand.
GGAAAAGGCAG
>CAZBIF010000031.1:0-7794 GCA_964492055.1 uncultured Flavobacteriales bacterium
CCGTCCGCCGCGACGTGGTTGTTGATGGCGGTAGTGTTGTTCCCAATATTGGTGGTATTGGTGGAGATGTTCGATGCATTATTGCTAATGTTGGTGGTATTGGTAGAGATGTTCGCTGCGTTATTGCTGATATTGGTCACATTCGTGGCGATATCCCCCTCATTGGTGGTGATCCTGCCGGCCAGTACCGCTGAATCGGCACTTCGCTCTGCATCGGTGGATAAATAGGAAATATCCACTCCGCTGCCGTCTTCGATCAGTAGGCTGTCCTGTGTTCCGTTCAGGCTCAGGTCCTGATCATCCGTGCCGCTGTTGTCCAGACTGCTTAAGTCTACCGTGAGCGTCCCCCCCGCATCGGTGATCTGCAGGTCGGTGCCACTTAACTGGGCGTTGCTGTTCAGTTCGTTGGTGGCGCTCAGGTCCCCGTCCGCCGCTACGTGGTTGTTGATGGCGGTAGTGTTGTTCCCGATATTGGTTGTATTGGTGGAGATGTTAGCAGTATTATTGCTGATGTTGGTGGTGTTGGTGGAGATATTGGCGGCATTGGTAGTTATATTAGCTGCATTATTGCCTATAGCTCCTACATTTGTCGTAATGGAATCAAGTATATAAGCAATGCTGATTCCATCCCCATCATTGATCAAAATACTGTCTCTTGAAGCGTTGAGGCGCAAATTCTGATCATCCGTATCCGTTCCGCTGAATACGCTTAAATTAACAGTATACGTGCCACCGCTATCCACTAATATCAAATCTGAACCCACCAATTGAAAACTGTTTATCAACTCATTTCGTTGACTCGTGTCATTATCCAGATTAATATGTTTATTCAAGCTGTCGAGCACTGAACCTATACTATCCGTGTTTGCGTTAATAGCGGCTGAGTTTGTAGCAATATTGGTGGTGTTGGTAGATATGTTCGACGCATTATTGCTGATGCTGCTGATATTGGTTGCTATATCCCCCCGGTTGGTGTTTACCTCAATGCGCAAGGCAGCAATACTATCCGCATTGGCGGTGGAGTCGGCCACAAGACGGCTTTCCAATGAAATAAAGCGGTTGGTGTTGGCCTGTATGGCATTGGCCAGGATCAGGGAATCCGAACTCACTTCCCCATCCGTGGCAAGAAAAGAAATATCCACTTTTACCACATCCCCGTCGCCGCTGAAAATGCGCAGGCTGTCGTTAGTGATATCCACGGAAGATACCGTATCAATGCTCAGGGAAGTAAAAAAAGCATTCAGGTCTACCGAGAGTGTCCCCCCTGCATCCGTGATCTCCAGGTCATCCCCATTGATCTGAAACTGGGTATTGAGTTCATTGGTGGAATTAAGGTCCCCGTCGGCAGAAACATGGTTGTTGATTGCGGTGGAATTGTTGCTGATGTTGGTGGCATTGGTGGCTATATCCCCCCGGTTGGTGTTTACCTCAAGGCGCAAAGCAACAATACTATCCGCATTGGCAGTGGAGTCGGCCACACGACGGCTTTCCAATGAAATAAAGCGGTTGGTGTTGGCCTGTATGGCATTGGCCAGGATCAGGGAATCCGAACTCACTTCCCCATCCGTGGCAAGAAAAGAAATATCCACTTTTACCACATCCCCGTCGCCGCTGAAAATGCGCAGGCTGTCGTTAGTGATATCCACGGAAGATACCGTATCAATGCTCAGGGAAGTAAAAAAAGCATTCAGGTCTACCGAGAGTGTCCCCCCTGCATCCGTGATCTCCAGGTCATCCCCATTGATCTGAAACTGGGTATTGAGTTCATTGGTGGAACTAAGGTCCCCGTCGGCAGAAACATGGTTGTTGATTGCGGTGGCATTGGTGGCTATATCCCCCCGGTTGGTGTTTACATCAGTACGCAAGGCAGCAATACTATCCGCATTGGCGGTGGAGTCGGCAGTGAATCGATTTTGTAAATTGTTAATCCTGTTGGTGATTTGAAGGCGATCGCCATCGCCCAAAGTATCCAAAGAGATAGTAGCCTGCACCACCCCATGCTGATACAATTCGATCACGCTGTTGTTTAATTCCAGGCGATCCACATCTTCATTGGTTGAATCAAGATCGAAATCCAAGGCCAGGTGTTTATTTAGACTATCCAGGACGGAGCCGATGCTGTCGCGAACTAATACTGAATCACTTTCATAGCGATTAATTAAACTGACCAATCGGTTGGTGATGGCAGTACGGTCACCATCCCCCAGGGTATCCAAAGATAGGGTTGCCTGAACCACCCCATGCTGGTATAATTCGATCACGCTGTTGTTTAATTCCAGGCGTTCTACATCTTCATTGGTGGAGTCCGTATCCAAATCCATGGCGATATGCTTGTTCAGGCTATCCAGTATGGAACCTATACTATCACGCACCAGGGCAGAGTCAGCGATAAAGCGATTGTTTAAATCATTGATGCGATTTGTGAAAAGAATGGAGTCTTGTTGCATTTTAGTCCTCACCAATTGGATTTCCTGTTGTAGTTCAACATCGGTGGCCAAAGAAGCCAGGCTCACACTTACCGAATCCCCATCTCCTGTATAGATCCTCAATTCCAAATCGTTGATCAAGCTGGCATCACTGAGGGTATCGTTCGGGTCTACATTCGGGACTAAAGCACTCAGGTCGGTTACCGTGGTAACATTCCCTTCCTTAATTTCCAAATCTGTTCCATTTAGGGTTATCCCGGAGATCAATTCATTGGTCTCATCAAGGTCTCCGAGATTCACAATAGAATCGTTATTGAAAATGCGTATTCCGGGGCCAGCTTTCAATTGGTTTCCGCTGCTTTTAGCATACAATGCATAGGGGACCGACAGTAATTGGGAGTTGGAAAGTACTTCATACCCATTGCCCGCGTCTATCTCTACTTTGAGAAAATGCAGATTACCCCCCCAGTTGATTTCATCTATACTACCGACCGGGCTGGAGGAGGTAGGGTTTCCCCCAATGATCAGGTTAAGCAAACCAAATTGATTGGTACTAACGGGTCCAAATTCATCCTCATAAACCATAGGGCCGTTCACTGAACCGGATAGAATACTAAATCTGGCAAAAATGGAGTAATTTGCTCTGATATTCCCATTGTTGTCCCTCACTACTGCCTGATAATTAATGCCGTCAGGCGGGGTTTGGGCAAGCACGTAGGATGGGAGAAAAAAAGCCATGCCCATGATTAGCCAAGCTATTCTTTTATAGACGGTGGATAGCATATTTATCGGATAAGATCAAAAAAAATCAAGATTAATTACGATTTCCCCCTGATTAAGTTACAAACCAAAGTAGTAAGGAATCGAATCCCAAACTTACAGGAATTTGATATTTATTTGTTGAATATCCAGTCTTCAGGATCTAGCTTGTTTTTCAGCTTCCAGATTTCGAAGTGCATGGTGGAACTGGATTCATCATCTTCACTTATTAACAAGCCAAGGTTTTGCTTTGTATCCACCTCTTGTCCGGTAGTAACAAACACTTCCTTAAAATAGCTGTAAAGGGTAAAATATTCCCCGTGTTGAATGAGCACACATTTCCCTTCACCGGGAATGATAAATACTTTGCTCACTTTGCCGGCAAACACGGAGCGGGCAGTATTGCCTTTAGCGGTGGAAATATCCACTCCGTTGTTCTGCACTTTAACCCCTTTTAGGGTAGGGTGGGGATGTTCCCCAAACTGACCGATCACAACGCCTTCACCTACCGGCCAGGGCAATTTCCCCCGGTTTGCGGCAAAGGAATTGGATAATTCCCGGGCTTCGGGAGTCATGGGGAAGCCTGCACTACTGCTTCCGGCTGCTTTGGCAGCCTCCCGCGCCTTCCGGATCTCTTCTTCAATGATCCTTTCAATAGCCTTATTTACTTTTTCTGCTGCCGCTTTTTTGTCAACCAGTTGTTTTTTAAGGCTCTGTTCCTTGCCTTTCAAGGATTGTACAACTTCTTCCTGACTCGATCTTTCCCGGTTTAATTTCTCTTTTTCGTTTAGGCGTGCCTGCAACAGGCCCTCTTTGCTTTTTTTAATGGCAGTAAGGGTAGTGATCTGCTGGTCAATACCTTCCTGAGTGTTAGAGATGGCTTCAGCCTGAGCTTGCCTGAACTGGGCATATTGCTGGAAATATTTCAAGCGTTTGAAGGCCTGATTGAAATTTTCAGAAGAAAAAAGGAACATAAAGCGGTCGTAAGCACTGCGATTGCGATAGGCACTGAGGATCATGGCGGCATATTCATCTTTCAGTTTATCGAGCTGGTTTTCCAGGCTATCCAGGTTTTTCTGATGGGCCAGTATGCTGTCTTCCAGAAGTTCAATCTCCGATTCCATAGTCGCGATCAAAGCTTCCCGGCTGTTGATCTGCTTGTTGATCTGCCGGAGCTGGTTGAGGGAAGTGCTTTTGGTACGGGCAGTCTGTTCCAGCAATTTGTTGGTATAGTTTATTTCTTCCTGCAACTGCTTTTTCTTTTCCTGAAGTTCTTGTTTGGATTGAGCGAAAAGCACTTCCACCCCTACACAGAATAGCCATGTCAATAAACCTATCCTAATAATATACCTGCTCATATTTGGAAGATATGTTAAAAGGAAAATTTAATTCTTTCTCCAGGGATTGCCGCGAATATTCTATTTCCACAATGGCGGGTTCTGCGGATTGTATTTCCAGATGTATTTGAGAGGCTACCAGCTGGCTGTCCAACTGGGCGTAATCTTTATATTCCCCCATGATAAACCTATCAGCCGTTAAATCCGATAAGATAAAACGGTCAATTTTAAAATGATTTTGGTTGATCCATAAACTGACTACCTCTTCCTTCTGCCGTTCGATCTTCTGAGGTTTTTCATCTGCTTTCCGGGCCTTCCTCTTTTTCATATTCCCCAGGTAATAATCTTCCCCATCGATGCCAAATTTCATCTTATCATCTATTTCAAAGGCAATGGAATTACCGATCAGAATTGATTCCAGGGTTTCCAATTCCAGGTCAATATTAAACCGTTTATTGATATAAGAATAATCCCCGATAAAATATTCCTTGGCCAGGCGGTTGATCACTTTTACCGTATCCTGGGTAATCAACACCCTCGCCATTTCAATTCCTAAAGCAGGCGTGATGGAGATCCAGATTGCAGAATCTTTATGTATTCTAAGGTTGGCTTTGAAAGAAGTTTTTTCTTCGCCCTTATGCATGGTAATAGCGGCCTTGGCAGAAAAAAATTCATAATGTAATTCATTGGTCAACATTTCCGAGATCAGGGCTTCCGTTTTTTTACCTTCCAGGGAAGCTCGACGGGCGCGTTCTGTGGATTTACAGCCAGCCAGGATAGAGAGAATTAATAGGACATAAATGCCGTATCTATTCATATAGTTTTTTATCCGCTATTTTTTTTGGTAAGAACTCCGATGCTCCCCCTGCTTCATTGGCCTTTTTCCAAAATTCCACCGCTTCCTCTTCGTTCCCAAGCTGGTAAAGAATATCGCCTTTGTGCTCCAATAAAACCCCTCCCGCACCAGAAGTTGAATTTAAGGCCTTGTTGATCCACTCCAATGCTTCCTCATAATTGCCAAGTTGATAGAGTATCCAGGCATAGGTGTCCTGAAAGGAGGATTGCCCTGGCATCAACTGGTTTGATTTCAGGGACATTGCTTTCGCTTTGTCTAAATTATTCTTCCGGAGGGAGAGATAATAACTGTAATTGTTGAGAACATAAACATTGTTAGGGTCTACTTCCAGCGCTTTTTCATAATAGCGGTCAGATTCCTTATACGATTTTACGGAGTGTAAATTATCCCCCAGATTGGAATAGAACTGCCCTTTTAGTGCGGGATTGTCCACTACCAGATCGGCGCCCATTTTCAGGTAGTCATTTGCCTCTTCATACTTTCTCTGTTCTGAAAGCCCATAGGCATATAGCAAATACAAGCTGGGTTGATTGGGAAAAAGTTCTATGGCACGTTTGCCGTAATTTTCGAGTTGCTGGTAATCCTTACTTTCGGATAAAATAACCAGCAATTGGTTCCAGATGGGAAAGCGGCTACTGTCCAGCTCAATGGTATTGAAATAAGCCTGTTTGGCAGCCTCCAGTTGATTGTCAAAGTATAGAAAATCCGCCAGTAAGGCATGGGCTTTCGCATTGCTGGGATGCGTCTCCACAATGAGGGAACATAATGCGATACCCTTTCGTTTGGCTTCTTTCTCCTCACTGTCAATCTGGTACTCGCTAAGGATGAATTTTACTTTTTCATCAATGTTCATACTTGGGTTGGAGATGGCCTTTTTGATGTTTTCAAAATATTCTTCTTCATTGCCTGCTTCCGCATGAAAAGCTGCCAGGGAAAGTTGCACCCGGTAATTGTCAGGATCTATCTCCTGCATTTTCTTAAGCACTTCGAGTGCCTCATCCTTCTTTCCATTATTGAGGTACATATCTGCCAGCACCCCGTAATACTTTAATTCCTGAGGATAAGCTTCAATTAATTTCTCCAATTCCCCCACTGCCCCTTTGAGATTGTTATCCGCCAGATAGATGCGTTGCTTGAGGTTGGAAATCTCTTCTGAAATACCAATTTCTTCCTCGATCATATTTAGATAGGCGATACTTTCCTCCGCTTTTTCCTGCTCGATCAGCAACTTGGCAAGTTCATACTTAAGTTGCAACTGCTCCGGGTGGTTCTTAACCAGGGATTTGAACTCCTTGATGGCGTCTTCTATGTTTCCATTGGTTTCAAGATAGGTAGCGTAGGATAAGTGGTACCAGTAATTTTTCGAATCCAGGCGATGGGCCTCCCTGAACTGCTCGAAGGCAGCCGGATTGTTCCCCTGAAAAGAATAGATCACTCCCAATTCATAATGGGCAGCCGCACTATTGGGGTCAATTGCTATGGCTGAACGGTAGAGTTCCCCGGCCTTGTCATAATTTCCCAATACTTTTTGTTTGGTGGCCTCCATATAGGCATTGCCAAAAGCTACTTTTTTCCGCTCACTAAGCTCCTCCTTACTTACTTCCGAACCATCCTCGAGTACCTGCTTTTTGGGGCCGCATGCCTGCAGTAGGAAACCCAGTAAACCAATGTAGACCAAATACCGCATTAAGCTTCCCATTGGTTATAGTCGCCAATGCTGATCTCTTTGACTGTTTGTGCAAGCGAGGTGTGGTTGCCTACCATGCTGTTCTGCAGGTTCATTCCCTCAATCTTACTTTGTTTCTGAATGATGGAATTGGAGATTACGGAACGATTGATCTGTGAATGATCCCCCAGCGAAACATGGGGTCCGACCACAGAATTGGTGATCTTTACCTCTTGCCCTATATAGCACGGTTCTATAATTGTAGAATTTTCTATGGTTGCGGAACTGGCGATGATGTTTTTATCGCGGATAAACTCCAGCACCCGTTGATTGGTATTTACGGTGGCATTTTTATTACCACAATCCAGCCATTCCTTCACAGCTCCGGGCTTGAATTTCGTGCCTTCCTTACGCATGCGCTGCAAGGCATCGGTGATCTGGTATTCGCCTTTATCTTTAATGTCGTGGTCGATCAGGTATTGCAAATGATCCTTCAGGTAGGCACCGTCTTTAAAATAATAGATCCCAATGATGGCCATGTCTGAAACAAAGGATTGGGGCTTCTCCACAAAATCAGTGATGTACCCTTTCTCATCCAGCTGTACTACGCCAAAAGCAGACGGATCATCCACTTTCTGAACCCAGATAATTCCGTCATTTTCATCCTCTAATTTAAAATCCGCCCGGAAAAGGGTATCGGCAAAAGCCACGATGGTCTTACCTTTCATCATCTCCTTTGCGCACAATATG
>CAZBIF010000031.1:7804-8194 GCA_964492055.1 uncultured Flavobacteriales bacterium
GGCATGGGCGGTGCCGAGTGCTTCTTCCTGATGGTAAATATGTCCTTTTGCCCCCAGCTGATCGGCTACTTCCAGCAGGTTTTCTTCTACTTTCTTGCCGAAATCGCCAATAATAAACCCAATTTCATCTATGGGTTCTTCACACACCTCGGCAATGTCTTCCACCAGGCGTTGCACAATGGGCTTTCCGGCGATAGGCAATAAAGGTTTGGGTATAGTTAAGGTATGTGGCCTCATCCGCTTGCCAATACCTGCCATAGGCACAATGATTTTCATGAAATGTAAATTTAATTAGTTCCGGTGCTGCCGAAACCGCCAGCACCTCTTTCTGATTCTGATAATTCTTTTACTTGTGCCCATTCGGCTTGCTCATGACGGGCAATTACCAGC
>CAZBIF010000031.1:8204-10327 GCA_964492055.1 uncultured Flavobacteriales bacterium
CGTTCTCCTTGTTGAATGACAAATTTTTCGGCTGACAGGTTCACCAGGATCACTTTTATTTCGCCACGGTAATCGGCATCTATGGTACCAGGTGAATTCAGCACGGTGATACCATATTTAGCAGCCAGTCCACTACGGGGGCGAACCTGCGCCTCGTAACCAACAGGCAACTCTATGAACAAACCGGTAGGTACCATAGCCTTTTCCAGAGTGCCGAGTTCAATGGGTTCCTGCAGCTCCGCTCTCAGGTCTACCCCGGCTGAAGCGGAGGTAGCGTACTGAGGCAATTGATTCCGCGAACGGTTGACGATTTTAATTCAGGCGGGCTTTAGAGCCTACGAAATTATCGCTTTTTTAGGTTTTTCTAAAGTATATACCCCAGCCAGATAAAGAAGGATGAGGACTGCCGTGAGAAGGTAGGCTATCACCCCATGCAGTTGATGGTTCAGCCAGCTGCCGAGCCCGTAGACCAACAATCCCATCGCGATATACAAGGCTATTTTTCGCAAGGGATAGTCTATACGGTAATATTGTCGTCCGACAAGATAGGAGATCACCACCATGCTGCTGTAGCAGATAAGGGTGATCCAGGCTGAGGCGGTGTAGCCATATGCCGGGATCAAAAGCAGGTTGAGCACAATGGTAATTACCGCACCGATGGCAGCGATAAGGGCACCATAGCGCGTCATACCAGTAAGTTTGTACCAGACAGAAAGGTTGTAAAAGATACCCAGGCAAATGTTTGCCCCCAGCAGGATGGGCACAATGTGCAGGCCTTCCCAATAAGCCGGACTTGCCAGAAAAAACTTAAAAAGGTCGATGTATAAAGTAACCATCAGAAAGATAAAAAGACAGACAAGAATAAAATACTTCATCACCCGTGCATAGGTTTTACGTGCATCTTTGTTTTTCTCCTCCCGAAAGAAGAAAGGTTCTGCAGCATAGCGAAAAGCCTGAATGAAAAGGGTAATTACAATTGACAGTTTATAGCAAGCTCCGTAAATACCCACCTGGGCATTGGCATATTCAATTCCTTTTTGCTCAGTCAACAGCCAATTGAGTAGTAACTTATCTGCTTGTTCATTAACAATGATAGCCAGGCTGCTGATCAACAACGGACTCCCGTAAATAAACATCTCTTTAAGCAGGGCAAGGTCGAATCTGCTTTTAAGCTTAAGATACCAGGGGCTCAGCACGAGGAATTTAAAAATGGAAGCAAATAGATTGGCGAGAAACACATAGCCCACGCCAATCCCCGGGCTATATAAATGATCGATAAAAAAATTGCTGACGCCATCTTTATAAGCGGGAATGCAATAGGCAATCCAGAACAAGTTGAGGCCGATATTGATGAGAATGGACAGCAGGTTGATCAAGGCGAAAGTGAAGGCTTTTTCTTCAATACGCAGGCGCGCCATGGGAATGGATGTCACGGCATCCAGTCCTACTATGAAGGCAAACCAGACCACGTATTCCGCATTCTCCGGATAGTTGATCCAGTTTGCGATCTCAGCGGAAAAAAGGGTGGTCAGGAGTATAAAAAAAGCCGTAGTACAAAACAGGGACCTTAAAACCGTGGAGTATACCGCTTCCCCATTTTTATCCGCTTTGGATTGAAATCGAAAATAAGCCGTTTCCATACCGTAGGTGAGCAAAACCACCAAAAAAGCTACATAAGCATACATGGTGGTGATCACCCCAAATTGTTCCGGTAAGAAGATGGCAGTATGTACAGGCACCAGCAGGTAGTTCAAAAACCGCCCGACGATACTGGGAAGCCCGTATATGGCCGTTTGCCCGGCCAGGTTCCTCAAGGCTTTCAAAAGAGTAAAAGCCGTTTAGGAGCCGCTGAACTCAGGTTTTCTTTTGTTGAGGAATGCATCCGTACCTTCCTTAAAATCAGAAGTAGTAAAACATTTACTGAATAGTTCAATTTCTTTATCCAAACCATTTACCCCATCCTGATAACCGTAATTGATCGCGCTTATTGCATGGCCGATGGCTACGATTGAGTTCTTTTGAATTTTTTCACACAGGGCCAGGGCAGTGTCCATTAATTGATCTGCCTCCACCACCTGATTGACCAGGCCGGCTTGCAGGGCTTCTTCCGCGCCGATCATGCC
>CAZBIF010000031.1:10337-10935 GCA_964492055.1 uncultured Flavobacteriales bacterium
CATCTCCATGGCTTTTCCTTTTCCCACGAGTTGAGGAAGGCGCTGGGTACCCCCGTAACCCGGGATCACTCCCAGACTTACCTCCGGCAGGCCCATTTTAGCACTTTTAGAGGCAATACGGATATGGCAGGACATGGCCAACTCCAGTCCCCCTCCCAAAGCGAAGCCATTGATGGCAGCTATTACCGGTTTTCGGGTATGCTCCACCCGGTTGAAGAGGTGCAAATGTCCATCTGCCGCTAAAGCTTTGGCTTCTTCAACAGAATACTGATGAAATTCCTTGATATCAGCTCCTGCTACAAAGGCTTTTTCCCCTGTTCCGGTTATAATAATGGTAGCTACCTCCTGGCTGACTTCTGCCTCAATTATGGCATCCCCCAGTTCAGAAATGGTCTGCTTATTCAGCGCATTCAACTGCTCCGGCCGGTTGATCTTCAGAATGCGGGTCTTCCCTTGCTTTTCTTTGATGATATTGGACATAAATAGATTTTAAAACAAAAGTAGCTGATTTAAACAAGCTTTGAAAAACGAACTTTGAACACCGTTCCTTCTTGAGGCCGGCAGCTGAAGGTTATACTTCCTTCATGGTATTCCACAA
>CAZBIF010000031.1:10945-11557 GCA_964492055.1 uncultured Flavobacteriales bacterium
GGCCATCGCCAGGCCCAGTCCGGTACCTGAACTTTTAGTAGTAAAGTTGGGCTCAAAAATTTTCCCTTTTTCTCCCTCGGCGATGCCTTCGCCATTATCTTCCACTTCTACCAGATAATAACTGCCCTCTTCTTTCAAAGTAATGGAAATACGTGGACTGGAAACGGACTCGGTGGCCTGGATAGCATTTTTCAATAGGTTGTTAAATAATCGTAATAACTGATCCTGATCACCCCTGATCCGCGCTTGTTCATTCGGGATATCGATCTGCAAGGAAATACGCTCCTGGTATAAATTACTGGCATTCCGTACCACACTGAGCAAATCCACCTCAACTTTCTCCGTAGCGGGCATTTTAGCAAAATTGGCAAAGGCATCGGCTATACCAGCCAGGGTTTCTATCTGCCGTATGAGGGTGGTTGTGGTCTTGTCCAGGTATTCATCTAAATTGTCGTGGTTTTGCTCGTAGGCACGCTGCAGGTGCTGCACGCTCAGCTTCATGGGGGTTAAAGGGTTTTTGATCTCGTGGGCAACCTGCTTGGCCATTTCACGCCAGGCGCCTTCCTTTTCACTTTGTACCAATTGACGCGCACTCTCATCCAGTTCCAGAGC
>CAZBIF010000031.1:11572-12618 GCA_964492055.1 uncultured Flavobacteriales bacterium
ATTCCTTCACCAGCTCACCGATCTCGTCTTTGCTATGCCAGTTGATCAACCTGGTTTGGTTTCCCAGCCGCAGGCTACCCAAATATTCACGGATCAATAACATGGGCCGGTTCACCTGATCAATTAACAGGAATAACAACATCAGGGAAAAGGCAAATACCAGAATATAAATGTTTATAGTAGATACCAGGAATGAGGACAATTCCTCCTGTAAATCTTCCTGTTGAGTGAAGTAGGGAAGGTTAAGGTAGGCTATGGTTTCATTGTTGAAATTCTTCAGGGGAAGGTAGGCAGAAAAATAACTCATTTTGCCGATGGACTCCTTCTGCAGGTAGCTGGCCAGTTGCTGCTCGGTCAGCTTGTAACGGGCCAAGGGGTCCATTCGTTCGCCCTGCAAATGCTTGGTGTAAATTTCCTGCCGGCTGCTGCTGAACAGGCTGCCATCGGGGGTATACAGGTTAATATCGGTGAAAAAAATGTTGGAGAATTTTATCAATAACCCATGCACGTAAGGTCGCAGTGATTCGGAGAGAGCGGATTCATGTCCGATCTTGGATTCAATTTCGATATTGAGGGATTTTAATTTCCCGGCTATAGCTTCCCCGTTTTTTTGATTGTATTGATCATGGATATGGTAGGCTGTGGCAAAACTAAATACCATCAACGCCAGGGTAAGCGACAGGATAAAATAGATCTGCACTTTGGTGGAAAAATCCGTCCAGCGAAAGGAAGTATAAAAAGGGAACTTTTCACTGGAAAGATTCAATGGAATTGCCAGAAGGGAAAAGATAACGATGAGGTAGGCGGAGGCGGTAACCACATCCAGAAAGGTATATTTAGAATAAGAGATCACAATTGCCGTGTCGCCATTTTTCTGATAATACCGGTGTATGTAATCGTGGGATTCATTTCGGTAAAAAGAATTTGCTGCTATTTCGGGATTGATGAGGCGGTTGCTGTAAACATATTTTCCCTGGTTTAGCAAGAGCTCATCCTTATAATAAAGTGCATAGCTATAATCTGTCAGCATTTCGCTCAAAATGGGA
>CAZBIF010000031.1:12628-18405 GCA_964492055.1 uncultured Flavobacteriales bacterium
CGCTATCCTCAATAAGAAGTTCAGGATAACCAAAGTAATTGTCGAGGTAGCTGCTGCTGAACTCAATATATAAAGTAGCATCGGTTGTTTTCAGGTTTAATTCGGCTATGTAATCTATACGCCCTCCCACATTGGATAATTGAAACAGGTTATTGGCAGAGATCATGGAACTCTCTGATTTCAGCCGATTGGAAAAATAAGTTTTGCAATGTTGCAGGCTATTGTTATTGACCAGCAGGGAATCTCCTTGCCGGCAGAGGGTAAAATTGATACGGTAGCGGTTCCAGTAACCGCCAAAATAATTTGACTTCAGGTAATCTGTAAGTTTTTCATTGGTCCTTTCTGCTTGATAGATAGTAGGGTCAAGCAGGATATCTTGTTGAACATCGCGAAAAAGATATTCGGCGATGGGATCATTTTCTTCAGCCATTTTTAATAACAGCAATTTAACCGCCTGTTCTTTTTTGGACTGTTCGGTTTGGATAACGATCCAGGCTGTAAGCAAGGCAAAAAGGAGAGTGGTGAGAACGAAAGGTACAGTAATGTTTCTTAATCTGCGTTGGTGACTGATGTATATCACCCCGATCAACAACAGCAACCCCAGTGATTTATAGTGAATGGTTGCGGTAATTCCTTTTCCCAGCAGAATAAGGAGCCCGGAAAGCCAGAATATGGGCCATTTCCATTGCTTGCTTTGCATACTTACCAGCTCATTGATCAGAATGAGCAAGGCTATGAAATACAAGCTGAAATTGATGAAGGTGAAAAAGCTAAGGTAATCAAGTTGAAAAAAATTATTCAGGTCGAATACAATGGCTGAATTAAAGATAGAAAACTGTATTAAGTCCTGAAAAAAGCAGATACCTAACCAGATTAATAAAGCATAGGTAAAAGTGTGCACTGCACTATAGCGTCCCCTGTATTTGGATTGAAGCAATAAGATACTGATCAGCAAGAGTAAATGCAGAAACAAATCCCCTACAGAAGTGATGTAGGGATTAAAAGCCATGCTATCGGGGCTGAAGATCTCCAATTGCTGCCAGCAAGCAGGAAGCTGAAAATAAAGTAAGATGCGAAGGGCGACAAGCAGGGCAATAAAAATTAAATTAAACCCTATCCTCTTTTTAAAGGAGCGGTAGACGATCAATAGCAGGCCGAACAAACCCAGGAACAAAGCAATTGCCTGATAGTAGATAATCGCAGGAAGCTCCCTTACATCATCCTGACTGAGGTAAAAGATTACCTCCCCATTTTTCCCCATAATGGGGTAAGGTGTTTCGCTGGTTGTGATATCCAGCTGGGAAAACTCTTTGGAAAACTGGCCTGCAAAATTGTTCTGTATGAATTGATTTTCGTATTCAAATTGATGCTTGATAAGGGCCAGGGCCACAAATAGGCTATCACCAATAACTTGCCGATCCACCAAATGAAGCCCGTTTCCGCTCCACGTATAAGCACTGTCAAACGGGTTTTTGCCTGCAAAAGAAGTTTGGTTCTCAGACCAATAAACCAGGCTGTCATTTTGCAATTTATAAAAAGAAAATCCTTCTTTTTGATATAACTGCTGGTAGTAGGCCACTTCTTCTTCGTCAAGATTTCCTTCGGAGGCAGAAATAAAGGCGGTGAGTTTTTTCTCCAACTGTTCATACTTCCCATCTATCTTCTGTTGAAAGGCTTGCTGGGTGTTTTTATCCAGCATGCGGTTGGGTACCGGCCACCAGCCAAAAATGAGGCAGGCGATGCAGATTCCGGTAAAAGTGAATAATTTTAAGGTCAGATTTTTGTTGGACAATCTGTACATTTCATTCAAAAATATAGATTATTGAACCACTATTTCCATTCCTATGAATATAGCCTTAAAAAGTAGTCTGGTCACACTTATTTTCATCAGCAGTATATTTTATGCATGTGGTCAGTCTTTAAATGACGAAGCCCGAAAGCAGGAATTTTCGGAAGAAGACAGCATCCACCTGGGAAATAAGACCATCTCCAGCCAGGCCCTTATGAAAAAGCTGGATTCCCTGTACAATAAGCCGCGGATAGAAGATGGTTTCAGCGATGTGGTAACTTTTGAAGATTCCATTCGCTCCCTCTATCAAAAATTAAACCCGGAAAAATACGGGCTGGATTTTAAACCCTTTCGCTTCGCCATTATCGGTTATTACGCTATGAGACAAGAAAACAAACTGGGGGAGAAAGAATTGGTTTCCATCATTGATTTTACCAAATCTTCCTGCGATAAGCGATTTTATACCATTGATCTGAGCAAACCAACCATTATCTTCAATACTTATGTAAGCCACGGCAGAAATACCGGAGAAGACCTGGCCAGCGATTTCTCCAATACCCATTCCTCCTATCAAAGCAGCCTGGGATTTTACATTACCGGAAAATCCTATACCGGCAGTAAAGGTTATAGTATGAGGCTGCACGGGCATGAAGAAGGGGTGAACGATAATATGTATGACCGGGCAATCGTGATGCACGATGCGGATTATGTGAGTGAAAAGTGGATCAAACGTTATGGACGGCTCGGTAGAAGCCAGGGTTGTCCTGCCTTACCAAAGCACATTTCCAAGAAGGTGATCGATACCATCAAACATAAAACCGTGATCTTCGCCTATTTTGATGACCAGGAATACCTCAACGCTTCCAACTACCTCAAAATACATGAACTGGTGGAAAAATGGAAAAAAGATTAATGCAGGTTATTCAATTCCTTTAATTGCAGCCGGTCGTGACCGTAAATATCTTCTGCAATCTTTAACTCCCCTTCCTCGTTAACCCAGGTGGTAAAATAAGCGATCTGCACATGGTAGTCGGTTTTTAAGTTAACCTGCCGGGTTCCGCCTTCACTCATCGCTTTCTGCACTTTCTCCTGATCCCAGCCTTCCACATCCCGCAGCAGGTAAGTAGCCAGTAACCCTGGTTTATCCAGTCGGATACAGCCGTGGCTCAGGCAGCGATCTTCCTGCAGGAACAACTGGTGGTTGGGCGTATCGTGCAGGTAAATACTTAGTTTATTAGGCATAATGAATTTAACCAATCCAAGCGCATTGGAAGGGCCGGGCTTTTGCACGAAATGAAAATAACGATTGTAAACCGATGAATCTTTCCAGTCGATACTGGCTGGATTGATCAGATTGTCCCCCTCTTTTAAATAAAATTCAGAGGAATAATGCCAGGGATCCTTTGCCAGTACAGGTATCATCTCTTTTTTTATGATGCTTTGGGGTATCGTCCAGGTGGGGCGGAATACCAGGTATTTAAGGGTATCGCTAAAGATGGGGGTAGGATTTTCAGGCTTGCCGACGATGATGCGCATTTTCATCACCACTTCATTTTCTTCATAAACCCGCAGCATGTACTCCGGCACATTGACCAGAATATATTTGTGGCCGAAGTTCTCATTAAGCCAGCGCATGCGTTCCAGGTTCAGGGAAATCAGTTCGATCAGCTGGTCATGGGTCATATTCAGGTAAAGTAGGGTGTTATGCCCGGGCATACCATCAGCTTTAATATGCCTGCTTTCCTGGAATATCCTGATGGACTGCACCAGGCTGTCATCCACTACATTTATATTTAGATTGGTGTCAAGGGCCACCGGCACTGACCATTGATTCAAATTATGCCGGATTTTCCCTACCCGCTCATCTTCAAAACCAGGCTTAAAGCGGGCTATTTCTTCAAAGCCCTCAAATTCTTTAATGTCACGTGCTTTCTCATCGATCACTTCCCTCAGTTTATTTCGCAGATCTAGGTAATAAGTATGGGGAGGGTGGATGGTATCCAGCACACTTTCCATTTTTACTTCTTCGTCCAGGGAAAGAAGCAGGTCCTTATTTTGTCCGATATGCTGATGGTGTTCATCTAGCCATAATTTCCGACCTGAATTGTGAGGGGTAATGCGCCCATTGTGCAAATGAGCGGTAAACAGCAAAAAGGCAGCGGTAAGGTCGCGATCCAATGCTTGCAAGCTCTTTTGCTCCGGCATTTCAGCTTGATATAACCTTTGTAAACGATAAAGCAAAGAGTCGGCCTGATAAGTTTCCGGTTTCAGACCATAGTATCGGGCCCGGCGGGCTTCTTTTAGGAAAGACAATGCCGTTTCAGTGGGTTCCAGTTTATTTAGCCATTTTGTCTTCCAGTTCATTTGCCTGTAGAAGTCCCGGCTTTGAGCAATGATCTTAGACTGAAGGGAAGAATCCCTCAAGCTTATAGCTGTAAAAAAAGAGGCAGTGGTATCGTCTAAGGCAACAGCTTCATTACTGATGTGGACTACCGGAATTTTTTTATCGTCTTTCTGCGTACAACAAACAAATGAGGCAAGAAAAAAAATAAAAAAATAAAAATAAAATCGGGGTATATGCATTAGCTATGAGAGGGTAGCAAAATTCCTAAAAATGATCTGATTATTTACCACTATTAGAATTAATAAGTATTTTCGCAGATTACACATAATTGAAACTACTATTGCTATGAAAAAAGTTTTTACCAATTATTTATCCATTTTTTCGTTCCTGTTTTTCTTTCTTTATTTTTCTTCCTTTCAGGCCCAGATATTAATTAATGAAATAATGTATAATCCGCCGGAAAGCGGATCGGATTCAACTGAATTTATTGAATTATATAACACAAGTAGTAATCCAGTCTATTTAAATAATTACACCATTAGTCAGGGAGTTACCTATACCTTTGGCAATGATAGTATTCTGCCCTCCTCCTACTTCATTATCGCCGTGGATTCTTCCGGGTTTCGGAACTATTACAATATGGATGCCCATGCTATATGGACTAGTGGATCATTAATCAATACGGGTGAAGCAATCGTAATTAAGGACGATCTCGGCAACACAGTTGATTCGGTAAATTATGATGAAAGCTCACCTTGGCCAACTTATGCTAATGGTGAAGGTAGTTCCATTATTTTATGTAATCCTTTAATGGATAATAATGACCCTTTAAACTGGAGTAGAGGTACCAAGGTACAACCTGGCTTGGTAATTAATGGCAAACAAGTATACGCCAGTCCTGCTGATACCAATATGTGTGTGAGTCCACTTCTGGCAGCAGCCCAAGGTATGGATATTAGTTGCAAAGGAAATACAGATGGAAGTGCCACAGCTACAGCTAGTGGAGGCTTAGCCCCTTACACCTACATGTGGAGCAATAATGCATCTACTATGACCATAACTAATTTGTCAGCAGGAACCTATACGGTAACTATAACCGATAGCATAATGAATACTGATACTGCGAGTGTGACAATCAATGAACCGGATAGTCTGTTATCCTCCACTATGCTGATCAATGATGTTAGCTGTAATGGCCTAACTGACGGAAATGCCAGTGTAAGCGTAAATGGTGGCACTACACCTTACTCATTTACCTGGAGCAATAATGACATGGATAGCATTTTAAATAATGTAGGCGCCGGTGTTTATTCTGTTACAACTACAGATGCGAGTGGTTGTACTTCAGTTGCCTCTATTACCATTAGTGAACCCCTACCCTTAGTTGCAGGCATTAGTGTAGACAGTACAATTAAATGTAATGGCGGCACCAATGGACGATTGAGCGTTAACGTGCTAAATGGAGTAGCTCCCTATACTTATACATGGAGTACTTCTTCTCAAAATACCAATGTATTGAGTAATTTGCCGGCAGGTAATTATGTATTGACCGTAACGGATGCCAATGGGTGCCAGGCCCAGACTTTTGCCGTTCTTTCAGAACCCGCAGAATTAATGGCATCAATTGAGGTCACAGAAACCTTC